>UREH01000145.1 GCA_900546835.1 uncultured Porphyromonadaceae bacterium
GGCAAGCTAAGTGACCTTTACAAGGCTCGCGAGACCTTCAAGGGTCTCGGCCTTGAACTGAGCGAAGAGCAGGAAGCTCAGCTTCGCTCCCTCGAGGAGGACATTATCAAGCGCGACATTCTACCGCTCTTGACTGAGAAGATTGAGCCCGCTCTGCAGCAAGTGCAACGTGAGCTTGTGCTCGTAGTGGACTATATTCCGGGGGCACCGCTCAAGGTTAGCCTCTCGCGTAAGCGCAACCTCCTCGACGCCATCGAGGATGTCGTTGAGATTAAGCCCGACCCGGTGGCCGAACACCGCACTCTCGGACCTCAGCGAGCAGTCAAGAAGAACATTGCCGACAAGACTCTTCTCCGTGTGACTTTCGACGACGGCACCGTTATCGAAAAACGCAAAGCAAAGGACACCTTCATTGATGCCATCATGAAAATCGGCATCAATCGTGTCCGTCCTCTCGGCGTCAAGTTTTGCAAAATCCCCATTATCTCCAACACTCGCGACCCGAAGTATGGCAAAGCTCAATTCGATGTCGGCGGTGGCTGGCTCATTTTGACCCATAGCTCCACCCGCGACAAAAAGAAGATGCTCGACAAGATTGCCACATCTCTCGGTCTTCGCCTCAAAGTGGAAATCATAGGTCTCGTTAAGTCATGATTATCAAGGAGCGTGCTATCATTACATGGTTACTCAACCCGGAGTCGGAAGAGGAACCTGACAATCTCGTCAAGGCGAGACTATCTACACCGGCCAATGAGCAAGCCCTAAACGACGAGCTTATCTATCTCAATGAGATACGCAAGCAGAAGCCGGACTTCGGGCTGCCTGAATTGGTCATGCCTTCCTTCGAGAAGGTCATGGAGAAATCTGCTCCCGCTTTTGGGAAACTTAGAAAGAAACTCTATGAAGAGTTTGGCGAGTCCGATGAATGCGGCATTCTCCTTTACCACAACAACTCGACTATTGTTTACGTATTCGGTGGCGGCAAACTTTATGTCTGGTACTTCACCGAGAAAGATGGCAAGAGCGTGTTCAATTTTGCCGTGACTGCAGAAGTTTTCGATGACCATACGACCCTCGAAATTAACGAGAATGTTCTGATGGATAACATGCTTTTTTCCGGCTCCAAAGAGGAACGCTTGAAGAGCATCCTCCTCTCCGTCGATGCACTATTTGTTTATGTAGCCGTCAAGAAGTTAGTCAAAGTCGAGACCGTTGTAATCCCTCAGGGAGTATTCACACAAATCGACGACACTCCGCTTCAATACGTCGAGAAGAAGAAAGTTATCAATCGACTCGGCCAGGAAGTTATCGTTATGGATTCAAAATGGTTCCGCAAAATTATTAACGACAATGACATCCCTGTGAGAGGTTTCTTCCGAATGCAGAACAAGAAGAATGACGAAGGCGAATGGTATAGAGAATTGATTTTCGTTAATCCGTTTATCCGACATGGCTATCATAGAGACGCCATAATTGAGGATATTCGACCAGATGAAGATGATATGATTGAAGATTAATGGCGATGCGACACGTCGCCGGGCTGTCGTAAACCGAGCCTCAGGTCTCGGCCATGACGGCTTCCATCCCATATCGCGCACCTCGGATGCTTGTCCGGGGTGTGTTGTTTCAAGCGGTGGCGGAGTGATGGGGAGGCTTTGGTCGCATGGAAGAAGGTATCGTGTTGTTGACCGCCCTTTGTGCCGTGGATTTCGGCCACCTCGTTAGGCATGGGTGTTTGTCGGATTATCTACCATCGGCTGCTGCATCAAGGAGTGAGGCTGCTTCATCGTTTCGGGCATTTAGAGGTTTTGGTGCTGTGCGGTCGAGGCGATTACTTCAACATAAACACATAGGTTTTGATACGGTCGGGAGGCGGTGCTTACTGCGCATTATATTATGTCATTGTCGTTCTTACAGACCTGATTTTAACTGATATTACTTGTAAACACGCCGAGCACGGTTGATATTTCACTTCGCAAATTTAGAGTGTGTCGTTCACGCTGACAAGGGCAGGTAAATCGCCTCGAAAAAATTGTCACTATTTTAAGCCGCGAGGACTGAAAAAAGATGAAATTTTGGAAATGAGAACGGATAAGATAATCATCAGCCGGTATGATTCTCCATGCGGAGGCCTCATGCTCGGCTCCTATGGCGAAAAACTCTGTCTGTGCGACTGGCAGGTAGAGAAACATCGCGGACTCGTGGACAACAGGCTCAAGCGCATGCTTAAAGCGGAATTTGAGGAAGGGATGTCGCCGGTAATAGAAATGGCGATGTCACAACTTGATGAGTATTTTGCCGGGAAACGAAAAGTGTTTGATGTTCCGCTCCTTTTTGTCGGGATAGACTTTCAGATTAAGGTTTGGAACGATTTGTTGAATATCCCATACGGTAAGACAGTATCATACAGAGAGATGGCAAGGAACATCGGCATGCCGAAGGCTGTACGGGCAGTGGCAAACGCAAACGGCGCAAATGCCATGTCAATCTTCGCCCCATGCCACCGCGTGATCGGGAGCGACAAAACCCTCATGGGCTATGGCGGCGGCTTGAACGCCAAGGAATATCTGTTGAGGCTTGAAGGGGTGTCTGTAAAGCGACAAGGAATACATACGTCTTGACTGTTCGGTCAAGAGCGATTTTCTCAACAGATTCTATGAGAGTTTAGGCTACCTTGACACCGGAAAAACATGCAAGGACGGTGTATATCGGGGCATATTGAGAGAAAAACATATCCAAAATTTTTGAGAAGATGACAGAATACGAGAAATGTATGGCCGGAGAACCATTTGACGGTTCATCGCCCGAAATAGCGGAGATGGTGGTGCGCAACAAGCGGTTGCTACAACAGCTCCGCAAAACCGATTATGCCGACAACGAGGAGAAACAGCGCATATACCGTGAAATGTTCGGCAGCATCGGTGAGGATGTCTATATAGACATTGATTTCCGTTGCGAATATGGCAGGAATATCCATCTCGGCAACAAGGTGATAGTGAACATGAACTGCACATTCCTTGACGACAACCGCATCAACATAGGCAACAATGTGATGATTGCCCCCGATGTCAAGATATTTACGGCAACCCATTCGGTTCATCTCTCAGAGAGGATGCCGGAAAGAAAAAGACCCGGAGGTTCAATCTGCGATACGATAGCATTGCCTGTGACCATCGGGGACGGTGTTTGGATTGGCGGCAACGTGACCATTCTCCCCGGTATTACCATAGGCCACAACTCGGTGATAGAAGCCGGCAGCGTAGTTGTGAGAGACATACCTGCAAATTCAATAGCCGTCGGGAATCCTTGCCGTGTGATAAAAAGAATTGACTCCGATGATTAAGCACTTCATTGGAAATATCCTTGAAAACGATATTTTTACATAGTGGAATCATCATATTCCATATTACCGATAACAAGAGCATAGATGATCAGGAGTGTAAATGGCGATGATTGCGAGGCAATCGCCGAAATATATAATGATTATGTGGTGAACAGCACTGCCACGTTTGAAACCGAGCCGATAACCGCAGAGGAGATGCGTGGACGTATATCGTCAATCTATCCGGCATTTCCATATTTCGTGTATGAGGAGGACGGAAAAATCCGCGGCTATTGCTATGCCCATGCTTGGAAAGAGAGGGCTGCATATAGCAAGACCCTTGAGACGACAGTATATATTGCTGACAAATATCGTGGAAGAGGAATAGGGAAAATACTGGTTAGCCGTCTTATTGATGAATGTCGCAAACGTGGATATGAAGTGCTGGTGGCTTGTATTACCGCCGAAAACAAAGCGAGCTGTGAGATGCATCTGAAAATGGGGTTCAAGCAGGTGTCATTGTTTGAAGGGGTTGGAATAAAATTTGGCAGACATCTTGATGTCGCTGATTTTACCTTAGACTTGACAAGATGATTGTACATAATGAATGAGAAAATTTTGCTAACTTTGCGGCAGCGAAAATTCAATCTGATATTTCAATTTTTCCCCACCATCTTTCATGCAGGAGAAAATCATTATCCTCGATTTCGGTTCGCAGACTACGCAGCTTATCGGCCGACGTGTGCGCGAACTCAATACGTATTGCGAAATCGTTCCCTACAATAAGTTTCCCGCCGACGATCCGTCGGTGATAGGTGTGATTCTCAGCGGATCGCCGTTTTCGGTCTACGACGACAAGGCTTTCCGCGCGGAGCTCGACGGCATTCGTGGGCGCATCCCGGTGCTCGGTATCTGCTACGGGGCGCAGTTCATGGCGTGGAGCAGCGGCGGCTCGGTGGAGCCTGCGGGCACACGCGAGTATGGCCGCGCCATGCTGACGCAGGTCGACGAGGCAGACCGTCTGCTGAAGGGCATCGCGCCGGGGGCGCAGGTATGGATGAGCCACGGCGACACGATTACGGCGGTGCCCGACTCGTTTCGCGTGATTGCCTCGACCGACAAGGTGCACGTGGCCGCCTACCGCATCGAGGGGGAGCAGACGTGGGGCGTACAGTTCCATCCCGAGGTGTATCATTCGCTCTGCGGGATGCAGCTGCTTGAGAATTTCGTAGCCGACATCTGCCATTCGCGCCGCGACTGGAGCGCGGAGTCGTTTATCGACTCTACGGTGAAGGCTCTGCGCGAGCAGCTTGGCCACGACAAAGTGGTGCTCGGCCTGAGCGGCGGTGTAGATTCGTCGGTTGCGGCGGTGCTTCTCAACCGCGCCATCGGCGACAGGCTGACTTGCATCTTCGTAGACCACGGGATGCTGCGCAAGAACGAGTTTGCCGACGTGCTCCGCGACTACGAGGGGCTTGGCCTCAACGTGGTGGGCGTCGACGCTTCGGCGGAGTTCTTCGGATGGCTGGCCGGAGTGAAGGAGCCGGAGCGCAAGCGCAAGATTATCGGCAAGGGGTTTATCGACGTGTTTGACCGCGAGGCGCACAAGATTTCCGACGTGCGCTGGCTGGCGCAGGGCACAATCTACCCCGACTGCATCGAGAGCCTTTCGATTACGGGCACCACGATCAAGAGCCACCACAACGTGGGCGGCCTCCCCGAAAAGATGAACCTGAAGCTCTGCGAGCCGTTGCGCCTGCTGTTTAAAGATGAGGTACGTGCCGTAGGCCGCGCGCTGGGGATGCCCGAGCATCTTATCAAGCGTCACCCCTTCCCCGGACCGGGTCTGGCCGTGCGTATTCTCGGCGACATCACGCCCGAGAAGGTGCGCATACTTCAGGAGGCCGACCATATATTCATCCAGGAGCTACGCGACAGCGGTCTGTATGACCAGGTATGGCAGGCCGGAGTTATTCTGCTGCCCGTGCAGAGCGTGGGCGTAATGGGCGACGAACGCACATACGAGCAGGCCGTGGCGCTGCGCGCCGTGACGTCGACCGACGCCATGACAGCCGACTGGGCCCACCTCCCCTACGATTTTCTGGCCGACGTGAGCAACAAGATAATCAACCACGTGCGCGGCGTAAACCGCGTATGCTACGACATCTCCTCCAAACCGCCAGCCACCATCGAGTGGGAATAACTCCACTCGCTTTCCAGCTGTAATTTTCATTTAACATCGGCCGCCTGCAAGCTTCAAAATGAAGTTACAGGCGGCCGATGTTTTTCAGACACATATTTTTCAGTCAATTATCCGGGGGCGGAAAGCACGCTTACACACGCTGCCGATGCAGCCAATGCGGCTACAATAAGTCTTTTCATGGTAAAAATTATTCCATACGGGTTAATCCGTCAGCACGTCAGCGCGAACGGCCCCGAAATTTTTCGCTAAATTACGGAAAAATACCTAACTTTGCACCGCGCATACGCGTCCCCCGATCGCCCGAAC
>UREH01000146.1 GCA_900546835.1 uncultured Porphyromonadaceae bacterium
GTCCCACCGCCACACAGGCGGCCTGCGCCACCGGCTCCTCCAAAGCGGCCTCCTCGGCTAAGGCGATAAAGACGTCCGACGCCAAAAAGAAAACCTCCGACACCCCGGCGTTCACCCTCACCCCCTCGAGGCTCCCCGCCGGAGCGCTCCGGCCGCACTGATTGCCATAGCGAATCAACCTTGACAACCAATCGATTACCATGAAGATATTTTTTGCAGCCATCCTATTCGCTGCATGCTCGCTCTGCGCCAGAGCCTCCCGTCCCACCGACTTTGTAGATCCTCGCATCGGCTCCGAAGGACTCGGACGCGTATATATCGGTCCCACAACGCCGTTCGGCATGGTGCGCCCCGGTCCGGACTGCACGCCCGGCCCCAACAGCGGCTGGCTTCCGATGCCCGTGCGCGTCGACGGTTTCGCCCAGACCCACGTGAGCGGCACGGGCGGAGGCCCCAAATACGGCAACATCCTCATCCAGCCCTTCTCCGGACCGCTCGACTCGGCCGTGCACCACGCTCAGCGCCGGTCCGAGACCATTCGCTGCGGCTACTACGCCACCACCTTCAGCGGCTCGGGCATCACCACAGAAATCACCGCCACACCGCGCGCGGCCGTCTACCGCTTCGCCTATCCCGCCGACTCCGAGCCGGCGCTGATGGTCGACGCGGGATTCTTCCTCGGCGAGACCCCGACACCCGACGCCCGCGAGGCCCAGCAATTCGTCGGCAGTGAAGTGGCTATCGTGGGCTCCAACGCCGTGGAGGGCTATTCGCGCATTCGCGGCGGATGGAACAACGGCCCCGCTTATACCGTATATTTCTATCTCGAAGCCGACCGCCCGTTTGCCTCTACGGCAACCTTCACTGCAAAACCCTTCTCGGAGAATCCGGCCGAAATATCCACGGCACGCGAGCAGTACGACCGCGGCCTCAAGACCGGCGCCCTGCTTGGCTTCGCCGAGGGGACCGACACCCTCAACGTGCGCGTGGGCATCTCCTTCCTCTCCGAGCGAAAGGCCCGCGAGAACCTTTTGTCGCAGACCTCCGGGCGCTCTTTCGAGCAGCTTTATGAGGCGAATCTCGCCGCATGGGATGATGCCATAGGCCGCATCTCGCTGGGCAAGTCGACCCCCGACAGCATCCGCCGCATGCTCTACACCGGCCTATACCATACCATGCTGATGCCATCCGACCGCACCGGCGAGAATCCGCTCTGGACAGACCCGGGCATACCCTACTACGATGACTTCTACGCCATCTGGGACACATATCGCACATCTTCGCCGCTGCTCACTCTCATAGCGCCCGAGCGCCAGGCCGACATCGTCAACTCGCTAATCAACATCGGCCACCGCGACGGCTTTTTGCCCGACGCCCGCAGCGGCAATGCCAACGGACGCACCCAGGGAGGCTCCAATGCCGACATCGTGCTCGCCGACGCATGCCTCAAAGGACTTTCCGCCATCGACTATAACGCCGCCCTGCGCCAGATGCTCGTCGACGGCGAGGTCGACCCCGGCGCGCGCCACGAGGCCGAAGGCCGCGGAGGCCTGACCGACTATATACGTCTGGGCTATGTGCCTCACGGTATCGACCGCGCCGGCAACCGTACTGTGGAATATTCGCTCTGCGACTTCGCCATCGCCCAGGTGGCGCGACATCTCGCGGCCAACGAGCCAAACGCCATCCGCGCCGACTCTCTCCGCGCCGTGGCCGACAAATACGACCTCCGCAGCCACAACTGGCGCAACCTCTGGCGTCCAGACGCCACTCAGGCCGGCGTGAGCGGCTTCATAATGCCGCGCGACGCCTCGGGCCAGTGGATCGACAGCATCCCCTTCGGCCACTCAAGCATGCAGCAGCCGCGCTTCTCCTATCATCCGCTCATGTTCGAGGGCCCATGGTACACTCCCTGGTGGTCGATGTTCTTCTACGAGGCATCCTCCTGGGAATATTCGCTGAGCATGCCCCACGACGTGCCGCTGCTCATCGAGGCCTGCGGCGGTCCGGAGGCGTTCGAGAAGCGCCTCGACACATTTTTCGACCGCGGGTTCTACAACGTAAACAATGAGCCGTCGTTTCTCACCCCCTCGCTCTACCACTGGATCGGCCGGGCCGACCGCAGCTCCGACCGCGCCCGCGAAATAGTGAAGGCGCACTTCAGCGACGCCCCCGACGGACTCCCCGGCAACGACGACAGCGGCGCCATGTCGTCGTGGCTCGTATGCCATCTGATCGGACTCTACCCCAACGCCGCAACCGACCTTTACCTTATTCACGCCCCGATGGTCGAGGAGTCGGCAATAGACCTCGGCGCCGGCAAACGCCTGCGCATCGTGGCCGAAGGCTTCGCGCCCGAGGAGCGACCCCACGTGATGCGCGCCACGCTCAACGGCCGCGAGCTCCCCGACCATTTCCTCTCCCACGCCGACCTGATACAAGGTGGCGAGCTGCGCCTCACTATGGGACGCGTAGACCGTCAGCGGCCCGAAATCAGCGCCGAGCCGGTGGTGCGTCTCGACCCGATGCCCTCCAAAAAGGAATACAAGGGGAAGCCCACGATTGTGACCTCCACCTACCGCCTACACGGCCAGCGCCGCCGCTTCCGCATGGAGTATCAGCCGCTTAAAAACGGCGGAATGCTGCTTACGTGGGGCATCGAGCGCAACCTCCGCTGGTGGCAGGGGTGCTACCTTATGGCGCCCGAGGCCGTAGCCGAAGGCACCGTGCTCGACTACACCATGCCGGAAGACGGCAACCGCATCGCCCTCCCCGCCGACGCCACTTTCGGCATCCTCTCACGCCGGCAGCTCGAGCTACTGCGCGCCGGCTCCACCACAATCTCCGGCGTGGAATTCCGCCGCATCGACACCGACGGCAACGGTGTGGCTTATGAATCTGATGTAGCCGATGGCTATTCGGCCACCAAGGAATGTCCGTTAGGCCGACTGATTGAGGCCGTCGACCCTGCCGAAGGTGCCCGCATCCTCGTAGTCGACCGTCCGGACCTCCCCCTCATCTGGTCCATGACCTCCAACCCCCTCGAAATCGACTGGGACTGCTCCCCCGCCGAATAAGTCCCCCGATACATTTGCACGCACCTCCTAACATGGCGATGATAGGAGGTGCGATTCTTTTTCGCACCCTACTTACGCGCATGGCTTTACGCCTTGAAATGGCTCCCGGATGGTAGCCACTCGAAGGCTCATGCCTCAAAAAATCAGCCTTTTAGCATAGTTTAACAAATCTTAACGAATGGGGGGGGGAAAAGTGCTAATTTCTATTTTAATTTTGCAATAACTGTATGCCGACGCAAGCCATCGGCCTAACGTCTGCATGCCAATGGGTTAACAATTCGACATAACACAGTGTTATTTGCCATCTTTTCTTCTCGGAATCCACTTTATCACACATAATTTATCATCAGATATGAAAAAATTTCTACTCATTTTAATTTGTACAGTTCTCTGTGCGATAGGTGTATACGCGCAGGAATCGTACACGATTAAATTTGCAAATTCCGCCAACGGAGCTACACAAATCCAAACCAGCACTAAAGCCACAACATTTATTGCCAGCGATTCGCGGAATTATGTCGAAGCCTCGCCCGTTTCAGCCGCAACCGCAGTATATTATGGCGGCACCAAAACTGAAGATAAAAACAGCATTCGTTTCAACGGCCAAAGCTCTCAGGGAAACATCACCCTCAAAATCGCATCGGGATATCAGGTAAAGGCCACAAAGCTTATACTTTCCTGCAAAAAGTACGCCTCCGGCGACAGTAATACTACCGTAACCGTGAACGGTGCAACATCCGGCACGATTTCAAACGCAACCGATTTTGATAACGTTGAAGTCGCTCTTGATGGCAGCCTGCTCCAGACAATCGTAATCAAAAATAACAACAAAGGCAAATACCGCTTCTACCTGCAGTCAATCACAGTTGTATACGGCTCGCCCGAGGTTGAGGATATCGCTGTAAGCTACGGTTCAACCGCCGTAACAGCCGAGGAAACCGTAAACGTGCCCATAGGCACCCAGTTCGCCATCGCTGCCAAAAACGCCACCTCAATCACCGTGAACGGTGACAAAACCGACGGTGCGGAAGCCAAATACACCGCTACCCAAAATGCCGAGGTTAACGTTACCGCCACCGACGGCACGAACGAGAAGACTTTCAAATTCGGCGTAACCGTTTACGAAGTTCCCACCGCACCTGCAATATCTGTCGACGGCGCACCTGCTCCCGCCGGAGCATACTATGTGGGAGCCAAAGTTCTACTTACTGCCGAGGCGCAGACAGCAGAAATCCGCTATACCCTCGACAGCGCTGAACCTACCGCCGAAACCGGCGATGTATACACCGGCGAAGGCATTCTGCTCCCGGTAGGCGAAACCACAGTGAAAGCCGTGGCTGTAGTTGACGGCATCGCGAGCCTCGTGGCTTCAGACACCTATACCGTTGTAAAATACAATCCCGCTATCGCATGGCCGCTTGAAAGCTACGAGGCCGTAATCGGCCAGAGCTTTGAATCGCCCGTGCTCACCAACGACCACGGTGTGAAAGTGGAATACACAAGTTCGAAAGAGGCTGTGGCAACCATCGACGCCGACGGTGTGGTGACTCCTTTGGCCATGGGCACAACCGTAATAACCGCCACAAGCGCTGCAGACGAAACCTACCTCTCCACCACTGCCACCTACACCCTGAAAGTCACCGATCCCAACGTAACCAGCGTGACCGAGCACATCGACCGCACTACGTTCGGAATCACCAGCGATGCCTACAACACCTACACATACACCAGCGAGGAAACGGGTGTGACCTATGCCATCTGCACAAAATATAACTCCGACGGTATGACACTCAACAACTCCGGTTTCGGAAGCAAGGACGTAAAACCCGGTTTCGGCATTTCCGACAATCCCAACGGGATGGCATGCAAATCAATCACCGTGAAATACTCCAAGACAATCGCTCCGAGTGTAAAAATGCTGATTGTCCGCAACGACGAGACTCCCTACTCGATGATCATGTCCACAGGCAGCAACTCAGGTTTCGGACACGACTATGCTTGGTCGGAAGTAAGCCGGATCGGTGAGACTAATCTCGAATCGATCACCACTCCCCAAAGCACTTCGGAACCTATCACCTATACCTTCGAAGATGGCGACCTCAGCCAATTTTTCTGCCTGCTGTGCACCAACGCACATTATGTTGAATACTTCGAGATCGAATGGGTGAAAGCCGCCGGGCCGCAGGTCTATGTGGCTGAGGAAGACGACAATCACATCCTGGTGAAGATCGACAGCGAGGACTACATCCTCCACTACAAGAAGATTAACAACAACTGGAACAACCACTGGGGTTCGGAGGCTTCAAAAGCTCCCGCCCGCGTGGCTCAGGACACTACAGGCGAACCCCTTGCCGACAGCGAGGATTGGGTTTCCACCGGCACCAATACCATCACAATCGACAAGACCATAGCCGATCATCAGAACCGTCACTATAAGTTCACCGCCTTCCACAAGGATGACACAGCGCTGGCCAACGAGCTCAACCACGTGAACTTCTTCATCGACGGCGACGGTACGCTCACCGGCATCGAAGGCATCGGGGCTGAGGCCGGCGCCGACGCTCCCGCCGAGTACTACGACCTGCAGGGCCGCCGCGTGGCAAACCCCGTCAGCGGTCTCTACATCCGTCGCACAGGCTCGAAAGTCGAGAAAGTATTTGTGAAATAATCCCTGAAACACCACCACATAACGGCGCCCCGACGTGAGCCGGGGCGCCGGAGTATCTCCC
>UREH01000147.1 GCA_900546835.1 uncultured Porphyromonadaceae bacterium
CCTCTGTCTTTGGCAAACCACAGCGGGACGAGACTGTGTTCGTCCACACCGAAATGTTCCAGATATATGCGTTTCGTTTCTCCGTCTCGCTCATAATAAATGGAGAAATCCGGCTTGTATTGTGAGTGCATTTCATCTGCCAAAGGATGTTCGTATGGTTCCTCATATCTGAATTTCACGCCAAGCAACGACAGCGCAAGGCATATTTTCTGTTCCTGTTCGCTTCGCACATAAACGGTCTTTCCGTCCATGTCCGGGAACTGTGCTTTCAAACGTGTTTCTTTTTGTTCTGAAAGCTGCTGTCGGCGTTCATTCTTTTGCCGTTCCCAATCCTGTTCCTGAATCTGATAATCAAAGAAGTATTCGACCACACTCTTTCTGAAATTGTCATCATTAAGTAACTTTTGATATATTTTCAAAAACAGTGCGTCTGTATTGGCGTATATAGACGGTTTCTGACCTGTTACTTGTCCAATAATATCAAGGGCAAGTTTATGGAAAGTGTAACCACGCAAGCCCTCGATACCCATCCTCTCGGTCAGTTCGGCTGCGGCCTTGTTGGTATAGCTTATAAGGAGAATGTTTTGTGGTTCGATATGTTTGATGTCGATCAGATACATCACTTTTCCCACAATGGATGAAGTCTTTCCGCTTCCCGCACTGCTGACAACCAAACAGTTGTCCTCGCCTGAAACAATGGAGCGTCTTTGTTGTTTGTCCAATGGGTATTTCAAACAATGGTCGAAAAAGTCCTTATAGGTGTCAAGTTCCTCTTTTATATACCTGTCGTTATGTTTTTTTTATAAGCCATTGTAAGTTCTCAAAATCAGAGACAAATTCCGTGATTGTTTCTGACGGTTCGACATGGAATGTTTCAAGTCGTTTAAGAAAGTCCTTTGCTTTATGAAAAAACTCAGTATAATATTCCGTAAACTGGTTCGCTTCCCGGAATGTTATGTACTGACCGTTAAAAGTTTGTTCCAAATCAGACTCTATATCTTTGAACAAACATTCCTTATCTTGTCTTAATGTTTCTTCCCTGCTTTCATGGATAGTTTGGAAAGGAGTACTGCTCTCTACCTGTAAAGATAACTCTTTTTGCTTCTTATTTAACAATAGGCGTATTGCTACTATGGCAACAACTATAGCAGCGATACATGAACCTAAAATGAGCAATAGAGCCATCTTTATAATCTGTTATAAATTCGGCTATCTCCGTGCCTAAATTGTGGCTGGGGCAGCACGGTTAATAGGTACGACAGCACGGTTTTCTTCATCAAACGACCACTGAACTTGCCACACTTTACCGTCTATTTTGTCAAGGAGAATGAAATTATAGATGTTCTGGGTGGAATAAAGTTCAAAACGACCATTGACTTTCTTGCCAGTTGTGATAAGCGGATTGGGATTTAAGTCATATTCAAAGCGCCCTTCATCACCTTTGATACTGTATTGCACTTGCCACATCTGTCCTGTCTGAGTGTCAAGTTTAATGAACGTCCACATATTTTGCGTGGGAAAGAGCTTGAATCGTTCTATATCATACGGTTGTATAAGTTGCTCTTTTGTTTCCTCTTTTGGCGTTGATTTCGGTTTGTTATCGGTGCATCCAATCATCACCAAGAGAAGCAATGGCAGAAATGGCAATACAAATCTATTCATACAACGTTGTTTTTAGATATCATCTAAATCATTTTTGATTTTGGCTTCAACATTCTGAGAGTCTCGGTAGCGTATCATCACTATACCCTCATAGACACCTGATGTCATTTCTATTGAAAGCTGAATGTCACCACCTGCCACTTCCCATGCGCTGCCATACACTACAGTTCCCTCATGTACTTGAGCCATTAATGCTGTATTTGAGTCTGAACGTGCAGGATTGTTTTCTTTTGAAATTGTAGGCTCGCCATATTTACGAGTGTATAGATTCTTGTAATAGTCGTAGGTATTAACAAGAGTATTCCACTCTCCGCTTGGGTCAAAGAAAACGACCACGGCAAAAATATTTTTACCGTCATCTGTTGCCGTAACCCCGACCGTAGCCTTACGACCAGTGAAATTTCCTGTAAACAACGTTAAGTTTTTATCACGACCAATTGAAGTAAATCCTTTGGCTTTGAGTTCTTGACAGAATGTTGTCATGCTTCCCTCTATGGGAATACCTTTGAAAGAAAGATGCTCTTGTGCCATAATACAAATGGCTACGAAAAGTAACATTAAAGTGGCTGAGATTCTTTTCATGGTTATTCTATTTTAGGTTGTTATTTGGGTTGTCCATTGGCTCTTTTAGTCCCAATTGAGCCTTTTACAACGCAGAAGCGTGGAGCTGCAATGCCACGTTCTGAATTGGAGGTCGTAGGAAACCTATACACACGAATGTAGAAATGGCAGCCCACGCTATAGCGTGAGAACCACTATGCTACCCTTGTGTGTAATTGTGAAAGTTCCTACGTTTCCAATTCACAAGATAAGCATAACGCTTCTTTTTTATCGATGTCTTGGAGAGAGTTGCCTCAATCCACATGCAAAGTTAAAAAAAACACTGATAATACACTAAATAGCTTTTGATTACTTCTGACAAAATTCACTTGGAAATCACGCATTTTGATTATTTTTTCCGTTGTAGCAAGCGAATCGGCGAAATGAGAATGAGTAGGCTGGTAAAGAACGCCCAGCATCTTCCCCGATCTGACAATGCCCATTGGGTAAAAAGAGACAAACAACCACAGTTAAGAATATCTAACGCCGCATTAATCGTCCAAATTCATTTGTCGTCACTTTCCACCAACTACTTATAAAGTACACTATAAGTACCCGATTGCTTACAAATATGGCTGATAATTAATAGATTTGCGCAATTTAGAAATATTCGTTAATTTTGTATCGAATGGAGACGGATGTCTATACATCCGCCACCCCTATATGTTTTACAGCGCCTTACTTATTTTTCATCCTTTAAATTCTACCATGCGTAAAATTGTTTTAGCATCTTTGGCTTTGGTAGCCGGAGTATCGGCTATCCACGCCACCGACCGGATTACACATAATCCCGACGCGACCAACGAAGGGTCGATTCTACATGTCTGGAGTTGGAATTTTCCCACCATCGCCGACAATATGAAGCGAATTGCAGACGCCGGCTACACAATGCTTCAGACTTCGCCTGTGCAGCAGCATTTCAATCCCGAGGGAAAAATCACCAAAATTTTCGATGACCAAGGTAAAGACGGCTCGTGGTATTACTATTATCAGCCTACCGACTGGAAGATAGGAAACGCTATTGTCGGAACGCGCGAGGAAATGAAGCAGATGCTCGATTCTGCATCGAAATATAATGTGAAAGTGATTGTCGACGTTCTTCCCAACCATACGGCTTTCGATGTCGATGCTGTCTCCGACGATTTCTACAAGGCAGTTGGAGGTCGCGACAGGATGTTCCATTCCAACGGCCTTACGCCAATCAAAGATTACAACAATCGCGAACAATGTACGCTCTGGGCTATGGGTTCGCTCCCGGATGTAAACACAGAGAATCCGGATTTCCAGAAATACTATCTTGAATTTGTAAATGACCTTCTCGGTCTTGGTGTGCGCGGTTTCCGCTACGATACTGCAAAGCACATCGGTGTTCATTCCGATCCTGTGGATGCGGCATCCGGTGTGAAAGAGAACGATTTTTGGGATGTCGTAACCGGCCGTAAGGCCGTCAAAGGGCTATCCCTCGCTCTTCCGTTCGATTCGCTTTTTGTATATGGCGAGGTGCTTCAGGACAAAAATGTACCGGAGCTCGAGTATGCAGATTATATGGGTCAGACGGCTTCGGCCTACGGGCATGTGCTTCGCGATGCGCTGGTCAAAGGCTCTTTCAATGGTCTCGATATAGCCGACTGGCGTCATCAGGCCGCTCCGGAATTCCTCACAACGTGGGTTGAAAGCCACGACACATATTGTAATGCCCACGAAAGCGCCGGCCTTTCCGACGACCAGATCCGTACGGGTTGGGTATTTCTGACAGCTCGGCAGAACGGAACTCCCCTATTTTTCAGTCGCCCGATGGGATCCACGCGTTCCAACTACTGGGGCGACAATGTGATTGGCGCGCGCGGCAACGATGAGTTTTTCCATCCCGAGGTTGTTGCTGTCAATAAGTTCCGTCAGGCCATGAAGGGACAAAAGGAGGACCTGCAGTTTAATCCGGAAGGCACTGTTGCGGTAGTCAATCGTGGAAAGAAAGGCGCTGCCATCGTAAATATTTCCGGAGTAGCCTCGCATATAGATGTTCCGACATCGCTCCCCGACGGCACGTATCTCGACGAGGTTTATAAAAAGGAATTCAAGGTGAAGAAACACCGGCTTACCGGTATCGCCGCTCCCCACCGCAGCTATCTGCTCCGAAGCCGGAAGTAATATTTATTATTCAACCCAGATTAACGCAACCGGCCTTTTGGATTTGGCCGGTTGCGATTATTTTAATAATTTTGAATTATGGAACGCATGCCGAACTCTATTACCCCAAATTCAGCAGAAAAGGTGCCGTTTTTCAAACGGATTCTTGGTGCTGTGATCCGAAGCTACAATTATGTGACGGGGGGTGTGTGGTCCGACACGCGAAACACATTCGGAGTAAATCTTGTAAAGACAATCAATCTTTCGGTTCGATCGTTCTTGAATGGCGAGTTACAGTTGCGCGCCGGGTCGCTTACGTATCAGACCCTTCTTGCCATTGTGCCGGCATTGGCGCTCGTTTTTGCCATCGGTCGTGGGTTCGGTTTCCAGAATCTGCTTCAGACGCAGCTTTTTGAACATTTTCCTGCTCAGCGACAGGCCCTCAGCACTGCATTCACATTCGTCGACTCCTATCTGGCGCAGTCGTCGGAGGGTATTTTTGTCGGAGTCGGCATTCTCTTTTTGCTCTGGACTCTAATTTCGCTCATTACAAGTGTGGAGGATGTGTTCAATCTGATTTGGGGCATCAAGCAGGGACGCAGCCTATGGCGCAAGATTACAGACTACACGGCAATTGTTCTGATTCTGCCGATTCTGATGATATGTGCCAGCGGTATAATGGTTTTCATGTCCTCGACGCTGACATCGCTCCTTCCGGCCGGCTTTTTCAGTCCGTTGCTTAAGGTTCTTTTCGACCTTCTGTCGCTGGTAATGACATGGCTGTTTTTTGCAGGCAGCTATATGCTTATTCCCAATACCCGTGTGCGCTTCGGCAACGCTTTCCTTGCCGGTATGATGGCCGGAACGGCATTCTCCGTTCTACAATGGCTTTTCGTAAGCGGTCAGATATACGTGACACGCTACAATGCCATCTATGGGTCGTTTGCTTTTCTGCCGTTGCTCCTTATCTGGCTGCAGCTTGTCTGGACTATTACTCTGGCTGGAGCCGTTGTCTGTTTTTCCTCGCAAAATATTTTTGAATTCAGTTTCAACAACGAAATCGCCAGAATTTCCAATAACTACAAGTGGCGGCTTACCATTGCCGTAATGACAATCGCCGTAGACCGGTATCTCAGACAGCGTTCTCCGCTTACGCCACATCAGATCGCCGTTAACTATGAGTTGCCGATCACATTGGTTAACGACGCAACCCACAAACTTGAAATCTGCGGGCTACTATACAAAATCGCTCCTTCCAAGAGCGACGAGGAGTGTGCTATCGCTCCCGCC
>UREH01000148.1 GCA_900546835.1 uncultured Porphyromonadaceae bacterium
CAAATGGAATCAGCCCTTATTTTTATCGCCTAAAAATTTTTATCGGACAGCAATATATCTCATTATACTGATGATGGTGCATGTGCACGCGGTATCCGATTAAGAATGCCGATTAGACGTCTGCAATGCGGGAAGTTGTGTATAATTAAGTGACAAAGAATGGATAAAGAAATAGCCCGGAAAGTCCGGGCTATTCTTCGAGGTACCAAGCGGAATCGAACCGCTGTAGACGGTTTTGCAGACCGTTACCTAACCACTCGGCCATGGTACCTTGCTTTTGCGTTGCAAAGGTATGAAGTTTTTTTGACTTGAGCAAATCCAGAGGGTGGAAATTTTGAAGGAAATGCGGGCGCGAGTGGGCGCGAGTGAGAAGCAAAAGGGTAGAGCAACGGGGAGTGAGAGGGAAAAAGGGGAGAATGTGGTGGGCGGTTTCAGGCGTTTTCCTTGATTAGACCGCGTCGGAAGCAGGCAAGAAGGCGCATAAGGTCGTCGACCTGACGGGCGAGTTGGCGCCCTTTGTCGGTGTCGCGCACTTTGAGGCGATGGGCCTTGAATTCGCTCAACACTGTGTTGGAAATAATGTCCTGTCCGTCTTCGATGGCTTTCTGCTGCGATTCGAAGGGCTCATGCTGCACGAGCTGGAAGCCGCGGGAATGATACACGAGCGTATAACCCGCTATGCCGGTCTCCGTCTGGTATGCTTTGGAGAATCCGCCGTCGATTACGAGGAGTTTGCCTCCGGCTTTTACGGGATGCTCGCCTTTGCGGATTTTCACGGGCACGTGGCCGTTAATTATATGGGACCCTTCGGTAGGCAGTCCGAATTCGGTGAGGATGGCGTCGCATACGGCCGGATTGTCGTTCAGCACGTAGTAATTTCCTTTTTTCTCTTCATGGGTGCTTTTGTCGGCGATGAGGTAGCGCTCGAATGTGGCCATCTTTGCTTTGTCGAAGAGCGGGGAGTCGGGTCCGCACCATAGATACCACATGTAGTCGACGTCGTAGGCGTTGTCCTGATCGTCGTCGGCCACGCAGGCCGCCTGCACGAGGGCGTTCAGTCGGTCGAGGAGGGCCTTGCCGCTGTAGGCGGTTCCTGCGACGTTGACTGCCAGGAACGAGCCATCGGCTTTTAGAGGCACCGAGGCGTGGAAGAGCAGATTGTTGTTGCGCGAGAGGTATAGCGAGCCGTGCTGAAGGAGGAAGTTGATGTGCTTCTGTAGTTTTTCGCTGTTTGTGAAATTGTTGTGGAAGGCAGCGACGATGTTTGCCTCGGCGTCGGTGAGGCGGTATGGATCGGCGGGGTCGACGGTCGGAAAAAATGTGTCGGTTAGCGGATAGGTTTGTCCCTCGAGTTTTATGGTGCCGTTCTGTCGGTCTATTTTGTCGAGTAGCAGGCGGTCGTCCATGCCGAAGTCGGGACGTCGCTTCACTATCTGCCCTTCGAGTTTCCACTGAATCACGCTGATGGCCTTGTGCATCTGGGCCATGATGTGGATTTCGCGGTCGGTGTAGATTCGTTTGGAGAATTTTATGCGGGGCATGTAGGGTGTCACATCGGCCTCGGCATAGACGTCCATGGCGAATGTGGCCAGCGGGAGGAGGTTCACGCCGTAGCCTTCTTCGAGGGTTTCGAGGTTGCCGTAGCGCAGCGAGATGCGGAGCACGTTGGCTATTGAGGCGTCGTTGCCGCTAAATGCGCCCATCCAGAGAATATCGTGGTTGCCCCACTGCACGTCGACATTATGGTAGTTGCAGAGTGTGTCCATGATGATGTGAGCACCGGGCCCGCGGTCGTAAATGTCTCCCACGATGTGGAGGCTGTCGATGGCAAGACGCTGTATGAGTTCGCACATGGCTATGATGAAGTCGTCGGCACGCCGTGTGGCGATTATCGTGGAGATAATCTGGTTGAAGTAGGCATGTTTGTTGGCGTCTGCGGCCGTCTCGTGAAGGAGTTCCTGGATAATATAGCTGAAAGCCTTCGGGAGAGCCTTGTTTACTTTGGATCGTGTGTATTTCGACGATACGTTCTGTGCCACTTTCACCAGACGGTTGAGGGTGATTTCATACCATTCGGTCATGTCTGTCTCCTTTTGTCGTACAAGGCGGAGTTTCTCGTGCGGGTAGTAGATAAGTGTACACAGGTCTTTCAGGTCCGCGTCGCGCAGAGTATTGCCGAAAATTTCCGTAACCTTGCGTTTTACGGTGCCGGAGGCGTTTTTTAGCACGTGCTGGAAGGCTTCGCTCTCACCGTGGAGGTCTGTGAGGAAATGCTCCGTGCCTTTGGGAAGGTCGAGAATGGCTTCGAGATTGATTACCTCTGTGCTGGCCGAGGCGATGTCGGGAAAGGAACGGCTCAGGAGGCGGAGATAGCGCATGTCGGCCATGAGGTCGACGGTGGGATAATGGATGTGTTCGGTCATCTTGTGCGGATAGGATTGACTGTGGCCGGAACTTTTCGAAGCCCGGCGGCTTACAAATTTAGGTATTTCTATTATAAAAACAATCGCAAGAGTATGTTTAGTGAAGTTTTGGGTAGGAAATGAGGGGATAGAGGTTTGTGGGATAGACTGGAAAGGGGTAAATTTGCGGCAAATATAAGTGAATTTGCGGCCCGAGAAGCGAATGCATTCAGGGGGTGCGTGTTTGTTTAACCTGCTAAACCGTTTAGGAACAATGATGAAGACCAATAGCTCGTTGTTGCTGCTTTTATCGGCTTTGACTTTAAATTTCAATTGTATGGCCAAGATTCAAAAGGCGCCACTGGCTCCGACGAAATTTCCCGTCCACAGCGGGCGGCAGTGAAAGTGGTTCAGACGGCCGGGCGCACGGCTCTGGGCGATTTTGCTCCTGAGTTCGCTCACCTTAACGACGACATTCTTTTCGGTGAGGTCTGGAGCCGTAACGACCTTCTTTCACTTCGCGACCGCAGTATGGTTACTATGACTGCGCTCATTGCCCAGGGAATCACCGACAGTTCGCTGCTGCATCATCTGCAGAATGCCAAAGCCAACGGCATATCCCGCACAGAGGCAGCTGAGATAATTACCCACGTGGCTTTCTACGCCGGATGGCCCAAGGCCTGGGCGGCTTTCCGTCTGGCCAAAGACGTATGGGCCGACGACATCAAGGGCGACGATGCCAAGGCCGAGTTCGCCCGAAGCATGATTTTCCCTATAGGCGAGCCCAATACGGCTTACGCCAAGTATTTTACCGGCAACAGCTATCTGGCGCCCGTATCGACCGGGCAGATACCCTTTGCCAATGTGACTTTTGAGCCGGGATGCCGCAACAACTGGCATATCCACAAGGCCTCGGAAGGAGGTGGACAGATGCTCGTGGGTGTTGCCGGCCGAGGATGGTATCAGGAAGAGGGGAAACCCGCTGTGGAGATTCTGCCCGGCACTGTTATCCACATTCCCGCCAACGTGAAGCACTGGCACGGTGCTGCTGCTGACAGTTGGTTTGCTCATCTCGCATTTTCGGTTCCCGGAGAGGATGCTACGACTGAATGGCTTGAGCCTGTTAGCGACGAAGAATACAAAAAACTTTGATTGAACTATTAATCGGAAATTATCGGGGAATTAATAAGTAGTTATCGGGATTAATTATTATTTAGTCCAATATAAATAAGGCGGCGCTTCGCATCGAGCGAGGCGCCGCCTTGACTATTGTTTGTTGGGGTTATTTCAGGACTATCTTCGAGGCGACGGTCGTGCCGTCGGCGAGTGTTGCTGTGGCGATATAGATGCCGGGAGCAAGATGGGCGATGCCCATGGCGTTGCCTCCCACGGAACCGCATAGGGCGCCGTTGGCGCTATGGAGCGCGATGGCTACGGTCGAGGCTGAGGTAGTTGAGAGTGTGCCGTCGGCTACGATGAATCGCACTGCGTCGTTGCCGTCGAGGCTGATGGCGCCTACGCCGAGGCTCTTGTCGGGTGTGCCGTGTAGCTCGATGTAGCTCTTGGGAGCGCCTTCGGAGGAGAGTTCAACGAAGCCGGTGTGCATTTCTTCGACAGCGCTGGTAAATGTTACGGTGAATTTACCGCCTTCCTTGGGGAGCTCAGTTTCGGAGAGGGTGTAGGCCGATGCGTGCGAGCCCACCATCTTGAGCCCGATGGGACCTGTGAGGTTGAGGCCTGTGACCTCGAATTCTCGGGTATAGGTGGCGCCCGGTGCCACGGTGAATTCGTGCAGTTTCTCAACGGGACGGATGAATGGAATGTCCTGTCGGCCCCAGGTTACGTCGTCGACATACCAGATTACGGAGGAGTTCTTGCCGCGTAAGCTCTGGAAATTGAAGGCGAACCACATCACGTCGGGTAGATCAAGCCCGTCGAGGTCAACGATGTATTCGTTCCATGTGCGGTCGGCGTCGGAGCCAGTGGGTATTTCGATGCCGAATGAGCCTGCTTGCACATCCTGACCGTCGCGCTCGAGAAACCACACGTTGAGCGGGTCGATGGAAGTTTCGTCGCTTAGGTTCTGACCCATGGCGCGGAAGGTGAGGAACTTGGCCGGGGTGTTCTTATAGTCGACGGCGGGTGAGATGAGTGTCATCATTGCCGGGGTGTCGTCGGTGGCGAAGAAGTCGTAGGCAGTAACTTTTGCGGCGCGATTCACTGCGTCGACGCCGTCGGTGGCTGTGGATCCGTCGGCCTTAAAGGCCATGCCCCACCATGCGCGGGTGCCTTTGTTGGCACCGTTGAGCCACCCTTCGGCCTGGAAAGGTTTGTTGGGTACGGCTGTCTCCATGTCTTCTACAAAGTAGGTAACCGGGTTAAGGTCGCTCAGGTCGTCGAGCGAGTCGCCTTCGGGGGCGGTAGGCTGAGTGCCCTGTCCGGTCGCCACGCCCTTGAGGGGGATTATGACGGTATTGCCGCCGGGGGCGGAGAGCTCGAGTTCGTCGGTGAACATTCCTGCAGCCTTGGGCGAGAAGGTGATTGTAAGATTGGTGGAAGCGTTCTTAAGCAGCGACGTGGAGTTGAGCAGGAAGGCGCCGGATCCTTTGGTGAGGCGGGCGTTGCCGTAGTCGGCCATGTTGGAGGTGGTGACTGCGAGCGTCTGACTTACGGGCTTGCCGACCTCGGCTGTGAATTCGGTGATTGTCGAGGCGTCGGCGCTCACCAGCGGAGGATTGGCCGGGTCGATGGCTACAGCTGAGAGGGCGAAGCTCTGGCTGAGCTCAGTGGGAGTGGCGTCGAAGAGCAGATTGGCGGTGTGCTTGCCTATGGCCGTCGGTGTGTAGGTTACGTTGACAGTGTAAGTGGCGGTTCCGGCGGGAATCTCCTCGGTGTCGATGGCAAACATTGCCCGGTTGGCGCCAGAGAGGTATATCTGGGTTGAACGCTCAAGGTTGCTTGTGTCTACGGTAAGGCGTGCGAAGGGGTAGGTGGTGCCTATTTCAGCGTAAGCCTCGGAGTAAAGCTTTTCTACAGTGATGTCGAGTGCGGGAGCCGCGGGATCGGGCATCTCTACATCGGCGGCAGTGCGCGGGCGTACGGTTACGACTTTGGGCGAGAAACTGATGCCGGCTACCGATGAGGCCTTCTGAGGTACTGTCATGCCGATGAGGTCGGAGCCGGGGAACGGCATGACATTCACTGCGGTTTCACCGGATTTTCCCTGAACGGTCTTGGCGGCGAACGTCTGGCCGTCGGCCACGTTGGTGAATTC
>UREH01000149.1 GCA_900546835.1 uncultured Porphyromonadaceae bacterium
ATAAGAGACAGGGCTGGGACGGCGGTTTCGTGATGTGCGGCTGCACCGGATCCGGCGACATGTTCGCCCTGCGCGACCGCCACGGCATCCGTCCGGCCTTCTATTTCGCCGACGACGAGGTGATTGCCGTCGCCTCCGAGCGTCCGGTGCTCTCTACTGCCTTCAACATCCCCACCGACCATATCCGCGAGCTCGCCCCCGGCTCCGCCCTGATATCCGACAGCCGCGGGCGCTACCGCGTATGCTCCATCCTGGAGCCGGGTCGCAATGCCCGCTGCTCGTTCGAGCGCGTATATTTCTCGCGCGGCAGCGACGCCGACATCTACCGCGAGCGCAAGCGCCTGGGGCGAAACCTCGTGCCGCAGCTGCTCCAGGCAATCGGAGGCGACACCGACTCCGCCGTTTTCTCCTTCATCCCCAACACCGCCGAGGTAGCCTTCATGGGCCTTCAACAGGCTCTGGAGGAGCATCTGGAGGACGAGAAGATGTGCGCCATCAACCGCGCGCAGAAGGCCGGTGATCTGAATCCCGTATCGCTTGCGCGCATCATGCAGCGCCATATCCGCGTGGAAAAAGTCGTCATCAAGGATATAAAGCTGCGCACATTCATAGCCGAAGGCTCCGAGCGCGACGACCTGGCCGCCCACGTCTACGACATCACCTACGGAACCATCCGCCCGGGCGTCGACACCATAGCCGTAATCGACGACTCGATAGTGCGCGGCACCACCCTCCGCCAGTCGATTCTCGCCATGCTCGGGCGCCTCGATCCGCGCCACATTGTGGTGCTCAGTTCATCGCCCCAGGTACGCTACCCCGACTGCTACGGCATCGACATGAGCCGCATGGCCGAGTTCATCGCCTTCCGCGCCGCCGTGGCCCTTCTGCGCGAATCGGGCCGCGAAAGTATTCTCGACGACACCTACGCTCGCTGCAAAGCCATGGCGAAGGCCCCCGACGCCGAACTGGAAAACTGTGTGAAGGCCGTCTACGCCCCCTTCACCGACCGCCAGATTTCGGAGAAAATCGCCGAAATGCTACGGCCGGAAGGTTTCAAGCCGAAAGTCACCATCATCTATCAGACTCTCGAAGGGCTCCACGAGGCCATCCCAGGCCATCCCGGCGACTGGTATTTTTCCGGCGACTACCCCACCCCCGGCGCCATCCGTCTGGTCAACCAGGCATTCGTCAACTACTACGAAGGCCACGCCGACCGTCGCTAATTCTCATTTTTCAATACCAGGAATGGCGGTTTTTTTACACTTTTCTGCCCCGAAATGTTAAAATCGAGGATGAGAGCCTTCTGTCGGATGCATAAAGAGTCTGCTTATATCCTTATGTTTCCGTGCCGCTCCATACCTAAAACATATTAGCGGAAAGCAAGCGGGGATGGACATGTCTACCCAATTGTGAGTATTTTTATGCGCAGGGGCGCGGTATGTTGGTAATTAATATTAATTTTGCGGCATCAATTCAAAACCAATAGCGACTATTAAACAACCGGCAGCGCTTATCCGGATTTACGAAAGGGATCATCCTGCTGTCATTCAAAAAAACATCATGTTCATGAAGAAAACTTTACTTCTAAGTGCTCTCCTCTTCTCTGCGGCCGCAGCAAATGCCGCCGACGTAACGGCCACATATCAGGCAAGCGCATGGCTGAAATCCGAAAACATGTGTAACTTCGACGCCGTCGCCCCGGCAAACGCCACCGACTTCTACGTAGGCTGCACCTTCGACAACGGAACGGCCAACAAAAATGCCGAGGCGCTCTACTGGTCCGACACAGAAATCGTGGCCAAGGACAGCTACACCGGCTCGATAGTGAAGAATGTGCTCCTGGCGCGCGCCGACGCCCAGTGCGCCCCGGTATGGACCATCGCCACCGACTTCGCCCAGTGTGAGAACAACAGCGTATTTCTGACGCGTCTGCAGAGCGGCTCGGCCGTTTATGCCTTTAACCTGCGCGCATCCAATGCCGCCTCGGGCAAAGCATTCTCCTTCACCGACAAGGCCGGTAATAAATTTGAATTCGGTGTAACCCCTCAGGCTACGGCTAAGAATACCAACTGCGGCCTGATTCTCTGCCTCTCGCCCGAAGGCGTCTATCAGTGGCACGTTGTCATCGAGGCCGACAACTTCACCGCCGAGGATCGCTCGGTTAAAGCTCCCGAAATGTTCAAAGCGACATCGCTTGTCGCCGACAGCCACGACAACGTATTCCTTGCCGGCAACTACGGTGGCGGATACCTTGATTTCGGCAACGGCGTGAAAGCTCCTGCTGCCGCCAACACCACCATCACCAACGGCAAAGCCACCGGCGCCACTTCGTTTGTAGTGAAAATCAACCACGAGGGTAAAGCCACTTCCGTACTCACCGCTCTTGCCGGCGCAGGTGCCGGAGCAAAGGAAACTCAGCAGGTGCTCGCCACCGATGGCTCACAGCTCGCACTGGCCGAATATGTTGTCGACGCAGCCGGCGGCAAATCAATCCTTTACTTCGGGCTTGACGGCACCGACGCACTTGTGGCCGACGCGACGAAATATTCCATCGCTACAACCGGGGCCGTCCAGTTTTCATCCGCTGCATTCCATTCCGGCGAACTGCTGATCAACGGCAACTCCAACCAGGCTCTTACCCAGGACGATGAGAAAATCTTCACCCCGGCCTCAGCAGCCAAATACGAGGGTCTCACTATCCGCGCAAGCTTTACCCCGGGCGCTCCCTCCACCTGCTATGCCACCGGCGTCAACATAGGCAAGACCAACTACAGCTGGGTCAGCGACGGCAAACTCCTCACCTACGGCTACTGCATGACCGGCAGCAAGGTGAACCTCAACGTATTCAACTACGCCACCGCCGAGAAGCTGCAGACCATCGATCTCGCCGTGGCAGGCGTCACCAATGCCGCCTTCTTCAACGAAAACAACAATACCCTATACGGCACAACCTATGCCAAAGGTGCAACATCCTTCCCCGGCACCGAGGTGAAATACAATCCCACCGTCTTCAACGGCATTCTCGGTGCATGGAAGGTTGCCGGTCTTAGCAGCGCAATCAACTCCGTGGCCGACGACACCGTCGACGCCGACGCCCCCGTTGAATATTTCAACCTGCAGGGAATACGTGTAGCCAACCCCTCGAAGGGTTCCCTCGTGATCCGCCGTCAGGGCACTAAGGTAACCAAGGTGATTTTCTGATCGCCGCGGTCAGCATAAGGATAAACCACTTTTGATTTTTGAGTAACTTTTAGTTTTTACGTAAGCAAAGACGAAACAGGCCCCCGCGTGAGCAGGGGCCTTTTCATATGCTGTAGTGGTATGCGTTACTTACTGAATCTCAACACGGTGAAGGAATATGGCGGGAGGACAATCTGCGCGGGGACGGCGTCGAGGGCCGTCACCTCGGGGAGGGCGTCGGTCTGCGCAGGGGTGCCGGTCAGCGTGGTGCGCCGGATAGCGGAGGGAGTGAATCCGAGCGTGGAGGCCAGGTCGGTATCAAGCTGAACTTCGACCGGGAGCAGGTTGGCGAGTTTCACCACGGTATCGCCGCCGGGAGTGCGGACGATGGAAACACCCACGCGGCGCGTAGCGTCGGCGCCGGGGTCGTCACCCTCATAGCTGACGGCGGAATTTACATACGTCGTGCCGGAGTTGGCGCCGTAGAGCTGCTGCACATGGTAGTCGACGGTAGGACGGACTTCCGTGTTGCTGAAATATATCAGATCGGGGCGCCACTGCGTGTGGCCGTCTTTTGCAAGGAGGGGTGCGTAGGAGGCCATCTCCACCACGTCGGCGTTGCGCTCCACGGCGGTGAGATAGAGAGCTTCGGCCAGGGCAGTCTCAACGTTGCTGGGACGGCCGTCGAGATGGGCGGCCCATTCTCCGAGATATACGTGAGGCTTGCTTCTGTCGTACGAATCGTAATAATCCTGGTTGTGAATCATCCATCCGGGCTGCACGTAGTAGTGTTCGTCGACCATTGGAACGCCCTTCTCTGTGGCGAGCTGCCAGCCGAGCTCGTAATCGGTGCCTTCGTAGAAGGGGCCGACGGTGCCTATCACTTTCACTTCCGGGTGGGCAGCGGCCACAGCGTCGTAGATTTTGTTGAAGCGCTCGGTAAACACCGGAGTAATCATATCCTCATTGCCGATGCCTATGTATTTGAGGTTGAACGGCTCGGGATGGCCGGCCTCGGCGCGGAGGCGGCCCCATCGGGTGGTGCGGGCGTCGCCGTTGGCATATTCTATCAGGTCGAGCACATCCTGAACGTAGGCGTCCATCTCCTCCATCGGAATGCCGCCCTGCTGGCCGTAGGAGGCGGTGAAGGTGTGGCTGTGGTGCGACGCGTCGCCCGAGTTCTGGCAGGGGACGCCAGCGGCCACCACCGGGAGCGGCTCGGCACCGATATCCTCGCAGAAAAGGAAATATTCA
Organism: uncultured Porphyromonadaceae bacterium; assembly: GCA_900546835.1. Classification (GTDB taxonomy): domain Bacteria; phylum Bacteroidota; class Bacteroidia; order Bacteroidales; family Muribaculaceae; genus UBA7173. The sequence goes on from UREH01000149.1 coordinate 4,435, forward strand.
TGGTAGCCCAGGCCGCGGGTCTGGTGATATCCCCAGAGGTTACTTAGCGGCTTGCGCGCCTCAAGCGGACCGATGGAGCCCTTCCAGTCGTAGATGTTGTCGACACCGTCGCCGTGGGCCACGCAGCCGCCGGGAAAGCGCACGAAGCGCGGATGGAGGTCGGCGAGCGTCTGCGCCAGATCGGCGCGGAGGCCGTTGCGGCGCCACTTGAATGTGTTGCGCGGGAAGAGCGAGATCAGGTCGAGATGCAGCTCGTCGGCAGCTGAAGGGATGAGCACAAGCCGGCCGCAGGAGGTTGATTCCGCAGGCGTAAGCGTGCCCCTGTACTCCTTCCATCCCTTTCCCTTGGGCGAGAGCGAAGTGGAGGCGAGAACGTTGCCGAGCGTGTCGCGCAGTTCGACGCGGAGTTTCAGAGCCTTGGCGCCGGCGCCGAGGCGCGAGCGCAGCGAAAGGTCGTATTTCTCACCCTTCTTCAGGGCGATGCCGTCGAAGCCGCTGTTGCTGAGTGTCTGCCCCTTGAGCACGGCATAGTGCGGATTGTTGGGGTGAATGGGATCGGCGGTGGCGATTTCCGGACGCCCGGCGGCATCGTCGGTATGCCAGGAGGTAGTGGCCGACCACTTGCTGCGGTCGTTGGAGTTATATTCGAAGTCGCGGTTCTGGATAAGCTCGGCGTATAGGCCGCCGTCGGCCGCGTAGTTGATATCCTCGAAGAAAATGCCCATCAGATTGGGGCTGATGGCCTTCGTGGAGTCGGGATAGACCGTGAGCGTCCCTTTCAGAGGCGTCAGCGAGGCGAAGCGAACGGCATCGCCGGCCATGGTCTGCGCATGGAGGGCGTCGCGGTAGGCGCGGTGGTTGCCGTAGCGCCGCAACTCCTCAACGAGCGAGTATGGCACCTTCTGCACCATCCCCTCGCGTTCCTTCGAACCCACACGCGCCCTTAGAGGCGTAGCTTTCGATGCTATGGGAGCCGGAGCAACATCTGTATATGTCTGCGCGCCCCAGCGGATAAGGTCGGGCGACTCCACGCGTGCCCACCCTTTACCCTCGGGAGAAAGCTCCCAGGTAGCAACCCAGGCGCCGTCGACAGTCTGCGCCAGCGAGGGGTGGAACA
>UREH01000150.1 GCA_900546835.1 uncultured Porphyromonadaceae bacterium
TCATGGCTCACCGATTCCTTGAATACCAGCCCTGGAAGGGCGACATCGAGCGCCGTACCAACGGCTCGCTCATCGCCATGGAGGCCGGTACGGCCTACGCCTACGCCATCGACAAGCTCCAGGACCGAGGCCGCTTCTTCATCTTCCCCCAGGAAGAGGTCTACGCCGGCCAGGTAGTCGGCGAGTCGGCCAAGGACAAGGATATCGTAATTAACGTGACCAAATCCAAGAAGCTCACCAATATGCGCGCCTCGGGCGCCGACGAAAAGGCAAAAATCGTGCCTCCCGTAGTGTTCAGCCTCGAGGAAGCTCTCGAATACATCAAGGAAGACGAATATGTGGAGGTAACACCCAACCATCTCCGCATCCGCAAAATTATCCTCGATGAACTTGAGCGCAAACGCGCCAACAAGGTCTGAACCCGCCCACCGGCTCCGCGACAACACAATATTATATAGTAAAATTATATAGTAAACCAAGACACAACTCCCCATCGCAATGGCCAAGCCCTCGATTCCCAAAGGTACGCGCGACTTCTCTCCCGCCGAAATGGCGCGCCGCAATTATATCTTCAACACCATACGCGACGTGTTCGGCCTCTTCGGCTACAACCCCATCGAGACTCCCGCCATGGAGAACCTCTCCACCCTTATGGGCAAATATGGCGAAGAGGGCGACAAGCTGCTCTTCAAGATTCTCAACTCCGGCGACTTTCTGCGCGGCGTCGACCGGCAGCTGATTGCCGACGGCAATTGTCCGCGCATGGCCACGCAGCTCTGCGAGAAAGGCTTGCGCTATGATCTCACGGTGCCATTCGCACGCTATGTGGTGCAGCACCGCGATCAGCTCCAGCTCCCCTTCCGCCGCTACCAGATTCAGCCGGTATGGCGCGCCGACCGACCGCAGAAGGGACGCTACAGAGAGTTCTACCAGTGCGACGCCGACGTAGTCGGCTCCGATTCGCTGGTCAACGAAATCGAACTGCTGCAGCTCATCGACGAAGTGTTCCGCCGTCTGCGCATCCGTATCACCATCAAGGTGAACAACCGCAAGGTGCTTGCCGGAATCGCCGAGCTTATCGGGGCTCCGGATAAAATCGTCGACATCACCGTCGCCATCGACAAAATCGACAAAATCGGCATCGACAACGTCAACGCCGAGTTGCGCGAGCGCGGCCTCTTCGACGAGGCCGTGGCCGCCCTCCAGCCTATCCTCACCATCGACGGAACACTCCAGGAGCGCCTCGCCAAACTCGACCATCTGCTCGCCACGAGCGAGACAGGCCGTCTGGGCGTAGCCGAGTTGCGCGAGGTGACCGACGGCGTTACCGCACTGGGGCTTGAAGCTGAGCTTGACCTCGACGTATCGCTCGCCCGCGGTCTCAACTATTATACGGGCACCATCATCGAGGTGAAGGCACGCGACGTGGAAATCGGCAGCATAACCGGCGGAGGCCGCTACGACAACCTTACGGGAGTGTTCGGCATGCCGGGTCTTTCCGGCGTAGGCATCTCCTTCGGGGCCGACCGCATCTACGACGTGCTCAACGCGCTCGACCTCTACCCCTCGGCCGCCACGACTTCCACCCGAGTGATGTTCACCAACTTCGGCGCCGCCGAAGCCGCCGCTTCCATGAAGATTATCAAGGAGCTGCGCGCCGCCGGCATCCCCGCCGAAATCTATCCCGACGCCGCAAAGATGAAGAAGCAGATGGCCTACGCCAACGCAATGGCTATCCCCTACGTCGCGATGGTCGGCGAGAGCGAGATGGCCTCCGGCCAACTCGCCCTGAAATGTATGGCCACCGGCGAGCAGCAGCTGCTCACACCCGCCGAGGCAGTTGAAGCACTCAAGGCCTGATGGCCACCAGCTTCCGATTCGATAAAACGCTAATTTCAAGATAAGCAACGTGAAAAAAACGCTTAAACTCTTTCTCCTCGCCCTCGTAGCCCTCTGCGCCGCTATGCCGGCCAGCGCCGAATTCCGGTGGGGACCCACGGCCGGTATAGCCATAACAAATCTCAAGTTCAAGCAGGACCTCGTGGCCGTAGACCAGGGCATAGGTCCGGTATTAGGTGTCCAGGGCGAGATGATGTTTCCCGGCATCGGCTTCGGCATCGACATAGGCGCAATGTATGCCATGCAGGGCGCCACGCTCAACCTCGGACAGTGGGAGATGTTCCGCGCCGACAGCTACGGCAAGGAGCGCACCTACCTCCATACCCTCCAGATTCCCATATCGCTGCGCTTCAAGTGGACGCGCCTCAACGGCCTGGAGGACTGGGTAGCACCATATGCATTCGGCGGCCCGGTGTTCAACCTCACCGTGGCCCACAACTCGCTCGACGCCCTCGATTACGCCAGTGCCATAGGCATGCAGGCCGGCCTCGGCTTCGAAATCCACCGCAACTGGCAGATTCAGGCCTCCTACACCTGGGGGCTCACCTACTCGGTGAAGTTCGCCAAGCTCCTCGACTACTCCGCCCGCGAAAAATACTGGACCGTACGCGCCGTATATTTCTTCTGACGGCGCCTGAAGACGGAATTCTCCTGCTTTATCCCGATTAATCCCGATTAACCCCGAATAATCCTGAATAATCCCGATTAATCCCGATAATTCACAGTTAAATTTTTCTTTTCCCGGTTGAGTGTAAACCGTTTTTGATTCGAAATAAGCATTGTAGGCCCTCGAAAATCCGAGGTCGTCTGCAATGCTTTTCTTTTTGAACCGGAAATCAACTACCTAACAATCTATCTTTTTATGAGAAAACTGTTTACACTCATGGCATGCGCGGCGCTCACCGCCAGCTCCGCATTTGCCGACATCAAAATCGGGGAAACCACCTACTCGACCCTGAAAGACGCTGTCGCCGCCGTTGCCGACGGCCAGACAATCCTAATCTCCGGAGAAGCCACATGTTCCGACCGCGCCATCACTACTAAAGACAACATTTCCTTCACAATTGAAGGCGAAGGTACCGATGCGGTTGTAAGTTGTACAAAACGCGGCACCCAGGTTCTCCTCTGCAATCAGAGTGGCGCCACTGTAAATGTGAAAAACGTAACTTTCGACGGCGGCAACCGCCAGTGGGATACAAACCCCGTAGTAGCCGCAGAAAAAGGCACCATGAATTTCGAGAATGTCACGTTCAAGAACTTCACCATCAACATGAAGGCTGATGCAGACAAGACAAACGCATCCAAAAACTGCATCTTTACCTCCAAGAACACCGGCAATTACACCCTTACCAACGTTACACTCGACAACTGCGTTGTAACCGAAGGTTTTGCAACCGCCTATACCAACCGTAACAACGGCCTGACCATCTCCGGCAACAACCCCGGCCTCTCTGTATATCCCGACGGTGTAGCCTTCCAGGCCAACAACCTGACCAACACCACCGCCATCGAAGTATATCTTACTAAGATAACTCTCGGCAAGACAGTGGTAACCGGCTATACCGACCTCACCAGATTCAACTTCATCGGCGCAGCCGAGGGTTGTGGTGTTGAAGCCAACGGCGGCAACCTCGTATATGCCAAGCAGAGCTACGTCGCCATGATTGGCGAAACCGGATACAAGACCATTTCGGAGGCCCTCAATGCAGCAGCAGTTCCTGTAGAAGAAGGCCAGCAGACCGTTGTCAGCGTGCTCGACAACTGCCAGACTGCCTCACGCTTCCTCCCCACAGTAACGAATCCGACGACGCAATCGCTTGACATGCTCGTTGAATCTACGGGTGAGGCAAAGACCATCAGCCGCTTCAACGGCAATAACAACCACACCATGTTCGAACTGGCCAACAGCGCAGGAAACTCTACCCTCACACTCCGCAACCTCATCCTTTCGAACGAGAACACCGGCGTGGCCAACAGCATTATTGCTGTTCAGAAGGGTAAAGTTATTCTTGAAAAAGTTGTAGCGAACTATTCCACAAGCGCAGCATCTCTCATAAATGTTAAGGAGACAGGCTGGCTCTACCTTACCGACACAGAATTAAACCTTCCGGAAGCGAAAGTTGGAAAAGTATTTGTAAATGTCAACGGACACCTCCATCTCGCAGGCAACAACACCATCGCTATCGAACTCGCAGCTGTTAGCAGCAATAAATTCGCCCGCATCCAGGTGGAAGGCGCCATGACCAACGCAACTCCCATCGCTATCAGCTGCGCCGACATGGCCGGCTACGTAGGCAAGACCCTCGTGACCGTTGCCGAAGGTGTGGAGGCTGACCCCTCGAAATTCACCCTGCCCGCAGGATATGAATTCTCCGCCGTAGAAGGTGGTCTCGCAGTAGCTCTAACGAAGCCCGGCGTGCCCGCTCTCGCTATCGATGAAGCTGCCAGGACCGTAACCGTGACCGCCGAAGATGGCTGCACCGTATGGTATCAGGTAAGCGATAACACCGCCGCTGCCGCCATGCAGGCTTTCAGCGTGCTCACTGCCGAGGAGACAGCTGCCATCGAGGCCGACGACAACTGGACAAATTCCGGCTTGCAGGAATACACCGTGACCGTTGAAAACGGGAAGAACTACGCTTTCGCCGCCGTGCCCGCCGGAATGACTCCTTCCATGACCCATAGCGACGCCACCGGCGTTTCTGTAAGCGCCACCGGCGTTATCACCGGCGTTGAAGGTGTAGAGGCTGATGCCGATATCAACGCACCCGTTGAATACTTCAACCTCCAGGGTCAGCCCGTGGCCAACCCCTCCAACGGCATCTACATCCGCCGCCAGGGCTCGAAAGTAGCCAAGGTAATCATCCGCTGAATCACGCAAAATCACAGGTTTCCAATATAGATTTACATAATCGAGACACCATCCTGTCTCCCACACTATCGCAAGGGCGATGCCGCGACACATTCCGCAGCATCGCCCTTGCTGCATCCCGCCTATCCCCCTTTATCAAGAACCCACATTTATCAGGAAGAGAAATGAAATTCGCAAAAAAAATCCGGCGTCACCTCTCGATGACAACGGATTAAAGCCAAAAGGCTTGATCTGTGATACTAAGTGTGAGTTGTTTGTTCTTACAACTTCAAGTGTAGAGATTATCTTACTTACATTCATCCGAAAAGTTGTCAGAAAAAGGTTGCCTTCCGTATAGCCTCACGGCCGACAGAAAACTACCGGTTACGAATAAAATCAATAGCATAAGCGGAACTACGATCTTATCGTGTATCGTACTAATTCACCAGCTATTTTCCTTTATTTAATCGTTTCGGCAACTTTTCAACCACAAAGGTAGCTACTTCGCTCTAATACGCAAAAACATTTGCTCTCGATTTTACCTTTTGGCCACATTTTTATGGTTAATCTTTATTAATCAGCCCGAAGAGAAGTCGGGATGGCCGGATCGGGGAGGCGACGTCCCGACACAGTTGTCTGAAGTTTTAGGCGGTATTGCTTGGCTTCGCCGCCAAATAGTATTAAATTTGCAATCAGTAAATTCACGCAATAAGTAACTGGTCGAAATTATTTTAATATTTCCGGGAGGAAAATTTTCAGGAGAT
>UREH01000151.1 GCA_900546835.1 uncultured Porphyromonadaceae bacterium
CTCCGGACCTCGACATAACGTACATCAACACTCCGGTTGCCGCCTATAGAAGCCGACGCCAGAGGGGTGTCATAAGGGAATCCGGCCGCTGTGAGCAGGAATTCAGAGCCGACAGCAACCAGCACTTTATAATCTTCGTAGGCCACGCGCAGCCCGTTGAAACCTTTATACGTATCGACGCCATTAAAAAGCTGCCGGTCGGCAACCGGAAACCGCCGACCCTCCTCACTGACGGAATCGACAACCACACGCAGATACGGGCGGCTGAATGTGGCATCGTACGGCTCGGTGCCGCAGAGCAGACGAACGGCCATGCGTTCGCGCCCATCCGTGTCGAGCAGAGTGATTCCCCACCAGGCATCGTCGTCGCCCATACGTTGGGGTCCATGTTTCACAGCTCCTACGACATCTATCCGGAAACTGCTGTTGGGTGCGGAAAGCGACACCTCGCGCACGGAGTCGGCGCGAAGAGTGAACGGCTGTTCATCAACCATACGCCGGTCGGCCGGTATATGCTCGGCGTAAACCGAAGATGCGGGCAAAGCCGAAGCAAGCGACAATGCTATTGCCATCGGCAACTTTCTGCCAAAAACGGAATTGAGAGAGTCGCCGGCCATAAGTCAAAACGATTTATCAGATTTACCGGCACTGCATATGTCGGAGTAGTCCCGGGCCACAACGTCGACAAATTCGTCGGAAGGCATATCGTAGGGGAGCCAGCGGATTGGAATTCCCCGGCGCTCCATGCCACGGAACCACGTCATCTGCCGTTTGGCGAACTGATGAATGGCCGTTTCGAGCGAACAGAACATCTCCTGTTCCGAAATATCTCCGACAACATACTGCGTGACATATTTGTATTCCAGACCATAATACATAAGATCTTCAGCGCTGACTCCCGAGGCGAGCAGCGCCCTTACCTCGTCGGCCATGCCGGCGTCGAGACGGGCATGCAGACGCGACGTTATCCGGCTGCGGCGCACATCGCGCGGCACGTCTATACCGACCACGAGAGCCGGACGCGGCGTAGGAGCGTCGACCAGACGCGACTCCTCGGGATGCTCGGCATAATATGTCTGAATCTCGATAGCGCGAATCGCCCGCTTCGGAGTATCCACATCCGTAATATTATGCAGCGTCTTCATCCGGCTAAGTATTCCGGTGAGTTCCTCAAGTGTCTTTCCCCGGAGGCTCTGCCGCAGCGAATCGTTCTGAGGCACCTCCGGGAGAGCCGTACCCTTAAGGAACGCCTCGATATACATTCCGGTGCCACCGCACAGCAGGGGGACACGCCCACGGCGGCATATATCTTCATATGCCGCCGTGGCATCGCGAAGAAAACCGTACAGATTATATTTCGTGCCCGCATCGGCAATGTCGATCAGATGATACGGGACGTCGCCATACTCTTCGAGGTCCTTGCCGGTGCCGAGCGTCATACCCCGGTAGACCTGGCGGGAGTCGCCGCTGATAATCTCCGCGCCGAGCCGACGCGCCAACTCCACGGCACGTGCCGTCTTGCCCGAGGCTGTCGGGCCCACTACGGCAAGTACGGGAACTTCAAGGCAAACGGTGGACGATGGATTGTTCATTATTGTACAGCAGCGGTATTGCGGATTTACGGTCTACATCAGCGAGCCGTAGATTTGCGTAGAGAAGAAGGCCAGTGGAACCAGCGGGCCACGCGAAACCAGAACTTATCCTCGTTGTGATTGGCCACCCGCAGCCATGAAAAATCGTTGAAATTGACATCCCAGTGGCGCAACTCGCTCAGGCGGAACGTGGGTTTGTAATGCTTTATCGGATACAACCGGCGCCCGCGCTCATCGTATGTTTTCCATGCCATGGCAATACGGTATATCCTCTTGATTTCCGCGACAAAATCGCGGTCGAGAATACCCTCGGAAGCCATTTGGGTGAGATTTCCCCACGTAAGCCACTCGCCACGCAATTTTGAGTCGGCGATAACTTCCTCATCGCCGACGAAAGCAAAATAATGGAAGATATTCTGGTACGTAACGTTGTCGGGGCTATCATAAGCCAACTTGATATCCGCGTCGGGAATCCCGGTGGCCTGCTGGAAACAGCGTATGGCCTCGCCCATATTCTCTTTCTCATGATATGGAATCCGGACCACCACAGGAGTATCGAACCGCTTAACCCTGGCGCCATTGGCAAACGTTCGGCCGGTCGGATAGAACTCCACAAGAATGCGGTCGTCGCAGATGACGAGATAGCGGAGCGTGGTGGTGCCGGGCTGCGCCACATAATGTCCCTCGTCGTTGCGGCAATAATAGATCCAGAGCGAATAGTAGCGTATTCCCAGATATATCAGGGAACAGACATACATGGCAAGCGGAAGCCACGCGAAGAAGAAAAGATCGGCGTGGTTGAGATTCGTGTTGACATAATGGCGGAGATAATACCACCAGTCGGCCACCGACAATACGAGCGAAAGGCCGAACAGCAGCTGGGTCTGGTATCGCCATTCCTTGCGATAGAGGTCGCCCACAAAACCATGTTCGATTACATTCCCGTAGCGCATTATGCATCGCTGACACGTCTCCGGCTCGCCGCGACGCAACAGGAAGCACAGCGTGACAAGAGATGCCAGCGGCGATGTAATAAGAATTGACAGAAGCGGGGAAGCGGAAGTATATACCTGGCCTGTAAGCTCATGATACTCACCGTCGCGCTCGTAGATTGAAAGAAGCACAAGCGCGATGGCGGTGACAAGAATCACCACAGACACCTGCCTGTTAAAGCGGGAGCACACGGGCACGGGGCCGCGCCGGAAATACCTGCGGCACCACTCAAGAGCAAGATAAAGCAAGACGTTGACCGGGGCAAGCCACATGCGCGGAGTGACCGGAGCAAGCATGGTGAGCAGCGTCAGCATACCAACCGCGACGGCCCAATTCCGCCACAAGCCATAGATTGCGGCACTCATACCCTGTCGACGTTCGTTTGACCTGAACATATGCAGAATGAAATCTTCTGAAAATTTTCTTACCGGAAATACTAAATAAATTTCGACCAGTTACTTAACTCAGAGATTGCAGCTGAAGAAATCCACCATGCGGCCATATACCATGGCACGCGCGTCGCATCCGTTGATTGAATGGTTCATGCCCGGGAAGAGCATCATATCGGCATATCTGTGAGCCTGCTGAAGCCGGCCTACAAATTCGATGGAGTTGGAGAGGTGCACGTTGTCGTCGGCTGTGCCGTGCATAATCAGCAACGGGCACGAGAGCGAAGCGGCGCGGTTTACGGGCGCCCCTTCGTCGTAGCCGTCGGCATTCTCGCCGGGAGTAAGCATGAACCGCTCGGCATAGACTGTATCGTAATACCGCCATGAAGTAACCGGAGCGATTGCCACGGCAGCGGCATAGGTGGATTCGGCGTCGGTAGCGCACATCAGCGTCTCATATCCGCCGTAGCTCCATCCGGCAATGCCGATGCGGGCGGAGTCGACAAACGGCAGCGAGGCCACGTAGCGGGCGGCGGCGAGCTGGTCGACGGTCTCATAGCGTCCGAGCTGCTTGTAGACGATGCTGCGGAAATCGCGGCCACGACCACCGGTGCCGCGCCCGTCGACACAAACAACCACGAATCCCTTTGTGGCGGCATAGTAGTCCCAGTCCATATGCCAGCGGTCGGTAACCTCCTGCGAGCCAGGGCCGCTGTACTGCCACATGATTACAGGATAGCGCTTCCCGGCATTGAACCCTACGGGCTTGATCATATACCCGTTGAGCGTGGTGCCTCCGGCGTTGAAGGTGAAGAATTCCTTTTCGGGGAGCGAGGCGCAGGAGGAAGCGTATTTAGCGTTGTCCTCGAGCGTACGGACGGTCTTCCCCTTGGCGTTGAGGAGCGTATAGCGCGGAGCAGAATTTGCGGAGCTGTAGTTGACCACAGCATAGTTCATCGCGGGGGTAAACGAAGCCGACGCCCATCCACGGGTCTCGGTGAGTGCATCGGTTTTCTTTCCCTGGCGGTCGACCTTGTAGACCACGCGGCTGAGAGCCAGCTGAGGATCTGCGTCGACCGAACCGGCCGGCTCGCTCTGGTAGTAGACGTTGCCCTGGGCATCGGTGCCGTAGTAGGCCGTCACGTCGTAGCTCCCCTGAGTGACCTGGCGGAGCTGCTGCCCTTCGTAGCTGTAGCGGTAGAGATGGCGCCAGCCCGTACGCTCGGACATCAGCATGAAGCCGGTCGGCTCAAAAGCTATATCCTCGTAGGTGCTGCTGTCGAGCCATGCTTTCGAATCCTCCACAAGTATGGATTTCACCACCGTAGATTTCGGATTGGCGGCGTAGAGCTCCATGCGGTTCTGCGCGCGGTTGAGGGTGACGACCATCAGCCGCTCGGGCGTATCGCCGAAATGAATCCGGGGAATATATTCGATAGACGAATCCCGGAATGGAATCTCCTTGATTTTACGTGTGTCCACATCGTAGCTGTGGAGGGTTACAACCGAATTAGGCTCGCCTGCCACAGGATATTTGTAGCTGAAGCTACCGGGGTAGAGTGCGTATTGGTCGGAAGGATTGCACCAACCCTGATAAAGGGAGAAGGTAAATACGGGAACCGCCGTCTCGTCGTAGCGCAGGTAGCATAGAGTGCCGTTGTCGGACGACCAGGCCATGGAGCAGGAGGTCGCGAACTCTTCCTCATACACCCAGTCGGGCACACCGTTGATTATGGCGTTGCGCTGCCCGTCGGTCGTAACCTGCACCTCCGTATCGTAGTCGAATTTGCGGAGATAGATGTTGTTGTCGGCCACGAATGCCACCATCCTGCCGTCGGGCGACATGAGAGGCGACTGCTGGCGCGCATGCGACTTCGAAAGCGGGCGGAGAATGTTGCGTTTTATCTCAAAGACATAATATACCGCTGTAAACGAGCGGCGATATACGGGTTGAGAATCAGTCCAGACGATAAGTTTCGTACCGTCGGCACTTATCGTAAAATCCTCGACCGACTTCACCGATGCCTCGCGCGTATGGGTCGAGTCGAATACGGTTGCCATCTCCTTGCCGTCGGCCGTAGCATATTGCACGATTTTCGTACCGTCGGCCGACAGGCGCAGAAAAGATTCGCCGTCGGGCATGAAGGTCATACGACCCGGTGTGGCGGGAGCATTGTCGGGATAGACGTATCTGGCGATGTCGGCGGCATCGATTGCCGGAACCACAGCAGCCGTAGCGACAACGGCGCCGGCAAAAAGTGAAGCTGCGAAAACAGCCGTGCGGATATTTGTACCTAAAATATTCATATTCAGAGCAATGTTATTCAATATTACCGGTCGGAGAGAGCACAAATGCTGGAATGGAGGTAGAGGTGGCAACACCTCCCCTGGAAGGACTATGCGGTCAGAACAGAAGCATCTGGTCGGGATTGTCGGGGGTCTTCTTCCTTTCGGGCGCCTTATAGCCGAAATCCGGTTCGGCGTCGCGGTCGGGAGCTCCGCCCTTGACTTCGGCAGGCGAAGCC
>UREH01000152.1 GCA_900546835.1 uncultured Porphyromonadaceae bacterium
GTATAAGAGACAGGGGTGATGCCGTGCGCTTCGATGGCGGCGCGGTGGTCGGTGGTGGGATAGCCTTTGTTGGAAGCCCAGCCGTAGGCGGGATAATTGCTATGGAGCCGGCGCATAATTTCGTCACGGTGGGTCTTGGCGAGGATGGAAGCGGCGGCGATGTTGCCGAACCGTCCGTCGCCCTTTACGAATGTCTGCCAGGGGGTATCGCCGTAGGGTTTAAACCGGTTGCCGTCGACGATGATGGAGTCGGGGCGCAGCGCCAGAGCGTCGAGAGCACGGTGCATGGCCAGGATGGAGGCGTTAAGTATGTTGATACTGTCGATTTCCTTGGGTGAGCAGATGCCCACGCCCCATGCAAGAGCCTCGGCCTCGATAATGGGCCGGAGCGCCTCGCGGCGGCGCTCTGTGGTCTGCTTGGAGTCGTTGAGCCAGGGATGATGGAAGTCCGGGGGAAGAATCACGGCGGCGGCCACTACAGGGCCGGCGAGACATCCGCGTCCGGCTTCGTCGCATCCGGCTTCGAGGCCGGTGGAACTGAATGTATTGGGTAGCAACGGCATATGAATCCTGCTTACAGAGGCTTGCGGAAAGTGGCGCGGCGGCGGTGAAGGCGGTTCTCGAAGTAGTCCCACTGGTTCTGCACCTTGGTGTTGTCCTCAAGTTCGAGGTTTGTCTCGGCATGGAGGAAGCCGGACTTGATATACTGGGGAATGAGGTCGTTGAAAATCAACGCGTTCACGCCTTTGCTCTGATATTCGGGCTTTACGGCTATAAGCAGGAGGTCGACAGCGTCGGAGTGGCCCATGAGGGCGCGCAGCATATGCCACCATCCGAACGGGAAGAGGCGTCCGCGCGACTTCTGTAGCGCTCTGGAGAAGGATTGTATGGAAATCCCGGCGGCCACGATCTTATCGTCGGCGTCGGTAATCACCGTGACGTAATCGAGATTTAGTATGCCGAGGTACATGTCGACGTAATAGTCGATCTGACGTGGTGTGAGCGGCGAGTAGCCGTAGAGCTTGTCGTAGGCCTCGTTGATAAGCTCGAAGAGGGCGTGGCCGTATTGCTCCTTGACTTTTTTACGTGATTTGAATTTCTTGACTTTCAAGCCTTCTCGCTGCTGGACTATGCGGGCGATGCGGGCATATTTTTCAGGCACTTTGTCAGGCACCTTGACGTAAAACTCCACCCAACCGGCGTCTTTGGCGAAGCCCATGCGGTGCATGTGGTCTACGTAGTAAGGGTGGTTGTAGATGGTGGCCATGGTGCCGACCTCGTCGTAGCCGAAGGTGAGCATTCCCTCGTGGTCCATATCGGTGAAGCCCATCGGTCCGACCATGGAGGTCATTCCGCGCTGGCGTCCCCAGTCGGCAGCGGCATTAAACAGCGCATCAACCACTTCGGCGTCGTCGACAAAATCCACAAAACCGAAACGAAGATCGGCCTGGCCGGTGCGCTCGTTTACCACGCGGTTGATTATCGCAGTGATACGGCCCACGGGGCGGCCGTCGCGGTAGGCCATGAACGACTGCGCCTCGCAGAAGTCGAAGGCGGGATTTTTAGAGGGAGAGAGAGTATTGACATCGTCCATCACCAGCGGCGGCACGAAATAAGGGTTGTCGCGGTAAAGGTCGATGCCGAATTCAACGGATTTTCGCAGCTGCGAGCGGGTAGGCTCTATGGGTCGGATCTCAACGGCCATTTCTGTATGAAAAGCTAAACTGAGGTTTGTAGACGGGTTTAAATTCAAACAAGTGGGGCGGAGAGAAAAAATCAGGAGCGGAGAAGCAGGCGCGGCGGCTCAGAACGACGGATGTTTGATGCAGAGCCAGCCGAGCAGAAGGGTCATAACTGCCAGGAAGGCGATTATCACGCTGTAGAGCCGCGAGTTGGAGTTGCCGGCAAGAGCCATTCGAAGGTCGGGCACGTCGCGGTAGCGGTGGCGCGGGTCGGGATGTGTGCACCGCTCCGCCACACTGTGCAGATGCCCCGAGCGGTCGCCGGTGGCCTTGAGCACTTCCTTGAGCACAAGGCCGAAGCTATAGATGTCGTCGGAGGCATCGGCGGGCGAAAGGTTCATCTTCTGGTCAAAACCCACGTCGATCACTTTGAGGTTGCGTATCTTCTCGGTGAAGATAATGGTCTCGGGACGAATCGGATGGTGCACGATATGGTTGGTCTGGATATAGCTGATGGCATCGACGAGCGAGGTAACGATCTTGTGCTGGATGTCGGCGTCGACCTCACCCTTGTCGATGAGTCTGCGCAACGAGTCGCCGTAGACGTCGTCGGTGATGATGCTCATGCCTACACCAGGCACATCCTCGTAGTCGTTGATCATTATGATGTTGGGGTGGGCAAGATTATATCTCACCTCGAATTCCTTCTCGATCATCTCGCGCGCGGCGGGGTCGTCGCGCAGAGCGGGCTTGAGGGTCTTGAGCATTACCCATTTGCCATGCTTCCTGGCGGTGTAGACGTCGTAGAATTCCTCGTCCCATTCAGGCAGATGCTCGATTTCGGTCCATTTGGGATGGTCGGCAGTGTTCATAGGGCAGATCGGGTGTTGGATTCTTCGCGTGAATTGTCGAAATACAGAATATGCTGGCGGTCGCTTCCGGGGAAAATCACCTTTACGGCATCGATGTTGCCGACCTTTGTGCGGTCGACAATCCGCTCCACGCCAAGCACATTGCGGAGAATGCGGCTCACGTCGCTCCAGGCGATGACGTGGAAAGGCGACGCGGCGGAGGTGCCGCGTCCGCTTTCGAGGATAGCAGTGGCGATGAGGTCGCAGCGCGTGCCGTAATCAAGAATTTTCTTGCCATAGGAGCCTTTTGACCGGAGATGGTCGGAAGCTGCCAGGGCGAGCACACTGAGTTCGAGCGATACGGGATTCAGCTTCAGCGCTTCGGCAGCAAGCTCTTCGGCGCGGACGTAGTCGCCTGTGTCGTAGGCATCCTGCACGTTGACGAAGCTCTCTCCGGCCACGTAGTCGGGTGTGAACGAATATCCGAAATACACGGTAGCGAGCTGGGGGATGGTAAGTGTGGTGTCGGCATTCTCGAATCGGTCGAGCAGCTGTCGGTAGCGCTCGGGATGGAGCTTCACGTCGACCTCCACGGCGTTCATGTCGAAGCCCTGGGCGGCAAGCGTTAACGCGGAGCTTAGGAGAGCGAGGGCAAACAGAATATATCGGTTCATCGCTATGTTCGGGAAGGTGTGTCGGTTTTATTTTTCAAGTCCGGCGATAGAGAGGATTTTTGCGGGGATGTCGGTGTTGTCGTTGAGCGGAGAGAACAGCTGCGAGTCGACGCCGACGGCATATACAGGCACCGGCATGCCGGAGTGGCCGCCTGTGGTCCATCCCATTCCGGATTTAGCGTTGAGGATATTGAATACCTCGTTGGTGAAGCCATCGAAAGTGGCGTAAAGCGTCTTCTGGTCGAGGCCGGAGGCACGTTTTTCAAAAACTTCGTCGAACATGGTGTGGAGGCGTTCGGTCTCTTCGGGGGTAAGCTTGAGGTTCACGCCGAAACCGAGTTCGTCGCGCAGGATTTCCTGCATGTCGTCCCATGTATAGATACGGCGCGAGCGGAGCATGGCGCGACACAGGTTGCTGAATTCCTCTTTCGAGATTTTCTGTCCGGCGGCGTTCTCAAGGCGCACGCTGTAGCCCGTCTCACGACACCCGACGCTCATGCCGCCGGTCTCATGGTCGGCAGTAACCACGATTAGCGTTTCGTCGGGATGGGCGAGATAGAAGTCGTAGGCTTCCTGAAGAGCCTGGTTGAAGTTTATCACCTCGCGGAGAATCGTGCCGCCGTCGTTGCCATGGCCGGCGTGGTCGATGTTGCCGCCTTCCACCATCATGAAAAAGCGGTCGGGCGACGTGCGCTGGAGCTGGTCGAGACCCGCACGGGTAAGGGCCGGGAGGGTAAGCGCGCCGGCAATGGAGTCGATGGTAAAACCAATCTCGTTCTGCTTCTCCTTATGGAACGGGGAGAGCACAAGCAGGCGCTGAGCCGTAGTGTCGATGCTGTCGAGGCCATAGCTGACGCTTACGTTGGCCTCGTCGAAATAATTCATAAGATCAGTGGGATTTCCCTGCTTGTCGAAGGCTCCGCGCAGCGATGCTCCAGCGGCAAACTGATAGCCGCTCTCGGCGAGCTGGCGGCCGATGTCGTAATACTGACTGCGGCTGGGCACATGGGCGTAGAAAGCGCCGGGTGTAGCGTCGTCGATAGCCACGGAGGTAACGATACCCACGCCGTAGCCGGCGTCGAACAGTTTCTTTGCCACTGAAGTCACGGCCACGGAGTCTGGTGTCACCCCGAGCATGCCGTTAACGGTCTTATGGCCGGTTGAGAGAGCTGTTCCGGCAGCTGCGGAGTCGGTAACATCCGAACTGGCCGAATGGGTGGTGGCCATTGAGGCGACCGGGAAGGTGGTGGAGAGCAGCGGCGTGGAGTTACCGAGCACGCGGGCGTTGTAGAGCTGGGCATTGGTTACCTGTGCGATGCCCATGCCGTCGCCGATGAAGAAGAATATGTAGTTCGGGGCCTTGGCCCATGCCGTTGCCGTAATGGCGGCTGCCATCAGCGCGGCTGAAAAGATTCGGTGGAGTTTCATGTCAGTAAGATTATTTCGCTTGAAAAGAAGGTATTTTGATTTTTAGGTTATACGTTATCGGAAGATTTCTGAGTATCGGCCGAATTGAGCCGGAGCAGCGGGTCGATAAACCGGCGGTCGTTGGCCAGACGCGGAATCTTTCGCTGTCCGCCGAGCTTGCCGGTGGAGGCCAGCCAGCGGTCGAATACACCGCGCCGTGCCACTATTACCTCGAGCGGGTCGAGGAATATACCACCATGGCGTTTGGCCTGATAGTCGGAGTTTTCGGCCTGCAGCGCGCGGTCGAGTGCATCGGCGAAAGCATCGACGCTCGCGGGAGCCGTGGAGAACTCAACGAGCCACTGGTGGCGTCCGCGCGAACGGTCGCCGGCATATACCGGAGCGGCTGTATAGTTGATCACCTCGGCTCCGGTGGCCGCGCAGGCTTTGGCCAAAGCGGCGTCGGCGTTATAGACCATCACCTCCTCGCCGAAAGCGTTGATGTAGTGGGCGGTGCGCCCGGCAATGGCAATCTCGAGCGGACGGAGGGCAATGATGCGCACCGTATCGCCGATGCGGTAGCGCCACAGGCCGTTCGACGAGGTGACTATAAGCTCGTAGATTCCTCCTACCTCCACCTCCCACGCTGGGAGCGGACGGCTTTTGGGAGCATCCACGGGGATGAATTCATAGAACGTATCGGCGTTCATAAGCAGCCGCATCCCCTCGCTTCCGGGGCGCGCCTGAACGCCGAAAAAGC
>UREH01000153.1 GCA_900546835.1 uncultured Porphyromonadaceae bacterium
ATCAGCAGCCGAGCCATACATTTTGCCTGTCAACGAGTTTTATCGGACAGCAATAAAATTCAATAAATCCATATCTATGTCAGTCCTTATTATTGATATGGGCTGACATTCTCAGTAAATCAATTGTTTGTACGGGAATATTCCCCATTGATGTTTTATCGCCTCAGAGGTTAAAAAAATGTTTGTGTTTAAGTCAGGAAACACTGCTTAGTCAACTGATTATCAATAAAGACCATTCTTTAACGAAGGGGAGTATTGAACGGAAATCCGCCGGATTTAAAGATTTGAGCAACCAATATATAGGCGGTTGACAAGCGGAGAAATAACCTTGCCAATCGCTTTTTCATCTTTGCAGTGAAAGACAGGAATGTTAAGAACCGGAAAGTTGCGAAAATTTTTTCGTAACTTTACGCCTTGAAACAGATAAGGAATCTGCCACCTGGTCCAAGCCACTTCATGCCGTCTGATATATTGACCAAAATACGAATTCTGTTTGCCGGAGGCGAATCGCGCACCCAGAAGCTCAAGAGCAACATCATACTCTCCATTCTGCTCAAGGGGGTCAGTGTGCTTGTGACCTTTCTGCTTGTGCCTGCGACAATCGACTACGTCGACTCCGAGGTCTACGGCATCTGGCTCACTCTGTCGGCCATACTGATGATGTTTCAGATTCTCGACATCGGCATCGCCTCAGGGCTTAAAAACAAGCTCACGGAAGCTCTTGCCGCCGGCGACATGAAATCAGCCCGATCGCTGGTCTCCACATCGTACGTCTCGATGGCGGCGATTTTCATTCCCATTGTCATAATCATATATGCGCTTGTGCCGTATATCTCATGGTGTCCGCTACTCAATGTAGATATTGCTTATGAGGGTACTATCGTGCAGACCATGAGGATTCTCGCCATGCTCCTGTTCGTGCAGATGATCGCCAACATCATCGTCTCGGTACTCGCCGCCTATCAGCGTGTAGCCCTATCACTCTCCTTTCTGGTCATCGGCAACATCCTGGCCTACATCCTGATTCTCATTCTGGCCCGGACTGTCCCGGCCTCACTTCCCCTTCTCGCCCTCGTTCTTGGCGGGGCGCCGATTCTTGTCACAATCATTGGCTCGGTGGTGTTGTTCCACGGCTTATGCCGCGAGGTCAGCCCTACATTCAGCAGTGTGGAAATGTGGCGCACCAAGGAACTGCTGTCGCTTGGAGCCAAATTCTTCATCATCAACATCCAGGCAGTTGTGGTCTACCAGAGCTCCAATTTCCTCATCTCCCACGTCTCATCACCCGAAATGGTAACGGCATACAACATCGCCTACAAATATCTCTCCCTGGCCCTGGTGGTCTACACCAACATCACAATGTCGCTCTGGACAGCCTATACGGACGCTTATGCACGCGGCGACCGCCCCTGGATGATTGACACGCGCCGAAAGATGAACCGTATCCTTATGCTGTGCATCGTCCTATGTTTTATCTTCGCGGCCGTAGCCCCTCCGGTCTATTCCATATGGATTCAAGGAAAGGCGGAAGTACCCGCCCCCATGACCTGGTGGGTAGCTGCATATGTCTCTACTTTCTGCTTCATGACCCTCAACGGCACTTTCATTATCGGGACCGGCAAAGTACTACTCGAGACAATCGTTGTTGCAGTAGGTGCCATCGTCTATATTCCCGTAGCTCTTATGGCCGCTCAATGGCTCCAGCAATATGGCATTCTCGCGGCTCTCGTAGCCATCAACATAGTCTACGGCGTGATTTTCAGCAAACAAACCACTAAACTTCTCGACGGCACTGCCCGAGGCATTTGGATCAGATGATGAAGGACTTCAAGACGGCATTCAGGCGCATCTGGCGCAAATTGTTCTCCGTTTCCCGATATCCCCGAAGTTCGTTCGGAGCTATCGGGAAGGGCACTGTAATCGGCGACCAGTGCGTCATCGTCCCCAGATATATGTTCCTTGACGATTATGTGGCGATTCAGAACCACGTTCATTTCATCTCTGCAGGGGGAAAACTGGTGGTCAAGAAATTCTCCGTCATCTCGGCCCGGTGCGTCATCGTGCCCGGCACACATATGCCCGTTCCCGGCATACCGTTCTATTTCCAGACCACAACCCACGCCGGCGACGAGCAGTCTACCATCACCATCGAGGAAGACTGCTGGATAGCGTCGGGATGTACCCTGCTGATGAAGAGCCATATAGGCCGGGGTGCCATAGTAGCCGCCGGCAGCGTGGTAACAAAGGCGGTGCCCCCATATGCCGTAGTCGCAGGAAGCCCGGCTAAGGTCATTGACGTTAAGTTCTCCAAGGAAGACATTCTCCGTCATGAAGAGGCTCTCTACGAACCGTCGGAAAGACTCACACCCGGGCAAATCGACGCTTTGTTCGCGGAGCATTACCACGACGTGAAAGTGCTCCGACGTAAGGATCCCGCCGGCGTCCCCGGGTATTACGACCGCGCATCCGGACGCTTCATCGAGATGCTCAAGAGTTAAACCTAAGACTTTCGAACCATGGCTATCGGACAAAAAATTCGTTCCTTCCTCAGCGATCCTCGCTGGATATTGCGTAGGGCCTGGTATTACTGCAACTGCAAGCCCCGGTTCAAGCGCTACGTCTGGTCTGACTGTGTCGTTGACACGAGCGCCATAACCTGCTCGTGCGTCTCCCTCGGCGAACGAGTCTATATCGGTCCGAGATGCCTCGTAATGGGAACTTACAGGTATCTGGACTCGACTTTCAATCCGGTAATAGAATTCGGCGACGGAGTAGTAATAGCTCAAGACTTCTATCTCACATGCGCATCCCGGGTAACAATCGGCGATAATACCGCAATAGCTGCTTTCGTAACGATAACCGACATCGATCATCCTTACACCGACCCTGACACTCCCATTGAGCTACAGCCCATTAAAGTCAAGGAGGTATCGATCGGCTTCGATTGCAAGATTTACAACGGCGCGGTGATTACGCACGGCACCCGCATCGGGCGCCACTGTGTTGTCGGCGCGAACTCCGTGGTAAAGGGGCAATTCCCGGACTATTGCGTCATCGTCGGCAATCCGGCCCGAATCATAAAACGCCTGAATCCCCTCACCGGCCAATGGGAACGAACTGATTCTGACGGAAACTTCATATAGAAACATCATAAAAAGCCTCATAATGTATAAAAAGATTCTGATTACCGGTGGAGCCGGTTTCATAGGCTCGAATCTCGCACTCAAGCTTCTCGAGAAAGGCTACGATGTGGTTGTTCTCGACAACCTCTCGCCACAGATTCACGGCGACGCTCCCGACACCACCTCTCCCCTATATATTTCTGTAAAAGACAAGGTTAAATTCATCCACGGCTCAGTTACATCGCGCGAAGACTGGGTGAAGGCTCTCGAAGGCGTGGAATGTGTAGTGCATCTCGCCGCCGAGACCGGCACCGGGCAGTCGATGTACGAGGTCGAGAAATATGTGGGTACCAACATTGGAGGAACCGCCCTTTTGCTCGACATTCTCGCCAATCAGAAGACCGACGTCAAGAGAGTTGTCGTGGCCGAATCACGCGCCATCTACGGCGAGGGCCGCTACTATAGCCCCGACCTCGACCGCTGCGTTTATCCCACCATGCGCGCCGCCGAGGATATGGAAAAGGGTGACTTCGAGGTAAAGTATCCCGGCTGCAGCAAGCCCCTCGAGCTTGTCGGGACCACAGAAGACTCGATGGTTCATCCCACCTCGGTCTACGGAATTACGAAGCAGGTTCAGGGCCAGCTTGTGCACCTCGTATGCCAGTCTTTAGGCATCGACTCGGTTTCGTTCCGCTATCAGAATGTCTACGGCCCCGGCCAATCGCTTTCCAACCCCTACACCGGCATTCTCTCAATATTCTCCACCCGCATCAAGAACGGCAAGGATATCAACATCTTTGAGGACGGCAAGGAAACCCGCGACTTCGTCTACATCGACGACGTGGTCGACGCTACCATCCGTGGCATCGAGGTGCCCGAGGCCAACGGCCATGTATTCAATGTCGGCACAGGCGAGCCTACCGACGTGCTCACCGTGGCCAAGACCCTCATGGATAAATACAACAAAAAAGTAAACCTTTACGTATCAGGCAATTTCCGCATCGGCGATATCCGCCACAATTATGCCGACATAACCGCCGCCCGTGAGATTCTCGGATTTGAGCCAAAATGGAATTTCAGCGACGGTATCGCCCGGTTCACCAGTTGGGTCGACAGCCAGAAAGTCTGCGAGGACAAGTACGAGCAATCGATCAAGGAAATGAAGGATAAGAACTTATTCAAGTGATTATGGCAGACAGGAAAATCGGAATAGTGACGGTGATGTACAATAGTGCCGGAGTGCTCGAAGGCTTTTTTGACTCACTCGACCGCTCCACTTACCGCAACTTCGTGGTGTACGCCATTGACAACCAGTCGCCCGACGATAGCCTCCTCCTTGCCAGCGAACATTCCGCCAGAGCCTCTTTCCCGACCGTAATAATCAAGGCGGAGGATAACGGCGGAGTGGCCAAGGGAAACAACATCGGTATCAGGCGAGCTTTGGCCGACGGCTGCGACCTTGTGCTCCTCGCCAACAACGACATCGAGTTCACTCCCGAATCAATCGCTCTGCTCGTCGAAGGCCTCGAAAAGTATGACTGCGACATGATCGTGCCTAAAATCTTCAACTACTTCACCGGCAAGCTCTGGGCCGCCGGAGGTGGGGAATACGGATTCATAAATCCCACAACACATTTCGGATACGACCAGGACGACGCGCCACAATACAATGAGCCCCGGAGTCTTGAGTTCGCGCCTACGTGCTTCATGCTCATCAAGAAAGAGGTCTTCGATAAGATAGGCATCATGGACGAGAGATACTTTGCCTATTTCGACGATACCGACTTCGTGTGGCGTGCCGTCAGGCAAAACGGACTAAAGCTGCATTACGAGCCCCAGGCAGTAGTCCAGCATAAGGCCGGCACATCGTCAGGGAGCAAGCCATCTCCCTTCGCCTTCTACCTCAACACACGCAACAGGGCGTACTTCATGAACAAGTATTACACCTGGCACCGGCGCCTATGCGTCAATCTCTATAACTTCACATATTATTTCCTCTATTCTGTGAAACACCCTTCGCTCCCGTCAATTTTCAAGAATTTCGGCTACTACCGCGAAGGGCTGAAAATGTACCGGCAGTGGCTTGCCGAGCAGCAACCCCGACAAGTCCAAAAGTAGAGGGTGTTTTAATAATAGATGTTAAATTGCAACAAGCATATTTTGAGGCAGTTTTGCCTTTT
>UREH01000154.1 GCA_900546835.1 uncultured Porphyromonadaceae bacterium
ATGCCCGACGTGGTGGAGGCGCCGATGCTGTCGGCGGCCTGTTCGGGAACTGACTGCGCCCGGACCGGAGCGGCTATTGCCGCTATGGCGAGGCTGACAGCCATAGCTATGTGTCGGAAAATGCGGGTCATGGCTAAAAAGGATGTGTGAAGTGCTTGGTAAGTGGGAAAGAGAATGATTAGAAGGCGTTAACGATGCCCATGAACGAAGCTGCATCAAGGGCTGCGCCACCGATTAGACCACCGTCAACGTCGGGTTTTGCGAAGAGTTCGGCTGCGTTCGAGGGTTTGCAGCTTCCGCCGTAGAGAATCGAGGTGTTGTCGGCTACTTCCTTGCCGTATTTCTCAGCGATGACGGCGCGGATGTGGGCGTGCATGTCCTCGGCCTGGTCGGCTGTGGCGGTCTTGCCGGTGCCGATTGCCCATACGGGTTCGTATGCGAGGATGAGCTTGCCGAAATCTTCGGCGCTGAGGTCGAAGAGGGCTTCGCGGATTTGGGCGGCTACAACTTCGTTGTAAGTGCCGTTTTCGCGCTGTTCGAGAACTTCACCGATGCAGAAGATGGGGGTGAGGCCTTCGGCGAGAGCGAGATTTACTTTGGTCTTGAGAATTTCGGAAGTCTCGCCGTAGTACTGGCGGCGCTCCGAGTGGCCGAGAATCACGTATGTTGCACCGGTGGAGGCTACCATAGGAGCGGAAACTTCGCCGGTATATGCGCCTTTTACGTGGTCAGCGCAGTTTTCAGCGCCAAGACCGAGCTTGGTCTGGTCGATTGCTGCGGCTACGGAAGCGAGGTGGGTGAAGGGAACGCAGATTACTACGTCGCATTTGGGGGTTGCGCCTTTAAGAGCCTCGTTGACGTCCTTTGCCAGGCCTACGCCTTCGGCAAGGGTGGTATTCATTTTCCAGTTGCCGGCTACGATGTTTTTTCTCATTGTTATAGAAGGTTAGGTGTTTGAATTTTGGTGAGTGCAAATTTAAGAATTTTCTACGGCTTTTTTGCGATATGCGAGCCGAATTTTGGCTCTCAGGGTCAGTATAAGTCCCTGAAAAAGGTAGATGAGAAGTACTATTGCGCCAAAAAGTCCGGTGATGTATCTGAACCATGCGGAGCCGTTGCCTTGGAGCTCGTCGAGCAATATTCGGGTGGATGCAGGGTTCTCAATAATTTCGGCATCCATCGAGTTGAGTGTTGTTTTGGAGACGATTTGCCCGTCGGAGAGGAGTACGATGGCAATCTGTCCGCGGGCCAGCTCTTTGAGCTGGGTTTCGTCGGCGCTGTAGCAGGGATATGCGGCCATACTCATGTCGCGCCAGCGAGCCACGCCTTTTGCATCCGTGCCAAGTATTGCGCATATCTCTATGGCCGCCGAATCGGCGTGGGCAGCGAGCTCGTTGAGGGTGTATGTATAAGCTACGTCGGCGCGCCTCGGCTCGGGGATTACGATTACAATCTCGTCGCCTTCGGGCGCGAAGGCCTCGGCGGTGGCGTCGTCGCCGTCGGCGTCGAATGCGGTCAGCGGATTTTCCGGACCCGTCGCTTCGCGGACAGCGGATGGCGACGCGATACGGTCGACGAATGTCCAGGAGTCGTCGGGAAGAGAGTCGATGGAGAATTCGCGCTGCTCACCTTCTTTTTCGTAAATGAATGTGTATGAGTCGGTATCGTCGGAGGCTTCCGAGCCGTCGGATGCTACGGCAAGTTGAGTGCCGACAGGATATGAACGGAAATCGGCCATCGGCTGGGCGTTGTAGCCGTAGAGGCTCACGATTAGGATATATAGCGATGCCAGAGCCGCCACCATCCATTGTATGGCGGGATTGAACAGAGCCTCGCGTAGCCGTGGACTCCAGCGTATCAGCAGGATAAGGCCGGCCGTGAGAACCACGTTTTTCCAGAATGTCGCCGCATTGGAGATCGTGAGGAAGTCGCCGAAACATCCGCAGTCGGGAATCGGGTCGGCCACCCAGAGCCACAGGCTCAGCGGGAGCATAAGCGCCATGGAGAGGAGCAGCCCCCAGGGTGCGGTGCGTTTATAGCACCCCATGAGCAGTAGCGAGCCGAGCACAAATTCATAGCCGGAAAGCAGCATGGCGACCATCAGCACCACCGAACGCGGCTCCGTCAGATGCCATACAGCAAGGTATTCTTCGATTTTGAAGATGAATCCCCATGGGTCGATGGCCTTCACAAGGCCGGAGAAGGCGAATGTGCCTCCCACGAGGAGGCGGAGTCCCCACACGCAGAGACGAAGCCGGACAGCAGTTTGGTCGGCGCCCGGCTGTTTCGCTTTCGTTTCGGTGGTCATGCGGTCTGAGCCTCCGTCAGCTTTATGATGCCGAACATGGCGTAGTTCACGATGTCCATATAGTTGGCGTCGATTCCTTCGGATACGGCGGCGCATCCCTGATTGTCTTCAATCTCCTTGGTGCGCATTATTTTCATAAGTATCAGATCCGTGTAGGAGCTGACACGCATTTTCCGCCACGCCTCGTCGTAGTCGTGATTTTTGCGCAGCATGAGTCCGCGCGTTTCGGCCATGTTTTTGTCGTAGAGCGCGATTGCCTCGTCGTTGGAAAGGTCTTTGCCCGAAGCGAAACCCAGCTGCAGCTGAATCAGGCCGATAATACCGTAGTTCACCAGGGCGATGAAGCCGTCGAGAATCGATTCGTCAGCCACCTGCTGGTTGCCTTTCGTTTCAAGCGAGCGGATGCGGTCGGCCTTGATAAGCAACTGGTCGGTAAGGGACGACGGGCGCATCAGGCGCCACGCGCAGCCGTAGTCGTTGAGTTTTTTTGCATAAAGGTTGCGGCAGAGGGCGATGGCGTCGTCGAACTGTCGGGTGGTTTTGTAGGCCTGCGAGGTTGCGGCCTCGGTGCTTGTACGTTCGGTAGTCTGCATATCGTAGAGGTGGATGTGCTGCATTGCGAATCCGCTACAAAGATAAGTAAAAACCGATAAACCGCCAACGCCAATATGGAGCGGCCGCACTGCCGGGCTGGATTCCCGGCAGTGCGGTCGTTAATGTCGCCATTTAGAGGTCAGTTTTTACGGTACTGCGGCAGCAGAGGTACGGGGAAGCGAGAGAAGAGGGTCGTGACGGCTTCGTCGATTCCCTTGAGATTCTGATAGCCGTTGCCGCCTCCGTTGAGAATGGTTGCCACGGATGCGGAGAAGAGCGGAAGCTTGGTGTCGATGTCGACAAGGTCCATGGTGAGTACGCCTTCCTTATATATACCGGTGATAACCTGGGCATTGCTGTAGTATGCGGGATTCCAGTACGGGCCGTAGTTATAGCGTGGCCACATGTAGTAGGGATAATACGGGCCGTTGTAAGGGAAATATCCGCCGGGGGGCATCAGCGGCTCGGTGGCGATTTCGCGTTGTGTGGTTACGGCGATGTTGACCAGCAGCGGCGATTCGGCCGACTCGGTGAAGCCGCGCATAAGCATCTCCTCGCGTATTGCCGCCGCGATGTTGTAGTATGTCACCATCTCCATACCCAGAGGTAGTTTGCCCATATCAGGGGTCACGATGCGGAACGTGTGGTAGCGCGCGAGGTCGGCATTGTTGTATGTCTCGCTGTTGACCAGAGAGTATGGCGAGCAGCTGCACATAAGTCCCAGCAATGCAATCAGGCTCAGAATCTTTTTCATATCGTAGGAGTTAAAACGTTAAATTGTGAGGTCCGCATTCCGCAGCCCTCACAATTATAACATTTTTTCGCGATGGAAAGTTTTTTCATGTCTGAGCTCAAAGCCCCGTAGGTCAGCGCACGGCGAATTTGGCTTTCTGCGGGCCGGCAGCAGCGATATAGATTCCGGGGGCAAAATCCATGTCGAACTTCGCGTGTCCGTCGGCGTCGGCGCGTGCGGATGCTATCTTTGCTCCGGATACAGAGAATACCTCTGCGGTTATGCCGGCATGTATGCCGGTGAGCTCAACGGAACGTCCGTCTATGAGAACTCCAAGACTCCCTGGTGCTTCCCACACTACATTCTCCACTGCGGCGAGCTGGCTTTCCGGAAAGAGCATCATGCCGGGAAACCAGTAGGCTTTCTCCATAGGATAGCTGCGCAGAGATGTTCCGTCGGATTTGAAGGTACGCACGGCGTAGGCGGTGGAGGTGAAATCCTGGTATACGCTTGTGTAGAGTGTGCCGTCGGCAGGGTCGACGCGCATTGAGCATCCGTAGACCTGCCATGGAATCTCCACGTCGCTCTCCTCTCTGAAATCTATAAGCGCTTTGGCTTCAGCGGTGGTGGTGTCGAACCTGTATATTACGGAACCGGCGTAGAAACTCTGCTCGGCTCCGGTCCAGAAAAGATAAGGTTCGGTGGACGAGGCGCAGAAGCTGTCGGGCTTCCAGGAATCCCATGTCGTGGCCGGACCATAGACACCTTCGGGCAGGTTGAATACCGAAGTCTCGAGGGTAGATGGATTTACGCGCACCAGTACGGATAGTGAAGGAGCGAAAGTGTCGGAACTTTTTGCTACGCTGAGCCAGAGAAAGCCTTCCTTGTCGGCCACAATCGAACCGATGGCGGCTCCGTCGGCTACGAAATCGAGGCTGATGGTGTGTTCGAGAGTGTCGGTTGTCGGATCGATAACCAGCAGTCCGAAAATCTGATGGGCGGCAAACACGCGTCCGGCGGCCGCAACCATCGTGCCACACTGGCCATGATATATTGTGCTCGTGCCGTCGCTTGCGGGTTTGTCGTCAACGCCGTTGGGATTCTGCGTGCCTTCAATCATTCCTTTCGAGGTGTGCGTGGCGAGGTCGATGACCCAGATGCCGTTGCTGCTTGAGACGTAGGCCTTGTCGGTGGTTACGCCAAGAAATCCGCGGCCTTCGGCGCGCTTGCCGCTCGGGTCGAGCTGATCCATCTGCCACTGCCATTTCATGGTAGTCGGCTCGATGGCCGTGAGGATTCCACCGGCGGTAGTGGCGTTCTGCGCTTTCGACTGTTTGGAGACGACATAAAGCAGGTTGTCGTATGCGCTGGAGCAACTTGTCTGGCCGAGCGTACGTTTCGGATTTTCCTTCTGAAAGACTCGGTAAGTAAAATATCCGGTGCGCAGGTCGGGCTGCAGATGATTTATCGTGCTTGCTTCGCCGTATTTGTTTTCGTTGATTATAACTACGCCCTTGGCATAGTCGGCCGCAGCCATGGCTACGTGAAACAT
>UREH01000155.1 GCA_900546835.1 uncultured Porphyromonadaceae bacterium
CTTCAAGGACATCGCCGACGGTACATGGCAGAACGGCACCGCCGCCTACGAGAAGCGCGGCGTAGCAGCCTTCGTGCCCGAATGGCTTGAGGAAAACTGCATACAGTGCAACAAGTGCGCCTACGTCTGCCCCCACGCCGCCATCCGCCCCTTCGTGCTCGATCAGGCCGAGATGGCTGCCGCTCCCTTCGGCGAGGATGCCACAATCCCCGCAATCGGCAAGACATTCACCGGCATGCGCTTCATTCAGAGCGTCGACGTGCTCGACTGCCTCGGATGCGGCAACTGCGTTGACGTCTGCCCCGGCAAGAAGGGCGTGAAGGCTCTCCAGATGAAGCCCCTCGAAACCCAGCTCGACAAGCAGAAGCAGTGGGACTACTGCACCAAGGCCGTAGCCTCCAAGCAGGACCTCGTCGACATCAAGGCCAACGTGAAGAACTCTCAGTTCGCCACCCCGCTCTTCGAATTCTCAGGCGCATGCTCGGGTTGCGGCGAGACTCCCTACGTGAAGCTCATATCCCAGCTCTTCGGCGACCACCAGATGGTAGCCAACGCCACCGGCTGCTCCTCGATCTACTCCGGCTCCGTGCCCTCCACCCCCTACACCACCAACTTCCGCGGTCACGGCCCCGCATGGGCCAACTCGCTCTTCGAGGACTTCGCCGAGTTCGGTCTGGGCATGACCATCGCCAACGAGAAGATGCAGCTCCGCCTCGAAGGCCTCATGAAGCAGGCCCTCACCTGCGACTGCTGCTCCGCAGAAATCAAAGAGCAGGCCAGGAAATGGCTCGACAACCGCGACAGCGCAGAATCCACCCGCGAGGTATTCGAAACCATCGTTCCGCTCTGCGAGGCATGCAGCTGCGACGTATGCAACGGCATAGTGGTCCTGAAGAACTTCATCGTGAAGCGCTCGCAATGGATTATCGCCGGCGACGGCGCAGCCTACGACATCGGTTTCGGCGGTCTCGACCACGTACTCGCCTCCGGCAAGAACATCAACATCCTCGTGCTTGATACCGAGGTTTACTCCAACACCGGTGGCCAGGCTTCGAAAGCCACCCCGATTGGCGCTATCGCCAAATTCGCCGCAGCCGGCAAGCGCGTGCGCAAAAAAGACCTCGGTCTCATCGCCACCACCTACGGCTACGTATACGCCGCCCAGGTGGCTATGGGTGCCGACCAGGCCCAGACCCTCAAGGCCATCCGCGAGGCCGAGGCCTACGACGGTCCCTCGATCATCATCGCCTACTCCCCCTGTATCAACCACGGCCTCAAAGCCGGCATGGGACATTCGCAGGAAGAAGAATCCCGCGCCGTTGCCTGCGGCTACTGGCACCTCTGGCGCTACAACCCCGCCCTCGAAGCCGAAAACAAGAACCCCTTCACGCTCGACAGCAAAGAGCCCGACTGGAACGAGTTCGAGAACTTCCTCAAAGGCGAAGTGCGCTACGCTTCCGTAGCCAAGCAGTATCCCGCAGAGGCAGCCGAACTCTTCGCAGCAGCCAAGAGCAACGCACAGTGGCGCTACAACAACTACGTGCGCCTCAGCAAAGAGCCCTGGGGCTACGGCGACGGCACTCCCGAAGTGAAATAACCCATCCATACAATTCCATCCAAAAAGGCGGAGCGCCCCCGGCGCCCCGCCTTTTTGCATCTGGGCGGTGTGTCAATCCGACACATCGCCCTTTTCCGTGCTTATCCCTCTGTCACATCCAGCCACCAATCAGAAATGCGTAGGCAATTCCGATCTGGCTTTAATGCCTTTAAGGCCTTTAACGCCCCTAACGACTTTTAAGGGCTACAATGACTGCGCCCCATTTTTTTGCAAAAATTGCTTCTGCGCTGCCTCAAACGCGCTAAAATACGCATGCGCGCCCCAAAATTATCTTTTATTGACGTTTTTAGCCCCGGTTTAGCATATTTCATAAAATTATATTTGCATACCCAAAACGCGATTTATCCAAAGAATAAAAAAACCAACAACAATAACTTTTAACCAGTACTTTATCTTTATGACCTTAAATGCTACACAATTCATGAAGGCCGCGGCCGTGCTGTGTGCCTCGTTGGTATGCTCGCAGGCCACCATAGCCCGCGACTACGCCAACTGGATGGCCGAGCTCCCCGACAACCTCTACGTGACGCAGGTTTCAATCCCCGGCACACACGATACAGCTACCGCAAGCGTCACAGGCGCAACCGCAGTCAACTCCCAATGTCAGACGGCAACCATACAGCAGCAGCTTGAAGCCGGCGTACGCGTCCTCGACCTACGTCCAGGCCGAGCCCTAATTAGCAGCACCATCTACTGCTACCATGGCACAACCCCCACAAGCGTTAAATTCGAAGACGCCCTCACTACCATCAAGAACTTCCTTGACGCACACCCTACCGAATTCATTATAATCCACATCGACGGTGCAAACAATAGCGACAAAATCTCCAACGACAACTATACCACAATGTTCAAAAACGTTGGTATCACGAGCTATCTGCGCGACTTCAAACGTAGCCTTACCGTAGGGGAAATGCGTAAAGGCATCTTCATCATCAAGCGCTGGGGCGACGTAAAAGTAGACGGTCAATTCGCTCCTACCGCCTACGAATGGTATGGTGACGACAAATGGAGCGAACTCTCAGCTGAAGAACGCTGGAGAAAGCAGACCGGTGGCAAGCTTGAAACACCTTACGGCACAGAACGGGCTTTCCTCCACGTTCAGGACCTCGCAAACAGCAACGGCCGTGGTGGCTATGACGAAAAAGTAAAAGCCGTTGAGCAGATGCTGAAACATGCCCAGACACTCAACGCCACCTCCGACTACTCCAACATCTTCGTAATGAACTTCTGCTCGGGCTACAATGGCTCAATATCTCAATCCTCGAGCTACGCAACGAATGCAACCAAAACCAACAAGAAAGTAGTGGACTATCTCAAAGACCACTCCGGCGCGCCTATAGGCATCCTTATGGCCGACTTCCTGGTTACCGACACTCATAGCGGCATTACCGGCGCAAGCGGTACTTACACCACCTACGGCAAACAGTTTATCGAAGCTGTTGTTGACAACAACTTCACCTATGCTGCCGCCTATGCAACTGCAAACGCCGGCCAGCTCCCCTCGTTCACTAAGATGACTCTCCCCGACGGTGCTTCCAGCCAACTTTTCCATGGCAACACCGTAATGATCGACGTTAACAAAAATGGAGCCTATGAGGTAATTGCAGCCGGTCGCGACCTTGGCAACGGCTGGGCCAATACAATCACTCAAATCAGCGACTTGTCAACTGCAACTCAAATCTGCCAAGAAAACATTTCCTTCGAACGTCAGATTACTCCTTATGACCACAATAACGATGGTCATATCGACATTCTTATGGCCAATTCATGGGGTTCTCAGCTTTATCTTAATGATAAGGCAGGAGCCTTCAAATGGCTTGACGCTAAAGATGACAAAGGAGACTCTCGTGCCTTACTTTATGGACAGGAGTTAGGTGGCTCAGGTGATGGCGCAGGTGAAAATCAGCGCACAGGTCTTTGCATTCCTTTTGATGTTGACTTCAACGGTTACAAAGATATCGTAACGTATTCCGCAGACAAAAAGCAGCCTGTAGTATTTGAAAACTACAATGGCACAGATGCCATCTATGGCAAAGGAGCCTGCGACATACCTGCACTTACGGACGGCTCGATGGCCGAAGGCGACTTCAACAACGACGGCCGCTCCGACATTATCATCACCGGCAAAAACGCCTCCGGCCAGCGCCAGATCAGCATCTGCCTCGCCAAAAAGGGGGAATGGGCATTTGATGTCATTACTCCCGAATCGCTTCAGGGCTACGCCACCACCGACGGCGCCATCAAGGTTGCCGACGTAAACAACGACGGTCTCCTCGACATCTTCATCACCGGTATAGCCAGCGACACTCAGTCGCGCTTCCACTACAACGTGGCCTACCTACTGCTCAACAAGGGTAACAACGTATTCGAGAAAGCACCCGCCAACTTCCCCGGCGCCAAGGTATCTGATATCGACTTCTGCGACCTCAACAACGACGGCCTCATCGACATCGTTTATCTCGGCGAAGGTCCCAGCCATGAGGACTGGCTGAAGGTGCAAGGCACCGAAGTAAATATATATATCGCTATGAACCAGGGCAACGGTCTTTTCCGTGTTGCCGAAAATCCCATCGAAGGTGCTCGCTCGGGTGCATCCGTAGCAGTGGCCGACATTACAGGCGACGGCTTCGCCGACATCGCCCGCATGGGTTACAGCGGCACCTGCTTCGCCATCTACACCAACAACGGCGCTAAAGCCGCTGCCCGCGCCAAACTCGTTACCGACAACTACGAAAACCACGACTGGCAGCTCTTCATGGGCTACGACGACAGCAAGAACGTATACGTTCGCCTCGACAACCCCATTGAGAATGCCGGTATCCGCTACAACGCATTTGCCGTAACTAAGGATGGCCACCAGATTTCGGCCGTGCCCGCCAACGTAGAGCAGGGAACTCTCCTGAGCGCCAACGTAGACGCCGCTACCCTCAACGGTAAAGCCGACGTATACTTCCCCGGCGTAAAAATCGACAACCTCAAGCGCTATGGCGTTCAGGCTATCCTCCCCAACAAGAAGGTCATCCAGATCGACCGCGAGGACGACATCCCCACCGGCATCGAGGGTATCGGCGCTGAGGTTGAGGATGTGAACGCTCCCGTAGAGTTCTACAACCTCCAGGGCCAGCGCGTGGTTAACCCCGCCAACGGTATCTTCATCCGTCGTCAGGGCAACAACGTAAGCAAGGTTCGCATCTGATCGCCACCGGATAACGTAATCTGCCGCAAACTGCGGCTTCCCGACAGCGAGGGCGACGGCCGAACGGCTGCCGCCCTCGCCACATTCCCCCCCAGACCTTAATCAGGCTACCCAGACAGCGACCCCACCATCCGGGTGAAAAATATGGCGGTGTGTCAAATTTTGAAATTTTTTGACACACCGCCAATTGTATGCCGCAATGCGGCCGAAGAGGCCGCGTGGGGTGTTATTTCGCTGCCTTGGTGGTTTTCTTTGCCTTGGGCTCTGCGGCGGCTTTGGAGGCCGCTTTAGAGGCTTTTTCTGCCTTCACCGTGGCTTTGGCTGCCTTTTCGGCTTTCGCTTTCGGAGGCTTCT
>UREH01000156.1 GCA_900546835.1 uncultured Porphyromonadaceae bacterium
CGTGGGCTCGGAGATGTGTATAAGAGACAGGTTTACTATATTTGTAATCGGAACATAAAACCATTTTGCCTATGAGAAAATAACAGCACTTCTATTCTTCAGTACAATACGTCATGCCGTCCGATAGAATACAGGTATGACGATACATATAAAAAGCGTTAGCTTTATTTCTTGCTTTCTGAAACTTCGCAACTTTCAAAAGTAACCAAGAGTAAAGTGTAAACGCTCACGTCCAACGTGGGCTTTACTCATTATTTGGTTACAAGGTATTGCGAAGACCTCAGAAAGCAAATAAAAAGTTTAGCCTGCTTTTTTTATATACCTGTCAAACAACACCATTCATTATTCAACTCAAAAGAAAATTTCCTATGAAACAAATTTTATTACTGATATTGCTTACGGCAAGCAATGATGTCTTAGCGCAGGAGCGAATAGATACACTCTACTACAACCGTTCAGGATCAGTCGTGCCGAGTCCGGCTTTTGCCGAATATTATCGGATAGCGCTTTATCCTGCGGATTCGGCGGGATCCAAAATGTTCAGGGATTTTTATATTTCGGGAGAATTACGGACAGAAGGGCATTTTCAGACAATCGATACGCTCGATGACCGCCGGACAGTGTTTGACGGAAAGATCGTTTCCTACTTCAAGAATGGTCGCATATCGGAAAAATCATATTATTCGGGCGGACTATTGGAGGGGGAATATCTGCAGTACGACGAGAATGGAATGTTAAAAACGCGTGCATCATATGCCAGAGGCGAGTTGTCCGGAACATACGAAACATACGGCGAAGACGGCTCTTACCTAAAGATGGAATATCAGGCAGGAAAGCCGATTCACGATTATTATTTGCTGGCGGACGGCGAAGGGCACTCATTCAAGGTCCGTATTGCGGACGATATGACGATATGGGAATCACCGGACATAACGGAACGATTGGTCGATTACCGGGACGGTGTGCCCTGGGAAGTCTATTTCAAAAACGGATTGACAATCGCGCTGACGGATGCCATTGTCCGGGATTACGGTAAGTGGCACCGGGTCAATGTGGTTATCTCCAATAATTCACTGACACCGATCGAGTTCAATCCGGAGACCGATATAATAGCCTATTCCGTAGACAAACACGATGTCGCCACCGATTTGCAAGTATGGTCTTACAACAGCTATCTGAAGAAAGTGAATCGTTCGCAGACTTGGTCTGTTGTTTTGAAAGGTGTCAGCGAGGGATTGGCTTCTGCCGGTGCAGGCTATTCGACCTCCACAACGACCGGTTACGGCAGCTACGGTGGTTACAACAATTACGGCGGCCATTTCTCTTATACGGCTACGACCACAACTTATAATGCCGCCGATGCCTATTTAGGGATAGTCATTTAATTCCTTCAATTTGAATTAACCAGCAGACTTTCCCTTATTTTTCCGATCATACTCATCGTTTTTTATATCATCGGCTCTGTTTTTAGGGCCGATTTTTTCATTTTCAGTCACGTCTGGAGCTACCACTCCCGTAAAGTCGTGTTCCATGCGTGGAACATCAGGCTGCAAGAGCTACTTGGACTGACTCTCGTCTTGCAAGGTTTACCACATTTGCTGTGTGGATACCGAAGAAGATCAGCATGATCTCTGTCGATTTTATCCTTGCAGCAATCTTTCGCAGACCATAATGCTCCTTCTGAGTTCCAAAAGAGCCTTCCATTGCTGTAGCTCGAACGCGTGCAAGTTCTCGTTTAGTAGCGTTCTTAACTTCATTCTTTCCAGTTCGTCCTTTCTGAGTGAATGAGGTTTCAATACCATTCTCCTTGCAGAAAGTTCTGTTGTCATTACCCGAGTAACCCTGGTCGCCACCTATCTTTTTTACATCAACGCCTGTAAGTTTCTTCGACAATGACACACAGTGCTTAAGTCTCGTTCCTTCATTGAATGCATTGAATGATAGCTTCTCAATAAACGATATTCCGTCAATCAATATGTTGTTGCACTTCGCTCCAAATTCGACTATCTTGGTCTCCTTGCCTCTGACTATCGGTCTGATGTAAGGCTTGCTGAGACTTACAATACGGTTAGGGATACTCTCACGAGAGTCACCACTCTTGAAGTGGTTCTTCTGCTGACGATATACCCTTGTGACAGTCTCAAGCATATCCAACTGCTTGTAATTCAATAGTTCTTCATCCGGATGGACGCGCATCTGTCTGCGGATTTCTCCCAGTATCTTGCCCAGCAATGCAAGCAGTCTCATTATCATCTTTCTGGTCTGCTTATGAGTATGTTTGCGCTGCTTCCTATATGCCAGGTTCGCCTTGTCGATATCATTGTACTTTGTTCTCATTCGATGCTCACCAAGCTGAGAACTGATACCGCACATCATCTTGTATGCTCTATCTACACATTCCCAAAGCAACTTCACGTCAGTTGGAAAGCGCATCAGGCTTTCATAGCAGCTGGCATCTGTATAGACAGTATCAAGGTTCTTCATGTACGGCTTCCATGCATCTGCAAGTACCTTCTGCTGCTCCTGAATCTTCAGTTTCTTGGACAATTCTACCAGAATGCTGTCGATCAGCTTGTAGTTTGTCAACTGGTTCTCAGGACTGATCCTGATCCCGCAGAAGATCTGATAATGGATGTTTCCATTCAACGCATCCATCAGCTTCGGAGCTGACAATCCTGTATACATCTTCAAGAACGCCAACGCCACCTTGCCCTCAGGTGTGAAGAAGGACTTTCGTCCTCGCTTCACTCTCAAACTCTTCGGCTTCTCTTCTACTAAACCGAACGATATCGCCATCTCTCGAAGAGGAAGAAGTGACTTGATCCGTCCAAGTTCCGATGTTTTGAAGCTCTCTTCGTATCGCTGATAAAAATCAAACTCTGTAAATGCAATCTCTTGCTGAATGTCAGATAAATTTCGTACTTTTGCCATGAGTTATTTTTGCTCATTTCCTCCGAAAGTCACTTTTCCAGGGTGTTCGGAGGAATTTTTAATTCCTGTAGCTAAGATATGAAATTTTTATCACATTGACAATCAATTTGTTATAATTTTAAGCCTATTTCGCGACTGTCCCTATTTACGGTAGCGATACCGGAAGTGCTTTCACAAAAAATCATTAACCAGTATGAAAAAACTAACGCTTTTGTTGGTGTCTTTTTTCGCGGTTTTCGCTTTGGGCCTCACGGGTTGTAGCGACGACCCGGATGTGAAACAGGAGACACCAGTCATTAAGGCCGCGAATCCCGCAGACATCGCAGCCGTTGCGGGTAAGGTAACAGTACCTTACACCGTGGATTATGCCGTAGATGGTTGTTCTCTCGATGTGACGTGGGATGCGACTTGGCTGCACGATCTGTCGGTCAGTGCAGATAAATTCACTCTTCAGGCAGACGCCAATCCGGGTGCTGCGCGGGAAGCTAAACTCACGCTGACTTACCCGGAGGCAACGAGTGTGGAATTGACGGTTCGTCAGATGTCTGCTTCGGAGTCTATTTCGATCAGTCCGAAGACCTTGTCGTTCTCGTACAAGGGCGGCGAGGAGACTGTTACCGTTACCAGTTCGAAATCCTGGACGCTGGAAGGTAGCGCAGATTGGGTTGAGGCGGACAAGACGGAAGGCGAATCTGGCGAGAGCGTCGTGAAGTTTACGGTTTCTACGACCAATGAGACAGATGCGGCCAAGGAGGTGACATTCAATTTCGTAAGTGGCAGTGAGAAGGCCCCTCTCAAAATCCAGCAGAATCAGGAGGGGAAGCTCATTATCGACGAGGATTCGAAAACGATATCTGTGTCCAATACGGAGCAGAATGTAACGGTGAAACTTCAGACGAACATCGAGCCTGTGACGGCTACGATCGAGGAGGGAGTCGATTGGATCGAGGCTGTGGATACCCGCGCTATGATCGACAAGGAGTTCTCGTTCAAGGTGTTGGCGAATACGGAGGGTGGCCCGCGTGACGCGACGATTATCTTCAAGAATGCAGATGCTTCGGAGCATATCGTAATCAAGCAGGCGGGCAAGGAACTGACCTATCCTGCCGTGATTCCCGATAAGGTGCTGAAGACCTACATCATGACGAACTTCGATACGAATAAGGACGGTGAGATTTCGAAGGAAGAAGCCGAAGCGGTAAAGGCGATCGAGCTTACGGGGTCGGAGATCGCATCGATCGACGGTCTGGAATATTTCCCGAATTTGGAAACGGTCGATTTCACTACGCACCGTTTGTTAAAGGCCGATTTCTCGCAGTGTTATGCTTTGAAGGAGCTTAACCTGAGCAGCGGCGCCGGCCTTTCGTCGGTCGTGCTTCCTGCCAGCTTGGAAGAACTCTCCGTTATGTCGTGTAATAAGCTCAAAAAGATCGATCTTTCGGTTGCACCTAATTTGAAAAATCTCTATGCTTCGAGTGCTGGTTTCGTGGTCGCTCCCGATTTGAGCAAGAACACCAAGCTGGAAATCATCGGCTTCAGTTCGGCTAAATTCAGTACGATCGACGTTTCGAAGAACACGGAACTGAAGTCGCTGAATGTCGGCGGCGACGTGTTCAACAGTTTGGATGTTACGAACAATACAAAATTGACAAATTTGGCGGTAACGGGTACAATTACAACGCTCGATCTTACGAAAAGCGCACAGTTGGAAGTTCTGAATATCAGCAACACCAAGATTTCAGAGATCGACGTAACGAACTGTCCTTATCTGCGTTCGATCGACTTCGGCAGCACCCCGATCGTCGAGATCGACCTTTCGAGAAACCTGCTGCTGACTTCGGCATTGGCATATATGGCGAACTCCCTGAAAACGGTTTGGTTGAGTAAGGGGCAGACGATCGAGAGCACGTCGAATATCGAGAGCTTTATCCAATACAAGGATTATGAGGCAGGGCCGGATGCTATCGCTAACATCGAAGACGAAGCGTATAAGACTTATCTGCTGACTTTCGATAAGAACGGGGACGGTAAGCTCGACAAAACCGAGGTCGAGGCGATCACCGAGATCAATATCAAAGGTTTGGGTATTAAGTCCCTTAAAGGTGTGGAATATGTCAATTTCACGAATGTGCGGAAACTGGATTGCTCGGACAACGAGCTGACTGAGCTTCCTGTTGACGGCTTCTTCACCAATCTCGAGGAGATTGATTTTTCGAACAATCAACTGACCG
>UREH01000157.1 GCA_900546835.1 uncultured Porphyromonadaceae bacterium
GCCAGCCGTGTGCTTCCTGGCTTCCAGCCCGACCGCAAGCTGCGCATGCTCGGGCAGCTGGCCGACAAGGCCGAGATAGTCATCGTGATTTCCGCGCGCGACATCGAGAAAAACAAGGTACGCCAGGATCTGGGCATAACCTACGATATGGATGTGCTCCGTCTGCGAGAGGCCTTCATCGGCCGCGGATTCATGGTAAACTCGGTGGTGATCACCCACTACAACGGCCAGAGCAGCGCCGACGCCTTCCGCAAGCGCCTTGAACGCATTGGAGTGACCACCTACTGCCACTACACCATCGAGGGCTACCCCACCAATGTGGACCTCATCGACTCCGACGAGGGGTTCGGCCGCAACGACTACATCGAGACCACGCGACCGCTGGTAATCGTCACTGCCCCCGGCCCCGGCAGCGGCAAGATGGCAGTATGCCTCAGCCAGCTCTACAACGAGCACAAGCGCGGCATCGAGGCCGGCTACGCCAAGTTCGAGACCTTCCCGGTCTGGAGCCTGCCGCTGAAGCATCCGGTCAACATCGCCTACGAGGCCGCTACCGCCGACCTCAACGACGTAAACATGATCGACCCCTTCCACCTGGAGGCCTACGGCAAGACTGCCATCAACTATAACCGCGACATAGAGATTTTCCCGGTGCTCAACGCCCTCTTCGAGGGAATCTACGGCGAGAATCCATATAAATCGCCCACCGATATGGGCGTGAACATGGTAGGCTTCTGCATAAGCGACGACGACGTATGCTGCGACGCCTCGCGCCAGGAGATAATCCGCCGCTACTTCACAGCCCTGAACCGCATGGCTCAGGGCGAAGGCAACGAGGCAGAGGTAAGCAAGACCTCCCTGCTGCTCAAGCAGGCGAAGATTGACCTCGGCTACCGCCGCCCCATAGCCGCCGCACGCGAGCGCGCCGACCGCAGCGGAGTGCCGGCCTCGGCAATCGAGCTGCCCGACGGCACCATCATCACCGCAGAAACCAGCGCCCTGCTCGGACCCAGCGCCGCCCTGATTCTCAACGCCGTGAAACACCTCGCCGGAATCGACCACCAGGTCAAGCTGATTCCCCAGCACATGATCGAGCCGATACAGCATACCAAAACGAGCTATCTGCGCTCCAACAACCCGCGGCTGCACACCGACGAGGTGCTCGTGGCCCTTTCGGTGCTCAGCCCTCACGACGAAAACTGCCGGCGCGCCCTGGAGCAGCTTCCGGCCCTCCGCGGCTGCCAGATGCACTCCACGGTGATGCTCGGCGAGGTAGACCACAAAATTTTCAAGAAACTCGGAGTGGGCCTCACATGCGACCCGGCCCGGAAAACCCAAAAGATATAAACCTCTCAATCCAATCCCAGCCATGCCAAAAGTATCACAACGCGGCGAAATAATGCCCGCATCGCCTATCCGCCGGCTCGGTCCCCTGTATCAGGACGCCGTAGACCGCGGTCTGAAAGTTTACCGCCTGAACATCGGCCAGCCCGACCTGCCCACTCCTCAGGAGGGACTCGACGCATTGAAAAAGATTGACCGCACAGTGCTGGAATACAGCCCTTCGGAGGGCCTGCATTCGCTGCGCGAAAAGCTCCGCGAATACTACCACCGCTTCAACATCGACGTCGAGGTCGACGACATCATCGTGACAGCCGGCGGTTCCGAGGCCGTACTTTTCGCCTTTATGGCATGCCTCGATCCCGGCGACGAGATAATCGTGCCCGAACCGGCCTACGCCAACTACATGGCTTTCGCCATCTCGGCCGGCGCGAAAATCGTGACCATCCCGTCGAGCATCGAAAACGGCTTCGAGCTTCCGCCCGTCGAGAAATTCGAAGAACTCATCACTCCGCGCACCAAAGGCATCCTGATCTGCAACCCCAACAACCCCACGGGCTATCTCTACACCATGAAAGAGATGCTACAGATACGCGACCTTGTGCTCAAGCACGACCTCTTCCTCTTCTCCGACGAGGTATACCGTGAATTCTGCTATACGGGCGCTCCCTACATCTCCGCCTTCCATCTTCCCGGCATCGAGGAGAAGGTGGTGCTCATCGATTCAGTATCGAAACGCTACAACGAGTGCGGCATCCGCGTGGGCGCCCTCATCACCAAGCACAAGGAGCTGAAAAAGAACGTGATGAAATTCTGTCAGGCTCGCCTCAGCCCTCCCCTGTTAGGTCAGATTGTGGCCGAGGCCTCAATCGACACCTCGAAGGAATATATGCTTGCCACATACAACGAATATGTGGAGCGCCGTAAATTCTTGATTGACCGTCTGAACCGCATTCCGGGCTGTTACACCCCCATCCCCATGGGCGCCTTCTACACTGTGGTCCACCTCCCGGTCGACGACGCCGACCGCTTCTGCGAATGGTGTCTGAGCGACTTCTCATGGGAAGGGCAGACCATCTTCATGGCGCCGGCCTCAGGCTTCTATACCACTCCGGGCATGGGACACGACGAAGTGCGTATGGCCTACGTGCTCAACAAGCAGGACCTTGGAAAAGCCATGGAAGTGCTCCGCCATGCCCTCGAGGCCTACAATGCCCTTCCCGAGCATCAGAAACCCGAGCCAAAGAAAGCCGAGGCCTGAGCAATCATAATCCTGAAGCATGACCCACGAATCGCATACCATCGATACGGACGCCGTATCCCCGGCCGTCGCCCCCGAAACGGCGCTGTACCTCATTCCGGTACAGCTCAGTCCGGCGTCGACGCTCTCCGACGTGCTGCCCGAGGGGAACAGGCGAATCATAGCCGGACTGCGCCACTTTATCGTGGAAAACGTGCGCTCGGCCCGGAGATTTCTGAAGAAAGTCGACCCATCGACCGACATATCCGCACTGACGTTCACCGTGCTCGACGAGCATACCGACCGCACCGCAGTGGCGGCTATGCTCGAACCGCTCGAACGCGGTGTGCCGATGGGCGTGATTTCCGAGGCCGGATGTCCAGCCGTAGCCGACCCGGGAGCCGACGCCGTGGCGGTAGCCCAGCGCCGGGGGCTGAAGGTTGTGCCGCTCGTGGGCCCTTCAAGCATCCTCATGGCCCTTATGGCCTCGGGATTCAACGGCCAGAGCTTCGCCTTCAACGGCTACCTCCCCATCGAACCCCAACGCCGGGCCGGGCGCCTCAAGGAAATGGAACGCCGCATCCAGCGCGAGCGGCAGACCCAGATCTTTATCGAGACCCCATACCGCAACAATCGCCTGATTGCCGAACTGGCGGCCACGCTACCTCCCGACATGCTTCTCTGCGTGGCATCGGACATCACGGGACCCAACGAAAACATCACTACGCGCCCTCTGCGCCAGTGGGCCCGCGCCACCTACAATTACGATAAAATCCCCACCATATTCCTTCTGTTCAGCTGACTGAAATCCAGCTCTCCCCTATATCACAACCCACAGAATCCTGCTCATGGCACGCTACAAGAAACGCACGAACATGCAGCCCGGCATCCCCGGGCTCTTCGACGACCTCGACGGGACGTTCTTTCCCGAGGCCGACGACTTTCCCGTGCATCCCGCCATCGAGAAGGAAGCCCGACGCACCGCAAAAGAGAGGGAAACCCTCTTCGACAGCGACGACACATTCTCGCCGCTGGAGGACCTTCCGGGCATCGACCGACTGAAATTCATTTCGTTCGGCTCCGGAAGCTCGGGCAACTGCGCCTATATCGGCGACGACACTTCCGGATTTCTGATCGACGCCGGAGTGGAGCTGGATAAAATTACCGCCGAACTGAAACGCAACGCCATCGACATGCGCAGCGTGAAGGGAATCGTGCTGACCCACGATCACAGCGACCATGTGCGTTTCGCCTACACTATTCTGCGGAAATACCGCCACATGCAGGTGTATTGCACCCCCCGCACCCTCAACGGGCTGCTGCGACGCCACGCAATCTCCAATCGGATAAAGGATTACCACCAGGCAATCTATAAGGAACATCCTTTCAAAATCGGGAATTTCACCGTTCTGGCGTTTGAGGTGATGCACGACGGAACAGACAACGCCGGCTTCTTCATCTCCAACGGAGGGCACCATCTGGTGGTGGCCACCGATCTCGGATGCATATCCGAACGCGTCGACTACTACATGCGTCAGGCCAACTATTTGATGATCGAGGCCAACTACGACTCGGCGATGCTCGACGCGGGTCCGTATCCCGAATACCTGAAGTCGCGCATCCGCTCGGACAACGGCCACCTCGACAATGCCGTGACAGCCCGCTATCTGACCGAAATCTATACCCCGGCGCTCCGCAACGTGTTCCTATGCCACCTGAGCAAAGACAATAACACACCTGCAAAAGCTCTCGAAGCCGTGGAAACCGCCCTGCGCTCGACCGGACTCACCGACATCGGCGACTGCTCCGGCTCCCCCTACGCCCGCATGGCTCCGATTCAGCTCATGGCGTTGCCCCGCTTCGACGCCACAGGCCTTATTTCGCTGCGGCTGAAATAGTTGTATACACATCTAAACATCTTCATCTCTCCATTTCCGAACAATGGATAAATCCGATAAGATACATACACCACACAGACGCCGGGGGGCACTGGCATGCTGGATCGAGGCAATGCGCCTGCGCACGCTTCCCGTATCCGTGGCAGGCGTAGTGATGGCAGGCGCTCTCGGCCTGGGCTCGTTCGCATTCGAGCCGGTGCCATGGTTAATCTGCCTCTTATTCGCCATTTTATGCCAGATTGCCTCGAATTTCGCCAACGAATACTTCGACTATCGCGACGGTCTGGATAAACCGGGCCGTGTAGGGCCGCGCCGAGGCGTCACCGAAGGAGATATATCGCCCCGCGCCATGCTCGCGGCTGCAATCGGGACGCTTGCAGTGGCCGCAGCCCTAGGATGCCTGCTCATATTCTGGGGCGGCTGGTGGCTCATACTCGCCGGAATAGCCATAGTGGCAGGCGCGCTTGCCTACTCCACGGGGCCTTATCCGCTCTCTCGCCACGGATGGGGTGAAGCTGCCGTAATCATATTTTTCGGGATAGCGCCGGTTACGCTCACCTTCTACTGCATGAGCGGCGGCATCACCCAGGAGGTATGGCTTGCTTCGCTCACCATGGGGCTTTTAGGAGCCAACGTGCTTGTGGT
>UREH01000158.1 GCA_900546835.1 uncultured Porphyromonadaceae bacterium
GTGTATAAGAGACAGGGTTTTAAGCATTTAATTCTGTTGACGTAAATCGACTATTTTGCAGTTATACCGGATGACGAGGCCGTTATAACTGCGCCCTCAAAAACGTTAAATAAATTTAAGAATTTAATTTACGGGGGAATTTGGGCTGTTTCACGAAAAATTCTTATCTTTGCACGAAAATTTGCGGCTGCTACAATCGTTTGAACCTCAGCTATGTGGGCGGCCGCCAACCCCGAAGCGGATCAGACTTGCGCGGCAAGTCTGGCCGCAAGCAGTGTGAATAAGAGACTTAATTAATATATTTTCAGTAACTTAACAAAAGCAAATGGCAAAAGAATCAATGAAAGCCCGCGAAGTGAAGCGCGCTAAGCTCGTTGCCAAGTATGCCGCCAAGAAGGCTGCCCTCAAGGAAGCCGGCGACTACGAAGGCCTTCAGCTCCTGCCGAAGAACGCATCGAGCGTACGCCTCCACAATCGCTGCTCCATTACCGGCCGCCCCAAAGGCTACATGCGTCAGTTCGGCATCTCGCGTATCCAGTTCCGCGAAATGGCTTCCGCAGGCCTCATCCCGGGCGTGAAGAAAGCAAGCTGGTAAGCAGAGCAGGCGATTCGCTCCGAGAGCTTTCGCCCCAACCTTCCACCCTGATAGCTC
The DNA here is from genome assembly GCA_900546835.1 of uncultured Porphyromonadaceae bacterium. Taxonomy (GTDB): domain Bacteria; phylum Bacteroidota; class Bacteroidia; order Bacteroidales; family Muribaculaceae; genus UBA7173. The sequence continues at coordinate 653 of UREH01000158.1, forward strand.
GGGGCCGCGTCGCTTAAGGAAAAATCGACAGCAGCGCGCGGCAGAAGGCTGTGAGCCAAGCCAAGGCCCGCCGGGTAAGCCTCAGTCTGCGAGAAACCCCCGGACGGCAACCAGCAGGCCACGTGCCCGAGAGCTATAGTATCAAAACCCGTTTTAAACAAACAAAAAAATGACAGATCCCATTGCAGATTATCTGACCCGACTGAGGAATGCCATCAAAGCTCAGCACCGCGTTGTTGAGATTCCCGCATCCAACCTCAAGAAGGAAATCACGAAGATTCTCTTCGAACAGGGCTACATCCTCAACTACAAGTTCATCGAGGGTGAGAATCCCGCCGGTGCCATCAAAGTGGCCCTTAAATACGACCCTGTTGACCGCGTCAACGCCATCAAGGGCCTCGTGCGCGTAAGCCGTCCCGGTCTGCGCCAGTACACCGGCTACAAAAACATGCCCCGAGTTCTCAACGGTCTGGGCATCGCAATCCTTTCCACCTCGAAAGGCCTGATGACCAACAAGAAAGCTGCCGAGGAAAAAATCGGCGGCGAAGTGCTTTGTTACGTTTATTAATCTTAAGGAGGAAACAACATTATGTCAAGAATAGGTAAAGCCCCCATCGAGATTCCCGCAGGCGTAACAGTGAAAGTCGACGCCAACAACGTCGTCACCGTTAAAGGCCCCAAAGGCGAACTCTCTCAGGCAGTCAACCCTGAATTCGAAGTAAAGATAGAGGACGGCCACATCCACATCGTCCGTCCCACCGACGACCGCGAACACCGCGCCCAGCACGGTCTCTACCGCGCGCTGGTCCACAACATGGTTGTAGGCGTGTCCACCGGCTACCGCAAGGAAATGGAACTCGTAGGCGTAGGCTACCGCGCCAGCGCTACGGGCCAGGTGCTCGAGCTTTCGCTCGGCTTCTCCCATGCCATCTTCATCAAGCTTCCCGCCGAAGTGAAGGTAGAGGCTAAATCCGAGCGCAACAAAAACCCCCTCATCATTCTCGAAAGCGACGACAAGCAGCTCCTCGGCCAGGTATGCGCCAAGATCCGCTCCCTCCGCAAGCCCGAACCCTACAAGGGCAAAGGTATCAAGTTCGTAGGCGAAGTTATACGTCGCAAGTCTGGTAAAACGGCCGGTGCCAAATAAAATGTAAACTATCATGATCTCCAAGCAAGAAAGAAGAAATAAGATCAAGGCACGCATCCGCGGTAAAGTTTCCGGCACCGCCGCACGTCCGCGCATGAGCGTGTTCCGCAGCAACAAGCAAATCTACGTTCAGCTCGTCGACGACCTCGAAGGCAAGACACTTTGCTGCGCCTCCTCCAAGGGAATCGAGGAAGGAACGAAATCTGAAATCGCCGCCAAAGTCGGCAAAGCCATCGCCGAGAAGGCCCTGGCAGCCGGCGTGACCGAAGTGGTCTTCGACCGCAACGGCTACCTTTTCCACGGCAGAGTTAAATCATTGGCTGACGCAGCTCGCGAAGGCGGTCTTAAATTCTAATCATCATCATGGCAAATAAGAACAACCGAGTAAAATCTACCAGCGATATCGAGTTGAAGGATCGCCTCGTGGCCATCAACCGCGTTACCAAGGTGACTAAAGGTGGCCGCACCTTCACCTTCGCCGCCATCGTCGTCGTAGGCAACGAAGACGGCATCGTAGGCTGGGGCCTTGGCAAAGCCAACGAAGTTACCGCAGCTATCGCCAAAGGCGTGGAAGCTGCCAAGAAGAACCTCATCCGCGTACCCGTGCATAAAGGCACAATCCCCCACGAGCAGTTCGCCAAGTTCGGCGGTTCGCGCGTGCTCCTCAAGCCCGCATCCACCGGTACGGGCGTGAAGGCCGGCGGTGCCATGCGTGCCGTGCTCGAGAGCGTGGGCATTTCCGACGTGCTCGCCAAATCCAAAGGCTCGTCCAACCCCCACAACCTCGTCAAGGCCACTATCGCAGCCCTCGGCGAAATGCGCTCCCCCGCACAGGTCGCCCAGAACCGCGGCATATCAGTCAACCAGGTGTTCAACGGCTAATCCATGCCCCCAACTCTATTCCCGTTTTTAAAATGGCACAGATCAAAATCAAACAGATAAAGAGCCGCATCGGAGCCCCCGCCGTTCAGAAGCGCACCCTCGATGCTCTTGGCCTCAAGAAGATGAACCACACCGTGGTCAAGGAGGATACCCCCTCCATCCTCGGCATGGTAGAGCGTGTTCACCACCTCGTTGAGGTCACAAAGGCCTGAGCTTGAATCCCGTCAATTAATTTATCCACACAGCTACTATCCAAATACTCCATATCATGGATTTAAGTAATCTGAAAGCAGCCGCAGGGTCCACCTCCAACTCCAAGCGTGTGGGCCGCGGTCCCGGCTCCGGCAAGGGCGGCACATCGACCCGTGGTCACAAGGGTGCCAAATCCCGCTCCGGCTATTCGCGTAAAATCGGTTTCGAAGGCGGCCAGATGCCCCTTCAGCGTCGTCTCCCCAAATGGGGCTTCAAGAATATCAACCGTGTCGAGTACAAAGTCATCAACGTTGCCGATCTCGAAACCCTCGCCGAGGCCAAGAACCTCGAGAAAATCGGCCTCGAAGAGCTCCGCGCCGCCGGTCTGGTAGGCAAGAAAGACCTTGTGAAAGTGCTGGCCAACGGCTCGCTCACCCGCAAGATTGCCGTCGAAGCCAACGCATTTTCCGCAGCCGCCGAGAAAGCCATTGTTGAGGCCGGCGGTTCCATCAACAAAGTAAAGTAATTCGATGAAATTTATCCAAACATTAAAGAATATCTGGACGATTCAGGAGTTGCGTCAGCGACTCGTCATCACCGTTCTGCTGGTGCTCATTTACCGTCTGGGTTGCTACGTGGTCCTGCCGGGCATCAACCCCAACGACCTCGACGCCCTCACGTCGTTCACCAACCGCAGCGGTCTGATGCAGCTTCTGGACATGTTCTCCGGAGGCGCCTTCTCTCAGGCCTCCATCTTCGCCCTCGGCATCATGCCCTACATCACGGCTTCGATCGTAATCCAGCTCGCAGGCATGGTGCTCCCTTCCTTCCAGAAGATGCAGCGCGAAGGCGAGAGCGGCCGTCAGAAGCTCAACCAGTACACCCGCTATCTGACCGTCCTGATTCTCCTTGTGCAGGGTCCCGCCTACCTCTACAACCTTCGCCTGCAGGTGGTCAACGCCGGAGGCCAGGTTGAGATGGGCATCTGGACGGTGATTTTCCTCACCGTCATCCTCGCAGCCGGCTCCATGTTCATCATGTGGCTCGGCGAGCGCATCACCGACCGCGGTATCGGCAACGGTATCTCGTTCATCATCCTGGTGGGTATCATCGCCCGCCTCCCGGTAGCGCTCTTCTACGAGTTTACAAGCCGCATGCCCGGATCCACCGGAAACCAGGGCGGCCTGATAATGTTCATCGTCGAGATCGTCCTGCTCTTTGCCGTCACCATCGGCGCCGTGCTTCTCGTGCAGGGAACCCGCAAGGTGCCCGTGCAGTATGCAAAGCGCATCGTCGGCAACAAGCAGTATGGCGGCGCACGCCAGTACATCCCCCTGAAGGTCAACGCCGCCGGCGTGATGCCAATCATCTTTGCCCAGGCAATCATGTTCATCCCTCTGACGCTCTCGGGCTTCGGCGGGGGTGAGGCTACCCACGGCTTCTTCGCCACCTTCTCGGATATCAATGGATTCTGGTATAATTTCGTCTACTTCATCATGATCGTGGCCTTCACTTACTTCTACACCGCCATCACCGTGCGTCCCACTCAGATGGCCGAAGAGATGAAGCGCAACAACGGCTTCATTCCCGGCGTGAAGCCCGGTAAGAAGACCGCTGAATATCTCGACGCAATCATGAACCGCATCACCCTCCCCGGCTCGCTCTTCCTCGGCATCGTGGCTATCCTTCCCGCGTTCGCACGCGTGTTCGGAATCAGCCAGAACTTCGCCCAGTTCTTCGGCGGCACATCGCTGCTGATTATGGTGGGCGTAGTGCTCGATACCCTCCAGCAGATCGAGTCGCACCTGATGATGCACCACTACGACGGCCTGATGAAGGACGGCAAAATCAAAGGCCGCACCACAGGCAGCGCCTACTGATATCTCTGAAACCGCGTTCCCGCGCCGATGGCGGGAAACAACCATCTACGAAAACAACAGATGATCTACCTAAAGACACCGGAAGAAATCGAACTGATGGGTCGCGCATGCGACCTCACCAGCCGCACCCTCGCCGAAATGGCCAAATGGGTCGCACCCGGTGTTACCACCAATAAGCTCGACTCCGTTGCCAAGGAATTCATCCTTGACAACGGCGGTCGGCCTGCCTGTCTCGGCTACGGCGGGTTCCCC
>UREH01000159.1 GCA_900546835.1 uncultured Porphyromonadaceae bacterium
GTAAAGCCCAGTTCGGCGGACAGCGTTTCGGAGAAATGGAGGTATGGGCGCTCGAGGCATTCGGCGCCAGCCACATCCTCCAGGAGATTCTAACCATAAAGAGCGACGACGTCACCGGCCGCTCGAAGGCCTATGAGGCCATCGTGAAGGGCGACGCAATGCCCGCCGCCGGAATCCCCGAATCGCTCAACGTTCTGCTTCACGAGCTCCAGGGCCTCGGCCTGAGCATCAACCTCGAGCAGTAATCTTCTAATCCTTTTATAAAACTCTCTTAGCTCAATATATATGGCTTTTAGAAAAGACAACAAGTCGAAGACTTCATTCTCGAAAATCACTATCGGTCTCGCTTCGCCCGAAGAGATTCTCGAAAAGTCGTCAGGCGAGGTGCTCAAGCCCGAAACCATCAACTACCGCACCTACAAGCCCGAGCGCGACGGCCTCTTCTGCGAGCGCATCTTCGGTCCGGTAAAGGACTATGAGTGCCATTGCGGAAAATACAAGCGCATCCGCTACAAGGGCATCGTCTGCGACCGTTGCGGCGTGGAAGTCACCGAAAAGAAAGTGCGCCGCGAGCGCATGGGCCACATCAAGCTTGTGGTGCCCGTGGCCCACATCTGGTATTTCCGCTCGCTTCCCAATAAGATCGGCTATCTTCTTGGTCTCCCCTCTAAGAAGCTCGACGCAGTGATATACTATGAGCGCTACATCGTGCTCAACCCCGGTCCGTTCGCCGATGAGCTCCAGAAAATGGACCTCCTCGCCGAGGAAGACTACTTCAAATTCATCGAGCGTCTGCCCGAGGGCAACAGCCAGCTCCCCGACGACGACCCCAACAAGTTTGTGGCCAAGATGGGTGCCGAGGCCATTCTCGACCTCCTCACCAACATCGACCTCGACCAGCTCAGCTACACTCTGCGCGACACCGCCAACAAAGATGGCTCGCAGCAGCGCAAGACCGAAGCGCTCAAGCGCCTTCAGGTGGTCGAGTCGTTCCGCGCGTCGGCCAACCGTAACAAGCCCGAATGGATGATTCTCCAGGCCGTGCCCGTGATTCCGCCCGACCTGCGTCCTCTCGTGCCCCTCGACGGCGGCCGCTTCGCCACTTCCTACCTCAACGACCTCTACCGTCGCGTCATAATCCGCAACAACCGCCTCAAGCGCCTCATCGAAATCAAGGCTCCCGAGGTGATTCTCCGCAACGAGAAGCGCATGCTCCAGGAAGCTGTCGACTCGCTGCTCGACAACTCGCGCAAGTCGTCGGCCGTAAAGACCGACGCCAACCGTCCGCTCAAGTCGCTCTCCGACTCGCTCAAGGGCAAGCAGGGCCGCTTCCGTCAGAACCTTCTCGGTAAGCGCGTCGACTACTCCGCCCGTTCGGTTATCGTCGTAGGCCCCGAACTGAAGATGCACGAGTGCGGTATTCCCAAATACATGGCTGCCGAGCTCTACAAACCCTTCGTGATCCGCAAGCTCATCGAGCGCGGCATCGTCAAGACCGTCAAGTCGGCCAAGAAGATTGTAGACCGCAAGGAGCCCGTGGTATGGGATATCCTCGAAAACGTGATGAAAGGTCATCCCGTGCTCCTCAACCGTGCCCCGACACTTCACCGTCTCGGTATCCAGGCCTTCCAGCCCAAGATGATCGAGGGTAAGGCAATCCAGCTCCACCCGCTGGCATGTACGGCGTTCAACGCCGACTTCGACGGCGACCAGATGGCCGTCCATCTGCCTCTTGGCAACGAGGCCATCCTTGAAGCCCAGATGCTGATGCTCGGCTCCCACAACATCCTCAACCCCGCCAACGGCGCGCCTATCACCGTGCCGTCGCAGGATATGGTTCTCGGCCTCTACTACATCACCAAGCTCCGCAAGGGCTCGAAAGGCGAGGGCCTGAAGTTCTATGGACCTGAGGAGGCTCAGATTGCCTACAACGAGGGCCGAATCACCCTCCACGCTCCCATCAGCGTGGTTGTCGACGACATCGACGAGGAGGGTAACCCCATCAAACACCTCGTTGAGAATACCTCTGTGGGCCGCGTTCTCTTCAACGAGTATGTGCCCAAGGAAATCGGCTACGTCAACGAGCTTATTTCAAAGAAATCGCTCCGCACCATTATCGGCAAGGTAATCAAGCGCTGCGGTATTCCCCGCTCCGCTCAGTTCCTCGACGACATCAAGAACATGGGCTACTACATGGCCTTCCGCGGCGGCCTTTCGTTCAACCTCGGCGACGTGATTATTCCCCCGGAAAAGGAGACTATTGTCAACGAAGGCTACGAGCAGGTGGAGGAAGTGATGAACAACTATGCAATGGGCTTCATCACCAACAACGAGCGCTACAACCAGATTATCGATATCTGGACACACGTCAACTCCCGCCTCACCGACGTGCTCATGAAGCAGATGACCGAAGCCGACCAGGGCTTCAACCCCGTATTCATGATGCTCGACTCCGGCGCCCGTGGTTCGAAGGACCAGATCCGTCAGCTCGCCGGCATGCGTGGCCTTATGGCCAAGCCTCAGAAAGCAGGTGCCGAAGGCGGCCAGATTATCGAAAACCCGATTCTCGCCAACTTCAAGGAAGGTCTGAGCGTGCTGGAATACTTCATCTCCACCCACGGTGCCCGTAAGGGTCTGGCCGATACCGCCCTTAAGACGGCCGACGCCGGATACCTCACCCGCCGTCTGGTCGACGTGGCCCACGACGTGATTATCCGCGAGGAGGACTGCGGTACGCTCCGCGGCCTCGTATGCCGTGAAATCAAGAACAACGACGAGGTTGTGGCATCGCTCGGCGAGCGCATCCTCGGCCGCGTGTCCGTTCACGACATCATCGATCCCACCACCGGCGAAGTCATCGTCAAGGCCGGCGAGGAAATCAACGACGCCGCTGCCGACCGCATCAACGCGTCGCCCATCGAGTCGGTTGAAATCCGTTCGGTGCTCACCTGCGAGTCCAAGCATGGCGTCTGCGCCAAGTGCTACGGCCGCAACCTGGCCACTCACCGTCCGGTTCAGATCGGCGAGGCCGTCGGCGTGATTGCCGCCCAGTCGATCGGCGAACCCGGTACGCAGCTCACCCTCCGTACGTTCCACGTCGGCGGTGTGGCTTCGAACATCGCAGCCATCTCCACCATCACTTCGCGCTACGACGGTATCCTCGAGCTTGAGGAGCTCCGCACCGTAGAGACCGACGAGAAGACTCCCGAGGGCAACCCCGTGGAAGTGGTTATCGGCCGTCTTACCGAAATGCGCATCATCGATCCCAAGACCCGCATGATGCTCACCTCGGCCAACATCCCATACGGTTCGAAACTCTACTTCAAGGATGGCGCCCACATCAAGGTCGGCGACGTAGTCTGCGAATGGGACCCCTTCAACGCCGTTATCGTCAGCGAGGTCGGAGGAAAAATCCACTACGAAAACCTTGTGGAGAACGTCACCTACCGTGTCGAGGCCGACGAGCAGTCGGGCCTCCGCGAGAAGATCATCATCGAGAGCCGCGACCGTACAAAGGTGCCCGAGGCTCAGATTGTAGGTGCCGACGGAACCATCCTCAAGACCTACGCACTCCCCGTTAACGCCCACCTCATGCTCGAGGAGGGTCAGGAGGTCAAGCCCGGCGAAGTATTCGTGAAGATTACCCGCTCCACCGGCGGCGCCGGCGACATCACCGGCGGTCTGCCCCGCGTCACCGAGCTTTTCGAGGCTCGCAACCCGAGCAACCCCGCCATCGTCAGCGAAATCGACGGCGAAGTTCACTTCGGTCGCGTAAAGCGCGGCAACCGCGAGATTTCCATCACCTCCAAGCTCGGCGAGGAGAAGAAGTATCTCGTACCCCTGTCCAAGCAGATTCTCGTGCAGGAGAACGACTACGTGCGTGCAGGCACTCCGCTCTCCGACGGTGCCATCACCCCCACCGATATCCTCAACATCATGGGCCCGACGGCCGTGCAGGAGTATATCGTCAACGAGGTGCAGGACGTCTACCGCATGCAGGGCGTGAAGATCAACGACAAGCATTTCGAGGTAATCGTGCGCCAGATGATGCGCAAAGTCAACATCATCGATCCGGGCGATACATGTTTCCTCGAGCAGCAGGTTGTCGACAAGCGCGACTTCATGGATGAGAACGATCGCATCTGGGGCAAGAAAGTTGTAGTTGACGCCGGCGATTCCGAGAATCTCCACAACGGCCAGATTATCACCGCCCGCAAGCTCCGCGACGAGAATTCCGCTCTCAAGCGCCGCGACCTCCGTACCGTAGTTGTCCGCGACGCCGTGCCCGCCACTTCCGAGCAGATTCTCCAGGGTATCACTCGAGCCGCCCTCCAGACATCCTCGTTCATGTCGGCAGCATCGTTCCAGGAAACCACCAAGGTGCTCAACGAAGCAGCCATCAACGGCAAGACCGACAACCTCGAGGGCATGAAGGAGAACGTAATCTGCGGTCACCTGATTCCTGCCGGCACCGGCCTGCGTCAGTATGAGCGCATCGTAGTCGGGTCTAAAGACGACATCGAGGACGTAATCCGCGAAGCCGACAAAATTCAGCCCGAAGCCGAAGTAATCGAATAATCCGGTTTACATACCTGTCATAAAAGCCGCCGTGAACCTCCTCAAGAGGCCACGGCGGCTTGTTTATATATTTTTAACACGTAAACTGCATAATCTGATTTGGATATACGGATTATGGTGCTAAATTTGCCACATAGCGATATTAATACATTCAATTATTAATCAACCAATCTAAATCATTGTAAATGAGACTTTTACCCCTCCCTAACAGTCGGCTGAGCCTGCATGGCGTATCCAGTGCTTTTGGCCGTGTTGCGTTTGTTGCCGCATGTTTATGCGCATTTTCGGGCTTTGAAGCATATGGCAAAGCTGCAAACATCTCA
>UREH01000160.1 GCA_900546835.1 uncultured Porphyromonadaceae bacterium
GGCAGCGTCAGATGTGTATAAGAGACAGCCCCTCTCCCTCCCGCCTACCTCCGCCAATAAAAAAACAACATAAATGACAGGTAAATGGAACTATTTACCCCTGACACCCCAAGAGCAGAAGATCGAGACGGCACTTGCACGCCGCTACGCCTCATGCCCGCCCGTAAGCGAGCTGCTGGTGCAGCGTGGCGTCACGTCGGTCGAGGATGCCGAGCGATTCTTTAATCCCCGGCTGAAATATCTCCACGACCCCTTCCTTATGCCCGACATGCAGAAAGCGGTGGACAGGCTCAACCGAGCCATGGGGGCGAAAGAGAAGATAATGGTCTACGGCGACTACGACGTCGACGGCACCACGGCCGTTGCGCTGGTCTACAAGTATCTCAGCAACTTCTACTCCAACATCGACTATTTCATTCCCACCCGCTACGAAGAAGGGTATGGAATATCGAGCGACATCATCGACGATTTCGCCGGTCAGGGCGTAAAACTCGTCATCATCCTCGACTGCGGCATCAAGGCCAACGAGGAGATAGCCCATGCCCGCGAGCATGGCATAGACTTCATAATCTGCGACCACCACGTGCCCGACCAGGAACTACCCGAGGCCGTGGCTATCCTCAACCCCAAGATGCCGGGGTCCACTTATCCGTGCCCGCATCTTTCCGGATGTGGAGTGGGCTACAAGCTCATGCAGGCGTTCGCCATCAGCAACGGCATCCAGCAGAACGAACTGGAGGGAATGCTCGACCTCGTGGCCGTATCCATCGCCGCCGACATCGTGCCGATGGTCGACGAGAACCGCATAATGGCCTTCTACGGCCTGCGCCGCCTCAACACCAACCCCAACATGGGGCTACGCGCCATAATCCGCATCTGCAACCTTTCGAACCGCGAGATCACCATCTCCGACGTAATCTTCAAAATCGGACCGCGCATCAACGCCTCAGGGCGCATGCAGAGCGGCAAGGAGGCCGTAGACCTGCTCGTATCGCGCGACGTGGCCGACGCCTACGAGCGCGCCAAGGCCATCGACCAGTACAACAAAGACCGCAAGGAACTCGACAAGCGCATCACGGAGGAAGCCAACTCCATCATCTCCAGCCGCCACGAATCGGAGCGCGACAAAAAGTCGATTGTAATCTTCAACAAGGACTGGCACAAGGGAATCATAGGCATTGTAGCCTCCCGTCTCACCGAGCTTTACTACAAACCCGCCGTGGTGCTCACGCTCGTCAACGGCCTCGCCACCGGCTCGTCGCGCTCGGTGCAGGGTTTCGACATCTACAGCGCCGTAGACTCCACCCGCGACCTTCTCGAGAACTTCGGCGGCCACACCTACGCCGTAGGGCTATCGCTCAAGGAGGAGAACATCCCCGAATTCACGCGCCGCTTCGAGCAGTATGTGGCCGACAACATCCTCCCCTCGCAGCTCTCGCCGCAATATGAAATCGACGCCTTCCTCTCGTTCTCGGAGCTTACGCCGGAATTCCTGGCTACACTGCGCCGCTTCAATCCGTTCGGACCGGGAAACCAGAAACCGGTGTTCTGCACGCGCGGCGTGATGGATTTCGGCACGAGCAAACTCGTCGGCCGCCAGCTGGAGCACATAAAGCTCGAGCTCGTGGACGACACATCGGGCAAGGTAATCAACGGCATCGCCTTCAACAAGGCCGAGCTGTTCGACCGCATCCATGCCGGCGCACGCTTCGACATCTGCTACACCATCGAGGACAGCAAGCACCGGGGAGGCAGCAATGTGAACAACATCCAGCTCCAGATCAAAGAGATTAAACTCGACTGAACGCGCCGACTGCGCGCCACGCATCCATTTCCCTATGGCCACCTCTCCATCCATGCTCGATACGCTCCGGCGCCACTGGGGTTATACTGCCTTCCGCCCCCTCCAGGCCGACATCATAGGCTCCGTGCTCGAGAAACGCGACACGCTCGGCCTGATGGCCACAGGTGGCGGCAAGTCCATCACCTTTCAGGTGCCTGCGCTGATGCTGCCCGGACTAACATTAGTGGTCACTCCGCTCATCTCGCTGATGAAGGACCAGGTCGACAACCTGCTCGCCCGCGGCATCCGCGCGTATTTCCTCCACGCGGGGCTGCGTCCCGCCGAAAGCCGCCTGATTTACGACAAATGCCGCCTCGGGAAAGCCTGCATTCTGTATGTATCGCCGGAAAAACTTCAGAGCGAGAGCTTCCGCCAGCAACTCTCACGCCTGCCGGTAAGCCTCATAGTGGTCGACGAGGCCCACTGCATATCGCAGTGGGGCTACGATTTCCGTCCCTCCTACCTGAAAATAAGCGAACTCCGCAAAAAGCTCCCCGATATCCCGGTGCTTGCGCTCACTGCCTCGGCCACGCCCGAGGTGGTGGAGGACATCTGCCGCCAGCTTGATTTCCGGGCCGACGCACGCGTGTTCCGTCTCTCTTTCAACCGCACGAACCTCAACTATATAGTGCGCCGCTGCGACCTGAAGGAGGAACAGCTCATCCACATTGCCAGCCGTGTGGCCGGCTCGGGAATAGTCTACGTGCGCTCGCGCAAGCGTACGCGCCAGATTGCCGAGGCGCTCACCGCAGCAGGAATCTCCGCCGACTTCTACCACGCCGGCCTCGCGCCGGAGGAGAAGGCCGTGCGCCAGAACCGCTGGAAGGCCGACGAGACCCGTATCATGGTGGCTACCACCGCCTTCGGCATGGGCATCGACAAGCCCGACGTACGCCTGGTGGTGCATTTCGACCCGCCATCGTCGCTCGAAGAATACTATCAGGAGGCCGGCCGAGGCGCGCGCGACGGCAAGGATGCCTACGCCGTGTCGCTCGTGGCGCCCTCCGACAAGGGTGTCCTTACCCGCCGCCTCAACGACGCATTTCCCCCAAAAGAATATATCCGCGAGGTCTACAATCGCCTGTGCGTGTTTCTCAACATATATATGGGCGAGGGATTCGGCGAAACATACGAGTTCAACCTCGAGGAGTTCTGCCGCCGCAACAGCCTGCATCCCGGCCAGGCATCCGCAGCGCTGAAAATTCTCACCCAGAGCGGCTGGATTGAATATGTCGAGGAAATCGCCACACGGAGCCGGCTTATGGTAGTGATGACGCGTCGCGACCTCTACGACCTGCGGCTCGACCCGGAGACCGAGCGCGTATTTCAGCACGTATTGCGTACCTCGACGGGCATTTTCGCCGACTACGAGCATATCGACGAGCCTTCGATGGCCTCCGCACTGGGGCTTACGGAGCAGACCGTCTACGAAAACCTGCTCAAACTGAGCCGGATGCACGTAATCAGCTACGTGCCGCGCAAGTCCACTCCCTACATCGTGATGAGCCGATCGCGCCAGGAGGGGCGGCATGTGCAGATTCCGCGCGAGGTCTACGAGGAGCGCCGCGAGCGCATGGCCCGCCGCATCGAGGCGATGAAGCGCTTTCTCTTTGTCGACGACGAATGCCGCAACAACACTCTGCTGCGGTATTTCGGCGAGAAGCCGGAATGCGGCTGCGGCAAATGCGACGTATGCCGCTCACAACGCGCCACGCACAATGCGCCTCCGGCCGAAACCATCCGTCAGGCCGAGCAGGCCGTAGTCTACGCGCTGGGCCATTTCCCCGACGGTGCAACCGTCGACCGTCTGGCGGCTTATCTGGCCACCCCCACACAGTCGGTTGTCGCCGCGGTGCGCACCCTTGCCGACCGCGGCGAGCTACGCCTCGACACCGCCACCCTGACCGTCTACCCCCGATAGCTACCCGCCCGGCTCATATCAGTCAAAAAAAACATGAAAAGGCCGCGCGTCGAGAAATTCGACACGCGGCCTTCACGTTTCAACTATTTATTTATGAGAGCCTCAGTATCCAGTATCACTACTCGATAAAAAGGACGAGGAATGTCTGAATAAAACCGTTTTTCAAGTCGGGCCGGCCGACGTCCGGCGAGCGGACGCCGCGCCCTGAGAGCTGAAATCCCGGAGGCTTTCGTCAAATAGTCGAGTGGTCGGGAAATATATCCGTGTTTGTGAGGGTTTCATATACATGAGTTTCATATACAGATGCCATAAGGGAGGAGCCTTTCCGTCTCTTTCTTTTATCTATATAACAAACGGGCTCCGCGGTCGTTGCAGCCCGCATAACTAAAAGAATTTAAATTGTGTTTACACCTGCCGAACCGCCGGAGGGTTGCTTGCGTACGAGCGGGAGAGCCCCCTCGTCGAGGTCGCCGTTGGGGTTGAGCGGGAGTTTCTTCAGCCGGACGAAGAATTTAGGCATGCTGACTGCCGAGAGGTAGCGTCCGAGCTTCTTGCGCAGCCGTGCGAGCGAAAGCTTCAGCCCATGGCGCGGCACGATGTAGGCCGTGAGGAAGGCCAGCCCCTGCGAATCGGTCGACGGGCATACCACCCCGCTCTCCACCTCGGGAAGGCGCCGCAGAGCATCGGCCACGGCATCACACTCCACGCGTGTGCCCCCAATCACCACGTTGCGCTCCTTACGGCGCAGGAATACCACCGTACCGTCGGCGAGCGTATAGCCGATGTCGCCTGTGCAGAAGCAGCGGCGACCGTCGGGCATGTTTACGAAGTTAACATTTTCAGGATTTTCGCCGATGTAGCCGCGGGCCACTCCGTCGCCCATCACGCAGATTTCACCCTCAAGTCCGGGCACTACGGAGCGCAACCGGTCGTCGAGCACCTCGACTTCCGTGCCGTCGACCGCCCGACCCATCGGATATGCGCCGTCGGCGAGCACCTGCGATCCGTTGCAGCGGTAAAGCGTGGCTCCCGCCGCAGCCTCGGCCGGAGCATACGAGTTGTAGACCTCCACCTTGTCGACAAGATGGTCGACAAATCCGCTGAAAAGCACGTCGCCGCGGCTTTTGAGCA
>UREH01000161.1 GCA_900546835.1 uncultured Porphyromonadaceae bacterium
CACTGCATATCGTCGGCAGCGTCAGATGTGTATAAGAGACAGGAAATGGTGCGCTCCCGTTTCTACGAGATACACAACCGCCTTATGAACGAGGGCAGGTTCATCAATCCGCAGATAATGAAGAACCATTATTTCGGCATGGTGGAAAAGCCGAAGATGCTGTGCGACGTGTTCCGCGAGAGTAACGCCAAGCGCAGAGAGGAATACGAGCGCGGCGACATGGGCTATGCCACGTTCAGCCGCTGGGAGCGTTGCGTGACCTATCTGGAGGAATTCATGACGCTCAACCGTGGCGAGAAGGACATACCTATCAAGGATGTAACCGCCGGCTTCGTGCAGGATTTCGAGCATTTCCTCCGCATGAGCAAGGAGTGTGCCAACAACACCACTGTCCGATACCTGCGTTACCTGAAAAATGTGATACAGTATGCCATTGCGAACAAATGGATAAGCGACGACCCGTTTTCGGGCAAGCGTTTCAAGCGCACGAAGTCAGACCGCGGATTTCTCACCGAACCGGAGTTGCAGCGTGTGATGGCCCTCGACCTCAAAGCCTTCCCACGACTTGAAAGCGTCCGTGACACATTCGTGTTCTGCTGCTTCACGGGGCTGGCGTTCATAGATGTATGCACTCTCAAACGTAGCGACATATCCACCGACGCCGACGGCAGTATGTGGATACGCAAGAACCGCGAAAAGACCGATGAACTGAGCGTTATCCCTTTGCTTGATGTCCCGCAGAAGATAATGCGCAAATACGAGAACCATCCCACCGTGCTGACGAAAGGAGTCGTGCTGCCGGTGATGTCAAACCAGAAAGTTAACGCATACCTCAAGGAGATTGCGGATCTGGCGAAAATCCCTAAGCACCTCACCTCGCACATCGCCCGGCACACATTCGCCACAATGTCGCTAAACAACCATGTGCCGTTGGAAACCATTTCCAAGATGCTGGGTCACAGCGATATTAAAACGACGCTTATCTATGCGAAAATGATGGATAAGACCATATCGGAGGATATGGAGGTGATGCGCACGAAGTTCAACGGGGCGTATCTCGGTTAAAAATCCGGCGCGCTACGAATATGACGAAGGCGGCAACAGAGGTCAAAACTCTGCTGCCGCCTTTGTCATTTGTAATCGTGTGTTCAGTCCTCAAATCGGGGCCGGTAGGTGTCTGACAGGAATTTGTCAACATCGTCCTCGTCATAGAGTATCTTGCCGTCAAGACGGTAGAACGGGAGCCGCCCTTTGTCGCGGTAGTCCTGAAGCGTCCGACGGGATATATTCAGTTTATCCGAAAGCTGGGCATCGGTGACAAAACGCCTGTTCATAAGCATGGGCTTGTATTCCTTCACAAGCTGCTCCGACATATCGAGGGCGTGTTTGCATTGAGAGAAGAACAGTCTGACCGCCTCGTCCTTATGGGTATATATATGCTCACTCAATGTCAACACCCCCTTTCAGCAATATGGCAAGCACGTCGGCCGCCTTGTAGTGGCTTTTCTTGCCGTATTTGACAAAGCCTATCCTACCGCCCGACTGAGGGTTGCGTACCTTTCGCTCTGATACATTGAGGATTTGGCATGTTTCCTCAAGGGAAAGCCAGTCATCGGGATTTTTGTTGCGTATTCTCTCGAAGAGTGTGAAAAACACTTTGTGAAGGTATGCCATGCGCTCAAACATCGCGTCAAGCACATCCTTTTCAATCTGTACGATTTCCATAAATTTAGGTGGATTGAGTGGTTGTTGGGATATGGATAGTAAAAAAGTCGGCGGGGATCCCTCCCGCCGACTCACCACTAAATCCACAATCAAAAATTTATGACTGCGATTCAGTGGCAAAATTAGCGATTTTTATCGGATTTTGCGCTATGAATCAGCGTCTATTTTTCGGGTAATGCCGGAATTTCATCCAAGATTTCGCCTTTCGGGTTGTCGCCGTTGTACTTCTGCGGCACATATTTGAGTATGTCGCCGACGGTGACTGTGAGCCATTTCTCGAAGTTGGCGATTGCCTGACGCCCTTTCGTGTCACCGAGAAGAACTGCGCTGGGATTGAACATCGGGTTGCGCAGCGTGTCGAACAGATTGTATGGCTCTATATCAATGGCGAGTCGCTGCCCCTCGTCGGTAAGGCTGATGGTACCGTCGCTTTCTATGGCGATGAAGCCCTTTTCGGCAAGACCCTCGATGGCTGTTCCCCATTCGTGGTCATAGCCGCTGTAAGGCATACGGGCATGGCCGTATATGTCGGTTGCCGCCAGTATCTTCTGAAGATTGTAGAGGACTGCGGAGAAGCCGAACAGTTCATGAGGCGTTTCACGCTCAACCGGCGCCACCGATGTGCCTTCGATGGTAAACTCCTGCCTTGATGTGCCGACATATCCGGGCTTAGGCTCTTTTATTTCCCATGTGTAGGAGAATGTCACCCCGGCAATCTCCACCTTAATGGTGGCAACCTGACGGGTTTCGGGTGCAAGTGTCGCCGCATCCATGCGCCCTGCAATCAGGTCATAGAGTTTACGCTCGTTTTCCGATGAGTAAGGTGACAGCGGTCGTAGTGGCATAATGCCCATGTCGGGATTATGCGTGTAGGGCGATGTTATTATACCACGCTCGTAAAGGCGGTTGGCAACCGCTATGGTCTTGACCGGCATATAGCCGAGGTTGTCGAAGGCATCCATCTGGAGTGTTGCCATCGTTTGGGGCGACATGGCCGGGTCGGTGACTTCCTCCACCGTCATTTCAGCCTTGACGGTAACGCCTGTTTCTATGGTGTCCAATACTGCCCTACATTCCTCCCGGCTGCTCCATGCTTCATAGGATGTCAGGCACAGACCGCCGCTGCCGAGGGTTATCCGATACTGCGGCGCGCCGTTGATGTATTCCTCGTACTCGTTGAACACGTCGCCGAGAAAAGACATGGCGATAGCCTCCTGACGGGTGAGCGATTTGCCGTGGTAATACCAGCGGTCGAGGACACGGCTGAAATTGTCGCCGAACAACAGCTCCATGCCGTTGTTGACCAGTCCGGCTTGGGCGAGGTCGTGAAGCACGCGCCCTTTCTCACGTTTGGTGTATATCTGCCTTATTGCCTGATAGTCCAGATTGGTGAGCCACATTCGGCTCGTGGGTTGCCCGACACGGAAGTGGCGGCATAGGTTGAAGAAGCGTGCCTGTGCCTCGGCTCCTTCCCCGGAAGCGAAGATGACCTCCCTTGCGTTGCGGAACAGGCGCTTCAGTCTGCGGTCGGTCACTTTGTCGTTGACCGACATTTTATATTTAGCCGGCACGAGGTGATATTGGCTACATTCTTCTTGATAAAGATCTTATCGACGGGGATGCACTCGATTTCGTTTGTCAGGCGGTCTATGCTCACGAGGCATTTCTGCACCTCGCCCGTCACAGGGTCTTTGAGGTCAACGGCTTTGCCGAGGTTGCCGGTGTTGGTCAATGCTCCCTTGTCCTCGGAGGTGAAGGTGTAACCCCTGAAAGGATGGTCGAGCAAAGGTTCTTCCTTCACGTAATGGGGTGTGAACGAATATGAGCCGTCGGGGTTTGTGCGGAACGAGAGCCGTGCCTCAATCTTCTCGCCGGGATTGGCAGGGTCATTGACTTTGTAGAGCTGGGGTGACTTGTGATGATATTTCATCTGCTGTAATGCGCCGGTCTTTTCGAGTTCCTCGCGCTTGATGCCCCATTGCTGCTCTACCTGCGCCCAGTCCACCTTATCAAGGTCAACAGGCTGGATTTTGGCGGTGGGCGTTTTCATCTCTACCCGGTATTTGTCCAGCATCGCCCTGTTGGTTTCGGGGTCGTTGAGCATTTCCGCCATAGGCTCTGTCAGAGCCTCGTAGTCCTCGGCTGACATCTTGAAGATGCCGAAGGTGGTCGGGTTCTTCGCCTGACGCATGAAGTTGGCGGTGAACGCTTCGAGGGGGTTCTGCCCTTTGGTGAACTTTACAAGTTCGCTTAACGGGGTCGATTTTACATCGGCCATCTTGGGAGTGCCGTCGGGGTTCTGCCCGACAACTGCGCCTACCTGCCCGGTTTCATTGTTGCGGGCAATCAGCACCTCGTCCTTTTCAGGAGTCTGTTCCATAATGAATTATGATTTAGTGGTGATTAAATTCCGGCATTGCTGCCGTTTTTGTTTTTCTTTCTCAACGCCCCGTAGTCGGGATGCGATGAGCTTATGAATGTCTGTTCAAGGAAGGTGTCGAAGTCGCTTTGCAGTACGAATTTAATGTTGCCTTCCCTACTTTCATAGACGGTGATTTTTCCTGCGTCACGGTATCGCCTTATCGTTTTCTCGCTGACATCAAGCCCGGTTACGACATCATCAAGAAGTATTATTGGCTCGCCGTGGTAGAAAAGTCTGGGTCGGGGGAAATATCCGCCGGGGCTTCTTGCCCTTTCCTCGATCAGTGCGAGTTGCGTCATCACTGCGGTCTGGAAATCCGCCTCGCTTTGTTTAGCTTTATCCATAGGCTCACTCGGCAGGTTTGGATTTTGCAGGCTCCGGCTTGTCGAAGAACACGGGGCCGAGGATTGTTGCCACGCACATAAGGAAGCGGCAGGCACCGTACCATGCGATGAATTCGGGTGTGAACCGGCTGCGGGATATGTCAGCCTTTTTCCTGCCGGGATGCTTGCGCCCACGGGAGGGTTTCTTGAACTTCGGGGTAGGCTTCCTGTTGAAGCCCGGAGGGTTTGGGGGAGTTGTCATTTCCATTTCGGTTATATGTTTTTAGTTAGACTTGCGAGGTTTGCGCCTCGTTTGATATTATAACCGAAAAGGATGTAACGAATGACTAAAAATTTTTAGACAAATTGTGTAATATGTATATATTCAGCAAAATAAAAATTACAGTCATAATCTAGTCAAA
>UREH01000162.1 GCA_900546835.1 uncultured Porphyromonadaceae bacterium
GTAAATAACCATTGAGTCCGAAAGTCACCGAATACATTAAATAATTTCATTAAGTCACTTACAAAGATGAAACGAATATTTTGCTTTTTCTGGCGGCTGAATGTTATGCTGCTGGCAGTTGTGGCGTTTGCCGGTTGCAGCGGCCACGGGCGTGCCATCGGCGAGATGGTCGACAGTCTCAATTCCGAGGAGATGCAGCGGGCCGAGCGCCAGACGGGCCTCTTTACCGGTTCGGAGGCTGAGATAGAGGGGGATACGCTCTCGATTACGTTCAACCTTGTAGACGGATTGAGCGTGGCCGGGGTGGCGCCGTCGCAGCTGCCCGCTCTGCGTGAGTCGGCCGTGGATGAATTCCGCTCCAAGCTCGCCGACCGCCGCTTCGCCGACGGCCTGCAGGCTCTCGAAGCCGAGGGAATGGTGATGAAACTGCTCTGGAAGGATACTGCCGGCCATTCGGTGGCGCTCACCGTAAATCCTTCGGAGGTACTGGATAAGAAGGGGAGATAACTTCGCACTCAGACGTTTGGATCGACCGGAAGTACGGTCTCCGGCTCGGTACGCAGTCCGTGTTTCAGCCATGTGCCTTTAATCAGACGCCATAGGAAGATAAGTCCTCGGAAGCTTAGTTCCACGGCCATAGCGGTCCATACGCCGTTCAGACCCCATGTAGGAGCGAGTAGCGCGGCTATTGGTATACGCACCAGCCAGATGCTCGAGAAATTCATTATTGCCGGCACTATCGTGTCGCCGACGCCTACCATAACGCCGTAGGCTACAATCGACGCGGCGAACATCGGTTCGGCCCATGCCTCGATGCGCAGGGCCGAGGCGCCGAGTTGCTGGATCTCCTCCACGGGGGTGAAAAGTTCCATTACTGCCGGGGCGCACACCCAGAGGATTGCCCCCATGAGAGTCATCACGGCCATGCCGAGCCCTACGGTGAGATAGCCGAACTGGCGTGCGAGCGCCTTGTTGCGGGCACCGTAGCTCTGGCCTACGAGTGTGGTTGCGGCGTCGCCGATGCCGTATCCCGGCATGTAGCAGAGCGCCTCAGCCGTCACTGCGAAAGCGTTGGCCGCGATGGCCATCACTCCGAGCGGCGCCACAATAATTGTAATCATAATCTGCGCACCGCAGATCACTCCATGTTCCAGCGTCATCGGCGCCGACACTTTCAGCGCGTTTCTCAGTACGCGCCCGGTGGGGAGGAACGCCCTGCGGGCGGAATTCTCGCCGCTGCCGAGGCGGTTTGTTTTCCCGCGGCGGCCGAATATGGCGAGCTCGCGCTGGCGGAAGCATGCTACCCACATCACGGCGGCCGCCGTGGTCACCTCGGCGCATACCGTGCCGAGTGCCGCGCCAAGCACGCCCAGACCGGCGCCGGGGAGCGTCAGCTCCATGCCTCCTATCTCCACGCTGCGCGTCGGAAAGATGAAAAAGAAGTTGAAAATCACGTCGAGCACGCACATCATCACGTTGAGTGCTCCGGCGGTCTTCATATTGCCCGAGGCGCGCAGCATGGCGCTCCCCAGGTAGTTGAGTGTGAGAACCGGCAGCGCGGCCACAAACACGAGGAAATATACCGATGCCTTGCCGTTTACGGCTTCCGTGCCTCCCAGCCATCCCGGCAGGGGCGAGGCGATGGCTACGCCGATAAGGGCCATTATCACGCCGAAGGCTACCGACGCCGTGATTCCCTGGCGAAGAACGCCGCGCGCCCCGGCTGGGTCGTTGGCGCCGATGCGGTGGGCCACCTGCACGGAAAATCCCACTATGGCCGCCGAGCATAGGCCCCAGAAGAGCCACAGACTGGTCGAAACCAGTCCGACGGCAGCGCTGTCGTCGGCGCCGAGACGCCCGACCATCGCCGCGTCGATATATTGCATCAGGATGCTCGACAGCTGGGCCATGATGGCTGGCCACGAGAGCTGCACCGTCAGCCATAGGCGCTGACGGAAGCTCAGCGGCTGTCCGGTCCTGATAAGTTCAATCATTTGTGATTCAGGCTGTTCGGCAGTTTCGGTTTATCCAGTCGGTCATGCGCCGCAACCCTTCGGCGAGCATATGGCGCGGGCAGGCTATGTTGATGCGTAGGTAGCCTCCTGTGCCATACATATCGCCGCAGTTCACCCACACTTTCGCCTCGTTCACAAGCCTCTGCTCCAGCGTCTCGGAGTCGATGCCGAGGCCCTTGATGTCGACCCAGGGAAGGTAGGTGGCCTCCAGGCGTGCCATGGGGCATTGCGGCAGTTGGGAGCGCAGATAGTCGCGTGTAAAGGCGTAGTTTTCGGCGATGTAGCCGCGGAGCTGGTCGAGCCATGCGGCTCCCTCGGGCGTATACGAGGCTTTCAGGGCCTCCACGCCGAAGGGATTCACGTCGCACACCTCGTTGATATTGATGGCGCGGTCGATGGCGGCGCGGGTATCCGCGTCGGGGCATACGATGTTGGCAATCTGCAGTCCGGCGGTATTGAAGGCTTTGGAGGGGGAGAGGCATATGGTGGCGGTCGGACGGCCGTTCACCTGCTCGTCTATAGGTCCGTATGGAGTGTAATCGAGTCCCGGCATGGTCAGCTCGCAGTGGATTTCGTCGCTGACCACGCTAACGCCATGGCGCGCGCAGATTTCGGCCATGCGTGCCAGCTCGTCGTTGCGCCATGCGCGTCCGGCGGGGTTATGGGGGTTGCAGAGCAGCAGCATGGTGTTGCTCTCGTTGGCGGCGAGGGTTTCAAGAAGCCCGAAATCCATCTCATAGGTGAATTCGTGGGCGTCGAGGTCGATGCGCCGCAGGGGATTCTCTACGATGCGGCATCCGTTGTTGCGTATCGACGAGAAGAAGCAGTTGTAGACCGGCGTCTGAACAATCACGCCCTCGCCGGGCTTTGCCAGCGCCTTGATAATCGCCGAGATGGCGGGAACGACCCCCGAGGTATAGATTACCCTCGAGGCGTCGAAGCGGTAGTTGTGGCGCGAGGCCATCCATCCGGTCAGAGCCTCGTAGTAGTCCGGCCCTACGAGGGTGTAGCCGAAGATGCCGTGGTCCACGCGGCGCCGCAGCGCCTCGATTACCGGCGGCGCCGTGCGGAAATCCATATCGGCCACCCAGAGAGGAATCACGTCGGGGTCTGCCGAGGAGTCCCATTTGTACGACCCGCTTCCCCTGCGGTTTACAATATCGTCGAATGTGCTCATGGCTTGGTGTGGTTCAGAGCTTTGTCTCTATCTTGCAGTCGGCGGGAGCAAGGATATTGGCGTCCTTGATGGTCTCCCCGATGGCAAGAGCCTTGATTGTGCCGGAGCGCGGATTCTTCACGCTTACGATGGCAGTGCTGACGGTAGCCTCTACGTCGGAGTCCTCGAATGCCAGGTCGCATTCCGGGCCGAACTCGCAGTCCTCCACCTTGAGGTTGCGGCAGTAGCACAGCGGCTGGGTGCCGTTGATTTTGCAGCGCACCAGGCGCAGGTTTTTCGAGTGCCACCCAAGGTATTCGCCCGTCAGTTCGGAATCGTAGATGGTCACGTTGTCCGTCTCCCAGAAGGCATCCTTCGAGTCGATTACTGCGTTGCGGATCACGACGTTGTTGCAGTACTGGAATGAGTAGTTGCCCTGCTGACGGTAGCGGTCGATGTCGATGTCGGCGCTGTGCTGCAGCAGGTAGTCGGCGTTTTTCACCTCCACATCGCGCAGCTTCACGCCGCGACAGCTCCAGAGCGTCTCCTGCGCGTCGGGAATCGTCACGCCGGTGAGCTCCACGCCGTCCATCTCGCGGAACATTTTAGGCGCGTCCACGCGGGTGTCGCTCATTTTCAGATTGCGCGAATACCAGAGCGCTGCACGTGCTCCCGGAGTGAACTCGCACTCCTTCACCGTGAACCCGTCCGTATGCCAGAAGGGGTATTTCCCCTCGAAGCGGCAGCGGACCGCCTCAATATTGGCCGTGCGCTTCAGCGCCGACTCTCCGGCGTGGAAAATGCAGTCGGTAAGCCGAACGTTTTCAACGGCAAACAGCGCGCGCTCGCCCCCGAATTCCCCGTTGGCCACCTCTTTCATCTCCTTCCTCGCCTCGCGGGGCGCAAACAGATAATCCTTATCCATTGTCGTCATCTTTGTTTTTTATTATCTAATTGGCAATTCTGTCGTAACAACGCCCTCTTATATTGTTATCATTAATCCACTGCAAAGTTAGCAACAAAATCCGCAATCCTCCCCACCATCCTCCCCTATTTTCCTACCTTTTTCTCATGGATATATACTCCGGAATTTTCCATCGACGCCCCGCTGTGAAAGCATGTTCAGGATCCAAGCTTTCATAGCGGGGCGTCGTGTTTTCATAATGGTGAGTTGCAGTAAGAAACCATAGGATGGGTGGAAATCGGATTTATTTGGCTAAATTTGTGTTTTGAAACGAATTTAAGCATTCTGCCGATGCCTGTAATTGCTATTGCCACAAGCACAAGGGCCGACTGGGGGCTGCTCCGGCCGATTGCCCGCGCTCTCAGTCTCCGGGAGGGGGTGGATGTGCGCGTCGTGGCCACAAATATGCACCTTAATCCGCGTTTCGGAATGACAGTCGGCGAAATCGAGGCCGACGGCTTCGAGGTGGCGGCGCGTGTGCCTATGCCTTCGGCCGAGGGGGCGTCGGCGGCCGATACTGTGCGCGCCGCCGCGGAGTGTATGGCGGGGATGGCCGACGCTTTCGAGGCTATCAGGCCCGATATGGTCGTGATTCTCGGCGACCGTTACGAGATGCTCGCCGTGGCGCAGGCGGCAACGGTGATGCGCATACCTATTGTCCATATCGCCGGGGGAGAAATCTCCGAAGGGGCGTTCGACGACAGCATACGCCATGCCCTGTCTCTTATACACATCTGACGCTGCCGACGATA
>UREH01000163.1 GCA_900546835.1 uncultured Porphyromonadaceae bacterium
AGCGATTCGAGCGTGCGACGGTTGATTACGTTGAACGGAACGCGCTCCACGAAGTCGTAGACGTTCAGAAAACGGCCTCCCTCGTCGCGCGCGCGGATTATCTCGGCCACGGCAGCTTCGCCCACGCCTTTCACGGCGCTGAGACCGAAACGGATGTCGCCTTTGGAATTCACACCGAAATCGCTGAACGATTCGTTTACGTCAGGTCCCTTTACGGGAATGTGCATCGATTTGCACTCGTCCATAAAGTTCGTGAGCTTCGCCAGGTCAGTCTTGTTGTTGCTCAGCACGGCCGCCATATATTCGGCCGGATAGTTGGCCTTGAGGTATGCCGTCTGGAAAGCCACCCAGCTGTAGCAGGTGGCGTGACTCTTGTTGAAGGCATACGAGGCGAATTTCTCCCAGTCCTTCCATATCTTTTCGAGAATGGCGGGTTCGTGGCCGTTTGCCTGTCCTCCGGCAAGGAATTTCCCCTTCAGGTGGTTCATCTTGTCGATGAGCTTTTTGCCCATGGCCTTGCGCAGAGTGTCGCTCTCGCCGCGTGTAAAGTTGGCCAGCAGTCGCGACAGTAGCATCACCTGCTCCTGATACACCGTGATGCCGTACGTATCCTTGAGATACTTCTCCATCTCCGGTATGTCATACTCAATCGGCTTTTTCCCGTGCTTGCGGTCGATGAAGTCGGGAATATAGTCCATGGGTCCCGGGCGATAGAGGGCGTTCATGGCTATGAGGTCCTCGAACGAACTCGGCTGCAGCTCGCGCAGATATTTTTGCATGCCGGCCGACTCAAACTGGAATGTGCCTACGGTGCGCCCCTCGCAGTAGAGCTTATAGGTTGCCGGGTCGTCGATGGGGATATTGTCCATGTCGACGTCCTTTCCTTGGGTGAGCTTGATGTTGCGTACGGCGTTCATTATTATGGTGAGCGTCTTCAGCCCCAGGAAGTCCATCTTGATAAGCCCGGTCTCTTCGATCACTCTTCCTTCGTATTGCGTGACGAGCACGCGGCCGTCGAGTTTGTCGACGGCGGTGCTCACCGGCACCCAGTCGCTGATTCTGTCGCGGCATATGATTACTCCGCAGGCGTGTACACCCGTGCCTCTGACGTTACCCTCCAGCTGTTCGGCGTATTTCAGTGTCTCCTGCACCAGCGGGTTCGGACTCTGAAGCTCGGCCTTGAATTCCGGCACGAGCTTGTAGCAGTTCGTAAGGTTGAGTTTGGCCTCTTTGCCGTTTACCTCCGGCATGTGGCGCGGAATGAGTTTTACCAGGCGGTCGCTCTCGGGAATGGGGAGGCCCTCCACGCGGGCAACGTCCTTGATGGCCATCTTCGTGGCCATGGTGCCGTAGGTTATGATGTGCGCTACGTTTTCAGCACCGTATTTTTCGGTGACGTACTGCAGCACGCGCGCGCGCCCGTCGTCGTCGAAATCCACGTCGATATCGGGCAGCGATATGCGGTCCGGATTCAGAAAGCGTTCGAACAGCAGGTCGTATTTTATCGGGTCGATCTGTGTGATGCCAAGGCAGTAAGCCACACACGAGCCGGCGGCCGAGCCACGGCCCGGTCCGACGCTTACGCCCAGCTTGTCGCGCGATACGTTGATGAAGTCCTGCACAATGAGGAAGTAACCCGGAAAGCCCATGGTCTTCATTATGTGCAGCTCGAATTTTATACGCTCCTCCAGCTCGGGAGTCAGCGGATTGCCGTAGCGTTTCCTGGCGCCCTCGTAGGCGAGTTTGGCCAGATAGTCGGCCTCGAATTTTATGCGGTACAGCTTCTCGTATCCGCCGAGCTTCTCGATTTTTTTGTTGGCCTCCTCCTCGCTGAGCACCACGTTGCCGTTCTCGTCGCGGGTAAATTCGTTGAAAAGCTCCTCGCGCGTTATCCTGCTGCGGTATTCTTCTTCGGTTCCGAACTCCTCGGGGATGGCGAAGAAGGGCATGATCGGGGCGTGGTCGATGTCGTAGGTCTCTACTTTGTCGGCGATTTCTATGGTGTTGGCCAGTGCCTGGGGCACGTCGGCAAACACTGTGTTCATCTCCGAGGTGGTCTTCAGCCATTCCTGCTTGCTGTAGAGCATGCGGTTAGCGTCGGTGATGCGCTTGTTGGTGCTTACGCAGATCAGTCGCTCATGGGCGTCGGCGTCGGTCTCGTTCACGAAATGCACGTCGTTGGTGGCTATTACCTTGATTCCGAATTTGTCGGCCATGCGCAGAAGCTCGGAGTTCACTTTCTGCTGCATCGGGTAGGCTTCCTGGTTGGCGTTGGGGGTGGTGGCCTTGTGGCGTTGCAGTTCCAGGTAGTAGTCGTCGCCGAAGGTTTCTTTCCACCATTTTACAGATTCTTCGGCAGCCTCGATGTTTCCACCCGTTATCAGTTTCGGAATCTCTCCGCCAAGGCAGGCCGAGCATACGATGATGCCCTCGCGGTGGGCAGCGATTTCGTTCTTGTCGGTACGCGGATGCGAATAGAAGCCGTCGGTCCACGCCTTCGACACTATTTTCACGAGGTTATGGTAGCCGCGTTCGTTCTTGGCCAGAAGAATCAGGTGTCGGCCTGTGTCGTGCTTGTCGGTATGCACGTCGAGCGTTGTGTTTGCCACGTAGACCTCACATCCGAATATCGGTTTCAGTATTTTTTTCTTCAGCTCGGCCGCTTCGGCCCTCTTGGCCTCGGCTGTAGCTGCGTCGCCCTGCTTGGAGGCTTCGGCGGCTGCTTTCTCGGCGTCTTTTATCGCTCCTTTGGTTTTGCCGTTCTTCTTGTTTACGTAGTTGAAAAACTCCTTTATGCCGAACATGTTGCCGTGGTCGGTGATGGCAAGCGCCGGCATGCCGTCGGCAATGGCCTTGTCGACCAGCGCCTCGATTGAGGCCTGACCGTCGAGTATCGAATATTGGGTGTGTACGTGAAGGTGAACGAATGGCTGCATACTGCGTTTTCGGTATGATTCTGGTAGGGGAGAAGGGGGCTGCGACATATAGTTGACGCAGTCGCACGAGTTGCAAATTTATATTTTTTTTTGCGATTTTCAGCGCCCGCAATTGTTAATCATGCGCAAATGTTGGTAACTTTGTCTGCCGCTCCGGGCCGCTCCTCTTCTGAGTCTTTCGGCGGGCGGCGGCTTGAAGCTATGAAGATTCTCGTTATCCGTTTCCGCCAGATGGGCGACGCCGTGCTCGCTACTGCTCTGCTAAATTCCATACGTCGGAGTTTTCCCGACGCCGAAATCCATTTTGTGCTCAATTCGCAGCTCGCCGACCTCTTTGCGGGGCATCCGTCGGTCGACCGCGTTATCTCATTCACTCCCGAAGTGCGCCATTCGCCGCTGCGCTATCTGTGGAAAATCCTGAAGCTTATGGCCTCCGAGCGCTACGATGCCGTAATAGATATGCGCTCTACGCCCAATTGCCTGCCGTTCAGTTTGTTTGCTCCGTTCGCGCGGTTGCGTGTAGGTCTACGTAAGGGCTATACACGCTTTGTCATGAACCGGCGCATCCCCGTCGGCGATGCCTCTGTCGATGTCGTTACGCATAATCTTCGTTTTCTTGAGCCGTTGGCCGTATTCGGCCCGGTTTCACCAACCCGCGATTTTTCGTTGTCCGTAACGCCCGACGAGCTTACCAACTATAGCCACTATTTGCAATCGGAGGGAATCGACCTGGCCCGGCCGATTCTTCTGTGTGGAGTCGTTTCCAAACTCGCCCACAAATCCTGGCCCATGGATAATATGCGCAAGGTTATGGAAGCGGTGGTTCGGGAGTTTCCTCAGTGGCAGATAGTCTTTAACTATGCCCCCGGCTACGAAGAGGAGGCTGCGCGTAGGCTCTATGCCGACCTCGGGTCGCCCGCCTCCATATATATTAATGTGCGCGCCTCCTCAATGCGTGCGCTTGTAGCCCTCGCATCGCTCTCTACGGCTTACTTCGGTAATGAAGGCGGTGCCCGTCATATAGCCCAGGCTGTTGGCACGCCATCGCTCGTCATTGTCTCACCCGACGTCCGCAAGTCCAACTGGATAATCTCCAATTCCGTCGAGGCTCTCGCCATCGACGCTGCCGATGCCCTCGCGGCCAGTAGTCCCTCCTCTCCCGATACCACCGTCGGGCCCCGTCTTGCCTCCATGTCTTATGAGGCCCGCTATGCCCTGATTACCCCCGACCTCGTCCTCTCGCGCCTCCCTCCCTTCCTCCTCCGCCACTCCTCGCTCTGATTCACGAATTTTTCTGCGCATCTGCCAGAATTTTTTCTTTCCGGTGTAAGCGGCTGCCAGTCAAAACGGAGGGCGGGCGCTTTGGCGACGAAAACATGTTTTACAACATATTTTCTTGAAAATTTCTCTTGAAAAATTTGGAGGGAACTGTAGGAATGGCTAACTTTGCACTCGCTTTCGGGGAACGGAGGTTCCCGCCACCGCCAGAGCGCTTCTGCGGGCACTGCGCCATCGGGCGCGAAACCCGCCGGCAGGTAGCTGAAACGGCGAAAGCGAAAAAAATATCGCGAAAAATTTTGCGGATTCAGAAAGAGTTTCTAACTTTACAACGTTTTTCGCCGCTTCTGAAAAAGGAGCCCCGGAAAGAGCACATTGAAAGGTTTACAATAGACAAGAGTAGTACAAGAGCTTTTGTCCGAGCCGCGGGCCGGAAGGCCGCGCAGGCAAGGACAAAAATCCTATGTCAATTCTACCAACGAAATAACATCCAAACAACAAGCAGCGTTTCGGACCGCGCCTCTGAGGGTGCGGCTTCGAACGAAGGGCCGGAGGATACGACGGCTTCGTGATGCGGTTGTCTGCGGGGTAGGTAAGTCAGGCCGGCGGTCAGCCGTCTGATATTTCCGACACGATCTTTTGAAAAAAAGAAAAAACA
>UREH01000164.1 GCA_900546835.1 uncultured Porphyromonadaceae bacterium
TCAGATGTGTATAAGAGACAGGGCCAAGGCTCTCTCGCTGCCCAACACCGGCATGGCCGTGGCAATCGACCTCGGCAATCCGGCCGACATCCATCCTATCGACAAACAGGAGGTGGCACGCCGACTCGGCCTTATTGCCCTCAACCGCACCTACGGCCACAAACAGACCGATGCAGCTCCGGCCTATATCTCCTCCAAGACTAAGGGAAACACGATGGAACTCAAGTTCGACGGCCCGCTGATTTCGGAGGCCGGGGTGATTACAGGCTTCATCGTAGGCGACGGCAAGGGGAAATTCGCCTATGCCAACGCGCGCCTGACGGCTCCGGATACCGTGGTGCTCTCTTCGCCGCTCATCGGCAACCCGAAAACGGCCCGTTATAACTGGGCCGATTGCCCCGGGGGAAATCTTACGGGATCCACCGGTCTGCCGGTGGCTCCATTTGCAACCGACAAATAAGTAAAAATCCTTAAATATATGAAAACCAACATTATTGCGTTGTCGTTGGCAGCCTTTTCGGCGCTGACGGCCTCGGCGGCCACGCAGATTCCGGTGCTTACACCCAATACTGCGCTGATCCTGGAAGTAGGCGACAATGGCCGTGTCTATCAGCGTTATTTCGGTAAGAAACTTGCCAATGCAGGTGAATATGAAGCGGCTCCGCGTGGCGCAGAGGCATATCTGACCCACGGCATGGAGGATTATTTCGAGCCTGCGCTCCACATAAATCATGCCGACGCCAATCCTTCGACCGAACTCCGATATGTGAGTCATTCGTCGGCTCAGCAGCCGGACGGGTCCACGCTTACCACGGTGAAGCTCACCGACAAGGAGTATGGCACAGGCGTCGACCTTAACTACGTGACATATCCCGACGTAGACATAATCAAGAGCTACACCGTAATAACCAACGGCGAGAAGAAACCTGTCGAGATGGAGAAATACGCCTCTTCGCTGCTCCATTTCGACCGTCCGGCCTACTACCTGACGCAGTTCAACGGCGACTGGATCAGTGAAACCACTATGAGCGAAGCTCCGCTGAGCTTCGGCAAGAAGGTGCTCGACACCAAACTCGGTGCGCGTGAGAACATGTTTGTTTCGCCCTTCTTCCAGCTTTCGCTTGATGAGCCCGCACGCGACGAGGAGGGGGAGATGCTTGTAGGCACTTTGGCCTGGACGGGCAACTTCCGCTTCACCTTCGAGGTCGACAATCTCGGCAAGCTCCGTGTGATTTCCGGCATCAATCCATACGCCTCGAAACGCATCCTCGCTAAGGGGGAATCGTTTCAGACTCCGGAATTCATCTTCACCCTCAGCGAGGGTGGACGCGGCGAGGCAAGCCGCACTTTCCACGACTGGGCACGCAAATATCAGGTGAACAAAGGTGAAGAGTCGCGTATGACGCTGCTCAACAACTGGGAAGCAACCTATTTCGACTTCGACGAGGAGAAGCTCGTAAAACTTATCGGTGAGGCCAAGGAGCTGGGTGTGGACATGTTCCTGCTCGACGACGGCTGGTTCGGCAACAAGTATCCCCGCCACAGCGACACCCAGGGCCTCGGCGACTGGGACGAGACCGCCAACAAGCTCCCCAACGGCATCGGCCGCCTCACAGAGGAGGCCAAGAAGCAGGGTATCAAGTTCGGCCTCTGGATTGAGCCTGAGATGGT
This sequence comes from uncultured Porphyromonadaceae bacterium, assembly GCA_900546835.1. Lineage (GTDB taxonomy): Bacteria > Bacteroidota > Bacteroidia > Bacteroidales > Muribaculaceae > UBA7173. Next base: position 1,672 of record UREH01000164.1, read on the forward strand.
CAACCCCCAAAGCGAGCTCTACGAGAAGCATAAGGACTGGGTGATTACTCTTCCCAACCGCGATGAGTATTATTTCCGCAATCAGCTGGTGCTCGACCTGAGCAATCCTCAGGTGCAGGACTATGTGTTCGGCGTAGTCGACAACCTTATGACGAAATATCCCGATATCGCCTTCTTCAAGTGGGACTGCAACAGCCCCATCACCAACATCTATTCCAACTATCTCAAGGACAAGCAGAGCCACCTTTATGTGGATTACACTAACGGCCTTTACAAGGTGCTCGACCGCATCAAGACTAAATATCCCGACCTGGTGATGATGATGTGTTCCGGAGGTGGCGGACGTACCGACTACGAAGGGCTGCGCTACTTCACAGAATTCTGGTGCAGCGACAATACAGACCCCGTCGACCGCCTCTACATCCAGTGGGGCTATTCGCAGATTTTCCCCGCCAAGACCCAGTGCGCCCACGTGACGACCTGGAACAAGACCGCTCCCGTCAAGTTCCGCACCGACGTGGCCATGATGGGCAAGCTCGGCTTCGACATCAACCTCCACGACCTCTCGGCCGACGACCTGAAATACTGTCAGAACGCCATCCGCCACTACAATCGTCTGAAACCCGTAATCCTCGACGGCGACCAGTATCGTCTGGTTTCCCCCTATTCGGGCAACCACGCGTCGACGATGTATGTCGGCAAGGACAAGAAGAGCGCCGTGGTGTTTGCCTTCGACATCTTCCCCAAGAATGTGGAACACAACACACTCGTGAAGCTCCGTGGTCTGAACCCCGGCGCCACCTACAGTGTGAAGGAAATTAATCGCGCCGACACATCCGACGGCGAGGCAAAGACCTATTCCGGCGACTACCTGATGAAGGTAGGACTGCCGCTGTTCGGCACCTCGCGCCTGAGCAGCCGCATCTATGAGCTGACACAGAATTAATTGGCAAGACCCTCTGAATCCGGACGCGGAGAGTGGTGCAGAAACTGCTCTCTGCTCCCGGATTCATATAATTTTCAGACATAACAATATGAGACTCAAAGCCATCCTTGCCCTTTCTGTTCTATTTACGACTACACTCGGCGCAGAGACATACTGGAAGCTTGACCCTGCCTCCATGGCCATAGAGTATTCTCCGGCCGAGGCCGGACCGCATTCCGACCATCTGGAGATGTCGGGGAAGCAGATTTCGGCAGTGGTGCGCTACGGAGTGCGTGCCGACGGCTCGCTTGCCCTCGACAAGAGCCTTGTATGGCCCGGCTTCCGCACGATTCCCAACGACACCCACGGCTCGCTGATGCGCCATGTGGCATTCGACGTGCTCGACGAGTTGACAATCGAGCGGCAGCCGGCCGCGCCAAAAGTGGAGGAAGTGCGGTTCGACGGACTCCTGACAATCACACAATCAACCCCAAAGGATGTGAAAATCGAGCGGACGCTCTTTCCTTCTGTCGAACATCCGATGTTTGTGGAGCGCGTGAAACTTACCAACGTGGGCCGTGAAGCTGTCGACATTGAAATTCCTGCGCTCGATATGTCTATTGCGACTCCCGCCGCGCGCGGCGTAGACGGATCATACCGTATCCTGACAACAGTGGAGGGTGCGCGGACCCTGCGCCTCGAGCCGGGTTCGGAGACTGAGTTCGCCGTGGTGAGCCAGGCGCTCCGCGAAGGCGACAAGCCGCTTACGCCCGATGTTGCCGCCGAGGAGGCTGCCCGCAGAGTCCTCGTAGGTGAGCTGACGGGCACGCTGGTGCTCGACACGCCCGACGAGATGCTCGACCGGATGTTCGCCATGTCGAAAATCCGCGCGTGCGAGTCGATATACGAAACCAAGGGTGGACCGCTCCACGGGCCCGGCGGCGAGACATACTACGCCGCCATCTGGGCCAACGATGAAGCCGAGTATGCCAATCCGTTTTTCGCATTTACCGGCTATGCCTATGCCGACAGCTCGGCGATGAACTCCTTCCGCCATTTCGCGCGGTTCATGAATCCTGACTATAAGCCGATTCCGAGTTCAATCGTGGCCGAGGGCGCTGATATATGGAATGGTGCCGGCGACCGCGGCGATGCCGCCATGATAGCCTACGGGGCGTCGCGCTATGCGCTCGCATCCGGCTCGAAGGAGGTTGCGGGCGAGTTGTGGCCGCTCATAGAGTGGTGTCTGGAATATTGCCGCCGCAACCTAAACTCCGAGGGTGTGGTCCGGTCCGACCACGACGAGCTGGAGGGCCGCTTCCCCGCCGGTGAGGCCAATCTCTGCACGTCGTCGCTCTACTACGATGCTCTGCTATCGGCGGCGATGCTTGCCCGTGATCTGAAAACGCCTTCGAAAACGTCGGCCTCATACCGACGCCAGGCAGCTGAACTCGCTAAAGCTATAGACAGCTATTTCGCAGGGCCGGTGGAAGGATTCGACACATACGCCTACTACAAGGGGAACGACCGTCTGCGCTCATGGATCTGCATTCCGCTCACCGTCGGAATCAACGATAAACTCAAACCGACGCTCGACGCGCTTTTCTCGCCTGAACTCTGGACTGAAAACGGGCTACTCACCCAGTCGGGAACCTCGACATTCTGGGACCGCTCCACGCTCTACGCCCTGCGCGGCGTACTGCAGGCCGGTGCGGTTGAGCGCGCTATACCGTATCTCACAGCCTATTCCACCAAGCGCCTGACCGGCGACCATGTGCCTTACGCCATCGAGGCGTGGCCCGAGGGGAATCAGCGCCATCTTTCGGCCGAGAGTGCGCTCTACGCCCGTATCTTCACCGAGGGGATGTTTGGCATACGTCCTACCGGGCTGAAACGGTTCGAAATGACTCCGCGTCTCCCCAAGGAGTGGCCGTCGATGGCTCTACGCAATATAAAGGCGTTCGGAGAGAATTTCGATATCGAGGTCTCGCGCCGGGATGACGGACGTCTCGATGTACGCGTTATATCCGCCGGCGAGCATCTGATTCACAAAACGATAAATGATGGAGGTAAGTTTGATGTCAAGTTTTGATAGAATGAAACAGAGGGCGTTGACCCTCGCTGTAGGTGTGGTCTGCGCGCTTGCGGCCTGGGGCTCTCATACGATTCGAGTGAATCCGGTTGAGGGCGACGCCACGCGCGCTTTGCAGGCCGCAATCGACAGTGCCGCCACATT
>UREH01000165.1 GCA_900546835.1 uncultured Porphyromonadaceae bacterium
CCCTCGCCATCCGGACAAAAAAATGACGTTGTGTCAAATTTTTGAATTTTGACACAACGTCCTTAACCATTAATCATAAATCCGACATGAAAATACACATCGGGCAGCTGCTGCGCCCGGGATTGACACTGGTATTAGTTCTCGCCGCTCTTCCGGGGGCATTCGCCCAGGGAGTGGGCACTGGCAAATCGCCTGAGAAGCCGCTGCCGCCGGTGGTGCGCAGCCTTAAAGGAGACTTCGCCGCGAGCGCCGACGGCGCCATCTTCCTGCGCAACGCCACAAAACGCCAGCAGTTCAACGGCTCGCAGAAATCCACCTTCGACCGCGACATCGCATCGCCCAAATCGGCCGGATTCCATCCCGACGGAAGCCGTCTGTATGTCAACTCGCTCGAAGGATGCGCTACGGTGGTGTACGACGCCCGCACAATGCGCAAGCTCAAGGTCATAACCCACCGGTTCGAACCCGCGGCCGACACACGCTGGGCCACCCCTTCAGGGTTCTATCCCTGGACACACTATGCCGACGGCGCCACGCGTCCATTCAGCGGCAAGCCCGTTGAAATGGCCTTCTCCCACCGCGGGCGTTATCTGTGGGTGCCCTACTACCGGCGCTCGTTCGACATCAACGCCCAGGACCCCTCGGCCGTGGCCGTAATCGACACGCGCACCGACTCGATTGTACGTATGTTCGAGACCGGACCACTCCCCAAAATGGTAGCGACATCCAACGGAGGCGACCTTTTGGCCATCACCCACTGGGGCGACAACACGGTGGGACTCATCGACATATCGGGCGAACGACCCGATACATGGCGCCATCTGCAGCCAATCGTAATCGGAAAGAAACTCCAGCTCAACTTTCCGCTCGACCGGAGCGTGGACCGGGACTCGAAGTCGGGGCTGCTGCTTCGCGGTACAATCTTCACACCCGGCGACCGACATATGCTCATAGGGTGTATGGGCGGTAGCATCGCCGTTGTCGACGTGACCCGGCGCCGCCACACCGGCTTCATCAACGATATCTACAACGTGCGCCATCTCGCCCTGCGCGGCAACATGGTCTACGCCTCGCAAAACGTGGCCGGAAAAATCTGGAGCATCGCCGCCGACAGCCTTACCTCCGCCATCGACCGCGCCGCGGAAGCCGGCCGACGCGCAATCTCGGCCAACGGCTGGCGCGCATGTCAGGTGGGAAAAGGAGCGCGCACGCTCGAGGTTTCGCCCGACGGGCGCTACACATTCGTGGCCTGCAACTTCGACAGCCGCGTTGACGTGGTCGACAATTCGGCAATGAAAGTTGTGACTTCTATACGGTGCGACTCCTACCCCGTAGGACTCGCGCTCTCGCGCCGGGGCGGTACACTGGCTGTAACGTCGCAGGGGCGCCGCGGCCAGGGAGGGAATGCCCTCAATCTCTTCAACATCCACCGGAAATAACCGTACATTCCCACACTCAAGGCGGCGTGTCGACAGGTTTCGACACGCCGCCCCAATTATATTTATGGGAATGGATTCAGCGGCCTATCTCCTTGGCAACACTGTGGCCGCGGCGCACGATGTAGATGCCGGGCGAGAGATAAAAATTAGGGTGGCGTTTGAGCAATGAAAAAGGCTAAATCGTAGTTTAATATAAGAATCAACAAAAATAATACCATATGGCAAAGAAAGAATACTTTCCCATGATAGGGAAAATCAAATTCGAGGGAACGTCGAGCTACAACCCGCTGGCGTTCCGCTATTACGACGCAGAGCGCATCGTGCTCGGCCGCCCCATGAAGGAATGGCTGAAATTCGCCATGGCATGGTGGCATACCCTCACTGCCGAGGGTGGCGACCAGTTTGGCGGAGGCACCAAGAAATTCCCCTGGAATGATGCTCCCGACGCCATGACAGCAGCAAAGCAGCGCGCCGATGCCGGATTCGAAATCATGCAGAAGCTCGGCATCGAGTATTTCTGCTTCCACGACGTGGATCTCATCGGCGACCCGGCCGACATCGACGAATACCAGAGCCGTATGGCCGAAATCACCGAATACCTCAAGGGGCTGATGGCCGAGACGGGCATCAGGAATCTCTGGGGCACGGCCAACGTGTTCGGCAACGGCCGCTACATGAACGGCGCAGCCACCAATCCCGACTTCGACGTAGTGGCCCGCGCAGCCGTACAGATCAAGGGGGCCATCGATGCCACGATAGCCCTCGGCGGCAGCAACTACGTGTTCTGGGGCGGCCGCGAAGGCTACATGAGCCTGCTCAACACCGACCAGAAGCGAGAAAAGGAGCATCTGGCAATGATGCTGAAAATGGCCCGCGACTACGCCCGCTCCAAAGGTTTCACCGGCACTTTCCTCATCGAGCCCAAGCCAATGGAGCCCTCGAAACACCAGTATGACGTCGATACGGAGACCGTAATAGGATTCCTTAAAGCTCATGGCCTCGATAAAGACTTCAAGGTGAACATCGAGGTGAACCATGCGACGCTCGCCGGCCATACATTCGAGCATGAACTGGCGGTGGCCGTCGACAACGGGATGCTCGGCTCAATCGATGCCAACCGCGGCGACTATCATAACGGCTGGGATACCGACCAGTTCCCCATCGACAACTACGAGCTTACCCAGGCCATGATGCAGATAATCCGCAACGGAGGTTTCGGCAACGGAGGCACCAACTTCGACGCCAAGACGCGCCGCAACTCCACCGACCTCGAGGACATTTTCATCGCCCACATCGCCGGGATGGACGCTATGGCCCGTGCGCTGCTCAGCGCCGCCGAAATCCTGGAAAAATCGCCCTATAAGAAGATGCTCGCCGACCGCTACGCAAGCTTCGACGCCGGCAAAGGCAAGGAGTTCGAAGAGGGCAAGCTCTCGCTCGAAGCGCTCGTTGACTATGCCAAAGCCCACGGCGAACCCGTGCAGACCTCGGGCAAGCAGGAGCTGTATGAGGCAATCATTAACATGTACTGCTAAGAAGGTGCTCCCATAACGTCCCGGCTGCGGCAACGCCGCAGGAATGCAAATTAAAAATACGGCGGTGTTTCAAAAATCGTTTTTTTGAAACACCGCCGATTTTTGTGTAATTTTGCAGCCGCGAAACGGGGGATAATCCGAAAAGCGGGGATAATACAGAAACAGGTTGATAAAAAAAAACAGGTAGATAAAAGGCACAGTTTAATGAAGAACTCTTTGCTCTCGCTCGCCATGGGCACTTTTGCGCTCGGAATCGTGGAATTCGGCATGATGGGAATTCTGAGCGACATAGCCCGCGATTTGAAAATAAACATAGTAGATGCCGGCCATCTTATTTCAGCCTATTCGGCCGGAGTGGCCGTAGGCGCTCCATCGCTGATATTTCTGCGCCGGTTGCCTCTGAATCGCCTGATGCTGCTCCTGGCAGCCGTGATAGCGGTGGGCAACGCGCTGGTAGCCTTATCGCCTAATTTCGGTTGCCTTCTCGGAGCGCGCTTTGTTGCCGGATTGCCCCACGGCGCATTTTTCGGAGCGGGAGCTATAGTATGCTCGCGTCTGGCCGATAAAGGGAAAGGAGCTTCGGCGGTAGCGGTTCTTGTCGGCGGCATGACCATAGCCAATCTTGTAGGCGTGCCGGGGTTCACGGTTGTATGTCAGCTCGTATCCTGGCGGCTGCCGTTTGCCATAGTCGCGGCCATAGGGCTGATTACCTGTGTTGCTATCAGATGCTGGATACCGAGGCTTGCGCCACTGCCCGACACTGGGATGAAGGGCCAGTTCCGCTTCCTTTCACGTCCGGCGCCATGGCTGATATATGCCGGAGTGTTTTTCGGCCAGGCGAGCGTGTATTGCTGGATGAGCTATATTTCGCCGATAATGACGCGCGTGACCGGCTTTTCAAATTACGACATGACATATATCATGGTAATTGTAGGCGCAGGCATGGTATTCGGCAACTATATTGCCGGACGACTGGCCGACAGATTCCCGTCGTCGCTGGTGACAGCTGTAATTGCGAGCCTTATCTTTGCCGTCATGCCGATGATTTACTTCCTCTCGCCATATAAGGCGCCTTCATTGCTCCTGACGTTCATAGCGCCGGCACTGCTCTTCGGGCTCGGGGGACCGCTGCAATATCTGATAGTTCGCTACGCCAAGGGGGGAGAGATGCTCGGGGGTGCCGGGATTCAGATTGCGTTCAACGTATCTAACGCCATGGCAGCCGCCATCGGAGGCGCGGCAATTCATCACGGCTTCGGATTGGCGTCGCCCGCATTGGCAGGAACGCCTTTAGCCCTGATCAGCGCCGCAGCGCTCTTCACGCTGTATCATATGGAGCGCAGCAGCGGAAAATCCGGCGCATCCGGGTCCGACGACTGACTGAAACCGGCGTAGATATTCCTTAAAGAATTGCTCGATTGAGGCAAAGGGGATGATGTCCTTCCGGTCGTAAAGGTCACAGACGTCTTGCCCGAACCGTTGGGACCGGCAATCACAATCAGGACTGGACGGCGGTTAGTGGCGGCCACTTTTCATCCTATTTATGAAATCGCCCCCTTTTTCATAAACCTCGTGGGTGGCGACTTCGATGTTGGCGGCGACAAGGGCGGCGGGTCAGGCCGGCGTCCATTTGCAACGTACGGGCGACACGATGGAGCCCTCCTTTTTAAGCTGCGCGAAAACTTTGTCTACCACCTTACGGTCCAGACCGGTAAGTTCGGCAACTTTGCCGGCATTCACCGGTTCGCCGGCCTTGCGCATAGCTTCAAGAATTACATTTTTCTCGTCCATAATATAAAAATATAAACCTATTGAAATTTAAAAAGGCAGCCGGCCACCATTGTATGT
>UREH01000166.1 GCA_900546835.1 uncultured Porphyromonadaceae bacterium
GCGTCAGATGTGTATAAGAGAAAGTAATTATGATGGTCACCATCAGCGCGCAGGTAAAGACAATGCCCATCGCCCCGGAGAACAACCGCGACCGCTCACTCCACGCAAAGTTCATCTGTCTTATGACGAATGACAGTCAGGGCCTCTCCTCGGGCATGATTTCCGAGGAAGCCGCCCACGACCTCTATTTCGATCTCGACGGCGCGGAAGCCGCCACAGTCTATACCGATCCATATGCTTCGGCCCTTAATGCCGACGGCGAGCCTCCGATGCGGGTTGCCATACGCGAAACCGACCCGAACTACTGGAAAGTGTTCGACTTCACTTTCATCGACGGCACACCCTTCTCAGCTTCGTCGCAACGCAACTCAGTGGTACTCAGCCGGTCGGCGGCACGCCATCTTCTCGGTACCGACAAGGCCGTGGGCCGACGTCTAATGCTCAACCGCTACGAGCCCTATACCGTGGTCGGCGTGGTTGATGATGTCTCCCAGCTGGCCGACCGCGCCTATGCCGAAGCCTGGATTCCGATCACAACCAAACACGACAGCTCAGATTTGCCCGGCCTGGGAGACTTCTGCGTGACGGTCCTCGCCCGTTCCGCCTCCGACTTCCCAAAAATCCATGCCGACGTAAAGCGTCGCGAGGCGCAGTTCAACCTCAAGCTCGAACCTTTCGGATATAAGCTCGACCTTTTCGACGCCCCCTACACACAGGACGATGCCCAGTATCTGGAGTACAGCAACGCCGGTCCCGATACCGAGACCCCGCGCCGCGAACGCCTGATTGTCTACGCCATTCTTCTGCTCGTGCCGGCCGTAAACCTCTCCACGATGACCCAGAGCCGTCTGCGCCATAAGGTCAGCGAGTTCGGCGTGCGCCGCGCCTTCGGATGCACGCGCCGGCGCCTCGTGGCCGACATCCTCACCCAAAATTTCTTCATAACCCTCGCCGGAGGCATTCTCGGCCTGATTTTCAGCCTGGTATTTGCCTGGCTGTTCGCCGGATCGCTGCTGATCGGCGCCAAATACGTCGTCGGATCAGCCACCAACATCTCCATCATCTCGCTGCTCGACTGGCGAATCCTTCTCGCCGCTCTCGGTTTCTGCTTCGTGCTCAACCTGCTGTCGAGCGGCATCCCCGCCTGGCGCGCCTCGCGCATCCACGTGGTCGAAGCCATCGGCGGCATACGCAAATAAACTGAACAACGACTTTTTTATCTCATAACTCCGACATAATACATATCTCCATGTCACGCAGACTTCTAAAACAGATGGCCACCGAATGGAGCTCCAACATCTGGCTCGTGGTAGAGCTGATTGTGGTAAGCGTGGTGCTCTGGTATATCTCCGACTTCCTCTATATTAAGGCCGATGTCGCCCTCCAGCCGATGGGACTGCAGACCGAGCGCGTCTTCACGGTCTCGCTCACGGCAATCGACCCCTCGGCGCCCGACTGGAATCCCGCCGACTCGACCGAGAATACCCATGCCGACAACTCGCGCATCCTCTACGAGCGCATAAAGGCCGATCCCGCCGTAGAGATTGCCGCACGCACATATTGCGGTGTGCCCAACGAATTCAATCTCAGCGGCACCCATCTCTCCAACGCCGACGCCACCGACTCGCTCGCGGTTGTCGGCACCATCTCCCAGCGTTTCATCACGCCCGAATATATCGAGATGTTCTCCATCCGCGGCACCAACGGCGAATCGCCCGCCGAGATGCGACGGATTTTCGAGAGTGGCAAGACACTCGTCACATCCGACATGATTTTCTGCAAATTCCCCCACAAGCAGTATAATTCCTGGAAGGAAATTTACGACGAGATGGACGGCTACGACGTTCGCGAAATGCTCTCACGCCGGTTCTACATCGGCAGCGACTCCACGGAAATCTCCATCGGTGGCATCATCGAGCCAATAAAACGCTCAATCCACGAAATGCCCATCCCCCAGATTCTTCTTTCCATGTCGGAAGGCAACGAGCTCAACACGTCCAGCATCCTTGTGAAGGTGCGTCCGGAGGCCGTCGACGGCTTCAAAAAGCATATCCTCGGAAGTTCATGGACGCGTTCGGGCAACATCTATATCAGCGATATTGCCGAAGTCGACTCGCTCGGCTACTACGAACGCTCCCAGAAGAGCGCCGAAATCCGCAACCACATCGCGATGATGGTGTTCGTGCTCGTAAGCATCTTCCTCGGGCTGCTCGGCACCTTCTGGTTCCGCACCCAGCAGCGCGTCGGCGAAATCGCCATCCGCAAGGTCAACGGAGCCACCTCGCGCTCCATCTTCCGCCGCCTCATTTCCGAAGGGCTTATTCTTCTCACCGTGGCCACCATCCCCGCCCTCGGACTCGACTGGCTGCTGACCCATCTGGAACTCAACTCCTCGCGCCTCTGGGTCTACTATTTCGAGCCCCTGCGCTTCATCGCCTGCGCCGCTTTTGCCTACCTGACGCTCGCCCTGATGATTGTGGGCGGCATATGGTTCCCCGCCTCGCGCGCCATGCGCGTCGATCCCGCCGTAGCCATCAAGGACGAATAAAACCGCACCTTCTCTCTCCTGCTCTTCGCTTATGCCTATGTTTTCAGATTCCAGAATCCTTTCCCCGCTCCGCGCCGCTCTCGCAGCCATGGCTCTCTCAGCTACCGCTTCCATGGCTGCGGCGGCCGCGGCCGCCGACACGCTCACGCTATCGCTCGACGATGCCATCGCCCGGGCGCGCGCCAACAGCGTCGACGCAGCCGTGGCGCTCGACGAGCTCCGCCAGGCCTACTGGGAATACCGGACCTACCGCGCCGACCTGCTGCCGGAAGTCACATTCAATGCCACCCTCCCGGCCTACTACAAGCAATATACATCATATATGGATGCCGACGGCGCCTACTCGTTCGTGCGCAACAACTATCTGCAGATGAACGGCTCCATCGCAGTCTGCCAGTCGATATGGCCCACCGGAGGAACGCTCTCGCTCACCACGAGCCTCGATTTCTACCGCGACCTCGACCAGGTGGTCGCCGGCAACCGCTTCATGAGCATTCCGGTGGCGCTCACGCTCAACCAGCCGGTGTTCGGCGTGAACCATACCAAATGGCGCCGCCGCATCGAGCCGGAGCGCTACGCCGAGGCCAAGGCGGCCTTCCTCAGCGCGTCGGAAGATGTGGCACTTCAGGCAATCGACCTCTATTTCTCGCTGCTGCTGGCCGTTGAAAACCACCGTATCGCCCTCCAGAACCTCGACAACGCCTCGCGCCTCTACGAGGTGGCCAGGGAAAAACGTGAGATGGGTCAGATAAGCCGCAACGACCTGCTGCAGATGGAGCTCAACCGTCTGGACGCCACTTCGGAGCTCACCGACTGCGAGAGCGCCCTCAAGCAGGCCATGTTCACACTGCGCGCCTTTCTCGACCTTCCCGAAAGTGTTGACATCTCGCCTGTGATGCCCGCGCGCACGCCATGTGCCGAAATCACATATGCCGACGCTCTCGAACGCGCCCTGACCAACAACAAGTTCGCCCGCAACGTACGCCGGCGCCAGCTCGAGGCCGACTACGCCGTGGCCTCGGCCAAAGGCGACCTCCGCGAGATCAGCCTTTTCGCGCGCGTAGGCTTCACCGGCACCGACTCCGGCATCGGGCAGGCCTACCGCCGTCTCCACGATAACCAGGGCGTGGAGCTCGGCCTCTCGATCCCCCTGCTCGACTGGGGGAAGCGCCGCGGCAAGGTGAAGGTGGCCGAGAGCAACCGCCGCGTGGTCGAAAGCACAATCCGCCGCGAGACGATGGACTTCAACCAGGATATCTTCATACTCGTGGAGCACTTCAACAACCAGCGCCGGCAGCTCGACATCGCACGCCGCGCCGACGAAATCGCCGCACAGCGCTACGCCACCAATGTGGAGACCTTCATGATCGGCCGTATCTCCACGCTCGACCTCAACGACTCTCAGGCCAAAAAAGACAGCGCCCGCCAGAATTTTGTAAATCAGCTATTCCGCTATTGGAGCTACTACTACCGTCTGCGCTCGCTCACGCTCTGGGACTACGAGCTCCACACCGGCATCGACGCCGATTTCAGCAGAATTCTCCGCCAGTGATACGCCGACCGATTCCTATAAATTCCGTACCTTTGCAATATGATTCTCATTGTTGACGACAACGAAACCGTGCGGCTCTCGCTATCGCTGCTTCTGAAGCGGGCCGGCCACGACGTTGCGGCCGTCGCTACGCCCGACGAGGCAATCACGGCTGCACGCTCCGAGGCCTCGCTGCGCCTGGCCGTTATCGACATGAATTTCTCAACCACTACCGACGGACGCCAAGGGCTCGAACTTCTGCAGCGCCTCAAGGTGCTCAGGCCCGAGATGCCCGTTATCCTCATTACTGCCTGGGGTAGCATCCCGCTGGCCGTAGAGGGGATGCGTCTCGGCGCCTGCGACTTCATCACCAAGCCGTGGGTGAACCGCGTAATGCTTCAGCGAGTGGAGACGGCCCTCGCCCTTGCCGCTCCCAAGGCCGACGTTTCCTGCGGCGATTTCGATGCTTCAGGCATAATAGGCAGCGACACGGCGCTCGCATCCGTTCTCCGCACGGCCGCCCGCATAGCCTCCACCAACGCCTCGGTGCTGATTCTCGGCGAGAACGGCACCGGCAAGGAGCTGATTGCCCAGGCTATACACCGCAATTCGCCGCGGCGCGACGGGCCGTTCGTCATGGTGAACC
>UREH01000167.1 GCA_900546835.1 uncultured Porphyromonadaceae bacterium
CCGCTTTTCCCCGACAACTACCATGCCGAGACGTTCGTGAACATCACCATGTTCTCTGCCGATGGCGTGGATATGCCCGACGCTCTGGCCGGTCTGGCCGCTTCCGCAGCCATCACATGCAGCGATATTCCCTTCAACGGCCCCATCTCCGAAGTGCGCGTGGCCCGCGTCGACGGTCAGTTCGTGATCGACCCCACTTTCGAGCAGCTTGAGAAAGCCGATATGGAGCTTATGGTCGGCGCCACCTACGACAACATCATGATGGTGGAGGGCGAGATGGACGAAGTATCCGAGGCAGATCTTCTCGCAGCCCTCAAGGCCGCCCACGAGGAAATCCGCAAGCACTGCAAGGTGCAGCTCGAACTTGCCGAAGCCGCCGGAAAGACCGTGAAGCGCGAATACTGCCACGAAGTCAACGACGAAGACCTCCGCAAGGACGTTCACGACAAATGCTACGACAAGGCTTACGCCGTTGCCAAGGCCGGCTGCGCCGACAAGCATTGGCGCGCCGATTCCTTCGCCGCCATCTGCGATGAATACATTGAATCTCTCCCCGAAGAGGAGCGTGAGGAAAAGGCTCCCCTGGTAAAACGCTACTACCACGACGTGGAGCGCGAGGCCATGCGCCGCTGCGTGCTCGACGAAGGGATCCGCCTCGATGGCCGCAAGACCACCGAAATCCGTCCCATCTGGTGCGAGACCGACTATCTGCCCGGCCCCCACGGATCGGCTGTCTTCACCCGCGGTGAGACCCAGAGCCTCTCTACCGTGACCCTCGGCACCAAGCTCGACGAGAAGATTCTCGACGATGTTCTCAACCAGGGCCGCGAGCGTTTCCTCCTGCACTATAACTTCCCCCCCTTCTCCACCGGCGAGGCACGTCCCACCCGCGGCGTAGGCCGTCGTGAAATCGGTCACGGCAACCTCGCCCACCGCGCCATCAAGCGCATGTTCCCCGAGGACTTCCCCTACGTTTGCCGCGTTGTCAGCGACATCCTCGAGAGCAACGGCTCCTCGTCGATGGCTACCGTATGCGCCGGAACGCTCGCTCTGCTCGACGCCGGCGTGAAACTCCGTCGCCCTGTCAGCGGCATCGCCATGGGCCTTATCTCCGACGGCTCGAAATACGCCATCCTGAGCGATATCCTCGGCGATGAGGATCACCTCGGCGATATGGACTTCAAGGTGACAGGTACCCGTAAGGGCATTACCGCCACCCAGATGGACATAAAGTGCGACGGCCTCAGCTACGAGATTCTCGAGCAGGCTCTCAATCAGGCCAAGGAAGGTCGCCTGCATATCCTCGATATCATTGAGGAGACCATCCCCGCCCCGCGCGAGGACTACAAGCCCCACGTGCCCCGCATCGTCACCATGACCATTCCCAAAGACCTTATCGGTGCCGTTATCGGCCCGGGCGGAAAAATTATCCAGGGTATTCAGGAAGAGTCGGGTGCAACCGTGTCCATCGACGAAATCGACGAGGGCGGCTACATCGAGGTTGCTGCCGCCAACAAGGAGTCGATCGACAAGGCTTTGGCCATGATCAACGCCATCGTCGAGCTCCCCGAAGAGGGCAAGGTATATACCGGCAAGGTGCAGACCATCCAGGACTTCGGCGCATTCGTTGAATTCATGCCCCACCGTGACGGCCTGCTCCACATCTCCGAGATTTCGTGGGACCGTCTGCCCGACATGGAGGCCTCCGGCATCAAGGAAGGCGACGAGCTCACCGTGAAGCTTATCGAGATTGACAAGAAGAGCGGCAAATACCGCCTGTCGCTCCGCGCCCTCCAGCCCAAACCCGAAGGATGGGTTGAACCCGCCGAGCGTCCGCGCGGCCCGCGTCGCGAAGGCGCCCCCCGCCGCGACGGCGACCGTGGTCCCCGTCGTGAAGGCTCGCGCGGTCCGCGCCGCGAAGGTGGCGACCGTGGTCCCCGCCGTCATGAGTGATTCCACGGGAATCTGATTCCCTGATACTTCCGGATGGCTGCTGCATGCAGTCCGTCCGATACAATAAAAAGCGATGCGCTCACTCAGAGCGCATCGCTTTTTATTGTAGTGTTGAAAGGGGGTTGGCGGCTCAATAGCTTTCTTCCGCTGTGGGGAAGGCTACGGATTTTACGTCGGCCACGTAGCTGCCCACGGCCTGCTCGATGGTGTCTGCCAGCGAAGCGTATGTGCGGAGGAATTTCGGACGGAATCCGCGGTTCATTCCCAGCATGTCCTGCAGCACGAGCACCTGGCCGTCAACGCCGGCGCCGGCGCCGATACCGATTACGGGGATGCGCAGCATGCGGGCCACACGCGCTGCAAGTTCGGCAGGCACCTTTTCAAGCACCAGGGCGAAGCAACCGAGCTCCTGAAGCATCAGGGCGTCGTCGATGAGGCGCTGGGCCTCAGCCTCCTCTTTGGCGCGGATGCCGTAGCCTCCGAACTTATTCACCGACTGTGGGGTAAGTCCAAGATGTCCCATCACGGGGATGCCGGCGGAGAGTATACGCTCGATCGACCCGCAGATTTCGCTTCCGCCCTCAAGCTTCACGGCTGAGGCGCCGCTCTCCTTGAGGATGCGCACGGCCGAACGGACCGCCGTGTGCTCGTCGCCCTGATAGGTGCCGAAAGGCATGTCGACTATCACCATGGCGCGCCGGGTGCCGTTGGCCACGCATTTGCCGTGGTATATCATTTCGTCGAGGGTGATGGGGAGGGTTGAGCTGTAGCCTGTCATCACGTTGGCGGCCGAGTCGCCCACAAGGATAAGGTCTACGCCGGCGGCGTCTACGAGCTGGGCCATTGTGTAGTCGTAGGCGGTAATCATGGCGATTTTCTCGCCTGCCTGCTTCATGCGGGCCACCGTCGAGGTGGTCACTTTCTTAGGTTGGTCTACTGTATTTGTCGACATAGTGTTTTCTGATTTTAAGTGGCTGGTGGAAATTGTGGCTTATTGTTTGCAAGAAAGGCTATCCGCCGGCTTGGATGAAACCCGGGGAGAGCCTTTCTGTTGAAGTTTCTATGTACGGTAGTGCATGCACCCCTTATGGGGCGGAGCACATTATTTAGCCTGGAGGCGTGCGCGGTCCAGGAGTTTCTCCACATCGATGTTGTGGGCCTGGCCGTAGAGCGGATAGTCGGTAAGGATGGTCTGATATGTGTCTGCCTCATCCTTGTGGTTGCCCTGGGCGGCGTAGACGCGTGCGAGCTTCATGAGGAAGAAGGGAGTGTAGGCGGGGTTGTTGTCGGAGCGCGATATGGCGTCCTTGTAGGCCTTTACAGCTTCGTCCAGACGGTCGAGGTTCACCAGGCAGTCGCCTTTGAGCGATTTGGCGCCGGCGCCGATGATTTCCTCGGTGGGGGAGTAGCTGTCGGCGTATTTCAATGCCTTCTCGTAGTCTCCTTTTTCATAGAGAAGTATGGCGCTCTGCAGGGCGGCGCGGTTCGACGCCTCGTAGCTGCCGTTGTCGGCAAGGTCCATGTATTTTGCCATTGCGGTGGAGTCGTTGCCCAGAGCAAGCTCGAGGTCGGCCGCTCCGATGGCGTCGTTGGCCTTCTGGATGCCGGGTTGACGGAAGAAATAGACGTAGGCGAGAATGATTGCGGCGATTGCAACCACTGCAAGGCTGCAGATGGTGATGATTTTCTTGTTGTCCTGCACCTTCTGTACGGTTTGGGTGAGCGAGTCGTTGAGATTGTCCAGACCGGTTTCGGTGGCAGGCTGTTTTTCTTTTGACATGGGGTGTTGTATCGTATTTTATTGTTATGCGGAAATGTGATAGCCCCGAGGCCGGAGGGCATATGGGCGTTCAAGGCGCAAAATTAGTGAATTAAGGCGAAAGGTCAAAAAAAATCGGCCCGATTTGGCTTTTTTTTGAAAATAATGATTTAACTTTGATGAACAACCTTCCGATCTCAAACCTTATTACAGCACGAACCGATGAAATCCCTGACAATTACCATACCATACGAAGAACTCACCTACGCAGAACTCGACCGGCGCGAGGCCGAGCTCGTGCGCCTTGCTCGCGAAGCCACCGAGCGCAGCTACGCCCCATACTCTCATTTTCGTGTGGGAGCCGCCATCGCCCTGAGCAACGGCGAGACTGTGGTCGGCTCAAACCAGGAGAATGTAGCTTTCCCCTCGGGCACCTGCGCCGAGCGTTCCGCCTGCTACTACGCCCACGCCCGCTATCCGGAGGCTAAATTCGAGGCAATTGCCATAGCCGCCCGCGGTCTTGACGGCGAATTCACCTGTGAGCCCACTGCCCCCTGCGGTGCATGCCATCAGGCACTCCTTGAGTATGAAATGCTTGCCGGCCACCCCGTTGAGCTCCTCCTTGCCGGCCGCGATAAAATCTATCGTCTCCCCTCTATCGTCTCCACCCTCCCCTTCGCCTTCACCGAGCTCACCGAATCCTGATTCCCCACCCCGATAGAGAAACTACGGCCCCGATAACACGACGCCCCTGCCGCAATCACATTTGATCCATATATGATTGCAGCAGGGGCGGGTGTCCTTTTCGCAGGCCGAAAAGAACCAAAAGACCCAGAGGCGCGGAGAAAAACTTTACGGCGAGAGCGGCCGCGCTGCGGCTGAGCGGCAGAACTCGCTGCGCTCAGACACTGCCGCTCCGGGACGCCGCAGCTCCAGGGC
>UREH01000168.1 GCA_900546835.1 uncultured Porphyromonadaceae bacterium
GGGCGCCAAGACTGCCACCACCCCCTACGGCCGCCGCCACGACCTTAACGGCTTCCCTCTCAAGGTTGCCGATGTGGTCAGTCTACTCGACGGCACATGCTACGTGACCCGTCAGGCCGTCCACACCCCCGCCGCCGTGCGCAAAGCGAAGGCAGCCCTCAAGAAAGCCTTCCTCAACGCCCAGGCCAAGAAAGGCACCTCGTTTGTCGAGATTGTCAGCACCTGCTCGTCGGGATGGAAAATGACCCCCGAGAAAGCCAACCAGTGGATGGCCGAGAACATGTTCGCCCACTACCCGCTGGGCGACGTGAAAGACACCACCAAAGCAGAAGCAACCGACGCCAAATAAAACCGCGTCTGCATTTCCAACCATTCAAACCTACTCAGAAATGACCGACGAAATAATTATAGCCGGATTCGGCGGACAAGGCGTGCTCTCCATGGGTAAAATCCTGGCATACGCAGCCCTCGAAAACGACCTGGAAGTCACATGGATGCCCTCCTACGGACCCGAACAGCGCGGCGGCACAGCCAACGTGACCGTGATTCTCAGCGACGAACCCATCTCGTCGCCGGTGCTCGACCGCTACGATACAGCCGTGATCCTCAACCAGCAGAGCCTCGACAAGTTCGAAAGCAAGGTGAAACCCGGAGGAGTACTCATCTACGACCCCTACGGAATCCACCATGCCCCCACCCGCACCGACATCAC
Source organism: uncultured Porphyromonadaceae bacterium (assembly GCA_900546835.1). GTDB lineage: Bacteria > Bacteroidota > Bacteroidia > Bacteroidales > Muribaculaceae > UBA7173. Next base: position 713 of record UREH01000168.1, read on the forward strand.
CGTGGTGCCGGTCGATGCAATGGACGCCACCATAGAGATGGGTCAGGCCAAGAGCTACAACATGATTCTGCTCGGCGCGCTGCTGAAAATGCGTCCCGACGTACCGGTTGAAGCCGTGGTGCGCGGTCTAAAAAAAGCCCTTCCGGAGCGCCACCACAAACTGATACCCGCCAACGAAGCCGCCATCCGCAAAGGCATGGAGCTCGTCAAGTAACAACAACCCGAATACGCTCTTACAGGAGGCTGTGTCGTAACTGATATCTACGGCGCAGCCTCATCTATTCAGTCCGGATAGCGGCGACACCGTCATGTCTCTTCCTATCCACACGCTCGATATTGTAAATCGTAAAGATGGCCAAACGGGATTTTTTGCGTAAATTTGCGACGCTAAAACTACCGACTCCAAAATGAAAGATTTTTTCGACATACTCCGTAGATTTGTTCCGCCATATAAAAAGTTTGTGGTTCTCAACATAATCTGCAACATCCTCTCGGCCATTCTCACCCTCTTTTCCTTCGCCATCATCATCCCCATCCTCGAGATGCTCTTCAAGGTGCGCGAGGGAGTCTATGAATACATGACTCTCGGCCAGGGCTCGGTGAAGGATGTGATAATCAACAACTTCTACTACTACACCCAGGAAGCCATAGCCGAATACGGACAAGCTACCACGCTGGCCATGCTGGCCGCTCTTCTCGTGGTGATGACCGGCCTGAAGACGGGCGTAACATACCTCTGCTCCTACTTCATAATCCCGATGCGCAACGGCATAGTGCGCGACATACGCAACTATGTGTTCAACAAGATGGTATCGCTGCCCATCTCCTTCTTCACCTCTGCCCGCAAAGGCGACGTGATGGCGCGCATGAGCGGCGACGTGGCTGAAATCGAGAATTCCATCATGCAGAGCCTCGACATGATGTTCAAGAATCCCATAATGATTCTGGCATGTCTGGGCACCATGTTTGCCATATCCTGGCAGCTCACAGTGTTTGTACTGGTGCTTCTGCCTCTGGCCGGCCTCGTGATGGGTCAGGTGGGAAAGTCGCTCAAACGTAAATCCCTGGAGCAGCAGAACCAGTGGGGCGTACTGATGAGCACCATCGAGGAATGTCTCGGCGGACTGCGCATCATCAAGGCCTTCAATGCCGAAGAGAAGGTGAAGGCCCGCTTCCATCGCGAGAACCAGACCTACTACCGGCTGAGCAACCGCATAGCCCGGCGCCAATCGCTCGCCCACCCCATGAGCGAATTCCTCGGCACCACGGCCATAGCCATCGTGCTCTGGTTCGGCGGCTCGCTCATCCTCGGGGGCACTTCGAGCCTCAACGCATCGGAATTCATCTACTACATGGTGATTTTCTACACCATAATCAACCCGGCCAAAGACCTCAGCAAGGCGATGTACTCCATCCAGAAAGGCCTCGCCTCGATGGTGCGCGTCGATAAGATTCTCGGCGCGAAGAATCCCATCACCGACCCCGAGAAGCCACGTGAGATCAAGCATCTCCAAGGCCATATCACATACGACGACGTCACGTTCGCCTACGGCGACAACGAAGTGCTCCACGACGTCAGCCTTGACATACCGGCCGGCTCCACAGTGGCCCTCGTAGGGCAGTCGGGCTCAGGCAAATCGACCATGGCCGACCTCCTGCCGCGCTTCTACGACGTGCAGAAAGGCGCCATCAAGGTCGACGGTATCGACGTGCGCGACATGCGCGTCCACGACCTCCGCTCCTTCATGGGCAACGTCAACCAGGAAGCCATCCTTTTCAACGACACCTTCTACAACAACATAACCTTCGGTGTGGAAAACGCCACATGCGAGGAGGTGGAGCGCGCCGCCAAGGTTGCCAATGCCCACGAGTTCATAATGGCATCGGAAAAAGGCTACGACACCAACATCGGCGACCGCGGCTGCCGTCTGTCGGGCGGTCAGCGCCAGCGCATCTCGATTGCCCGCGCCATACTCAAGAACCCGCCCCTGCTCATTCTCGACGAGGCCACCTCCGCCCTCGACACAGAGAGTGAAAAACTCGTGCAGGAGGCCCTCGACCGACTGATGGAGGGCCGTACCACACTGGTAATCGCCCACCGTCTCTCCACCATCAAAAACGCCGACCTTATCTGCGTGCTCCACGAAGGCCGCATCGTAGAGCGCGGCACCCACCAGGAACTCATGGCCAAAAACGGCTACTACAAGCATCTGGTCGACATGCAGACCTTCTGACAGAACAATCGGCCGCCAAATTCATAAAGCATCTGAGTAATGGCTATCACGATATTAGGAATTGAATCGAGCTGCGACGACACTTCCGCGGCAATAATCCGCGACGGGCTGCTGCTCTCCAACGTAATCGCATCCCAGAGCGTTCACGAGGAATACGGCGGCGTGGTACCGGAACTGGCATCGCGCGCCCACCAGCAGAACATCGTGCCGGTAGTCGACGCGGCAATACGCCGTGCGGGCATAAGCAAGACCGATCTTTCGGCCATAGCGTTCACCCGCGGCCCGGGATTGCTGGGCTCGCTGCTTGTGGGCACCTCCTTTGCCAAAGGGCTTTCGCTGGGCCTGCGCATCCCCATCGTCGACATAAACCACCTCCATGGCCATGTGCTCAGCCATTTCGTGCGCCGCAAACCCGACGACCGCGTGCCTGAATACCCGTTTCTCTGCCTGCTTATCTCCGGTGGCAACTCCCAGCTGATTCTGGTGAAGAACTACAACGATATGGAAATTCTTGGCCAGACTATCGACGACGCCGCCGGCGAAGCGTTCGACAAGTGCGCCAAGGTGATGGGTCTCCCATATCCCGGAGGTCCGCACATCGACCGCCTGGCCTCCGAGGGCGACCCTAAGCGCTTCCGCTTCGCCAAACCGCATATTCCCGGCCTCGACTACAGTTTTTCAGGACTGAAAACCTCATTTCTCTATACCTTGCGCGACCAGAAGCGCCTCGATCCCGATTTCATCGAGAAGAACAAGGCCGACCTGGCCGCCTCTCTCCAGCGTACCATCATCGAGATACTGCTCGACAAGCTCGACAAGGCCGTAAAACAGACCGGCGTGTCGACCGTGGCAATCGGCGGCGGCGTATCGGCCAATTCGGGCGTGCGCGAGGCCGTAGCCGACTACTGCGAGGCCCACGGACTGACGGCCTTTATCCCCGAACGCGCCTTCACCACCGACAACGCCGCCATGGTGGCCATTGCCGGATACTACAAATATCTCGACAAGGAATTCTGCCCCTACTCGCTCGCCCCCTATGCCCGCGTGACGGTATGAAAGCCGCGTCCAGCCATTTTTCTCACTTAGCATTCATATGAAAGTCAGCATAATAGTCATCGGCGACGAACTGCTGCTCGGCCAGGTGACCGACACCAATTCCGGCGACATCGCCCGCGCAATCGCCCCCGCCGGATGGCAGGTGGCGCAGGTAACCACCGTGGCCGACGATTCTGCGGCCATACGCGACGCCATTGAAACAGCCCTCGACGCCACCGACGTGGTGCTCACTACCGGCGGCCTCGGCCCCACAAAGGATGACATTACCAAAGCCACGCTCATAGAGGTGTTTGGCGGCGAACTGCGCTTCGACGCCGAAGTGATGGAAAACGTAAAGAGCATCTTCGCGCGTCGCGGACTTGACATGAACCGTCTGACGGAGAGTCAGGCGATGGTGCCGACTTCGTGTATGCCGATTCGCAACGCCCTCGGCACCGCTCCGGTGATGTGGTTCGAGCGCGGAGGGAAAGTGCTCGTAGCAATGCCCGGCGTACCGTTTGAAACGCGCCACGCCTTCGTTGTGGAGGTGTTTCCGCGGCTGCTCGAGCACTTCGGACGCGACTGCTGGATCTGTCTCTTATACACATCTGACGCTGCCGACGATATGCA
>UREH01000169.1 GCA_900546835.1 uncultured Porphyromonadaceae bacterium
GATCTATTTCTACGACAGCGGTATCCTCGGCGTCGGCAGGGGAGCGATGAAGCAGTTCACCCTGGGGGCCGGCAACGAAGCTTGAGCCCCAGAACTGTATACCGTTGGTAAGAGCTGTCGGGTCGGGTTCGTGCCCCACGCGGTTTACTGCCACCACGGGGAGCCCGTTGGCGATTGCGTGACCGCGCTGCACCGTGGTCCACGCCTCGTGCTGGCGTTGTTGTTCCTCGGGGGTGTCGCTCGATTCGAAGCCGATAGCCGTGGGGTAGATGAGTATTTCCGCGCCGCGGAGCGCCATCAGGCGTGCTGCTTCGGGATACCACTGGTCCCAGCATACGAGCACACCGAGACGTCCTACCGAAGTGTCGATAGGCTCGAAACCGAGGTCGCCGGGCGTGAAATAGAACTTTTCGTAGTAGGCCGGATCGTCGGGAATGTGCATCTTGCGGTATTTTCCGGCCATGGAGCCGTCGGAGTCGAATACCACCGCCGTATTGTGATATAGTCCGGGCGCACGGCGTTCGAAAATCGAGGTGACGATTACCACGCCGTGGCGTCGTGCAAGGTCGGCATAGAACTCAGTCGTTTCCGAAGGGATTGCCACTGCCAGCGAGCAGAGGTCTACGTTTTCGCTCTGGCAGAAGTAGAGCGAATCGTGCAGTTCCTGGTTGACAATCAGTTTTGCTCCTTTGGCGGCGAGTTCGGCCGTCTTGTATGCGATTCTGGCGCGGTTCAGGTGCGCGTCGGCGGTATTGTGCTGTTGGATTATCCCTATGGGCAATTTTCCGGGCATGATGTTCTATTTTGTGGAATGGATGTAAAAATGTCAGACTGTCAGATTCTCAGAACTCCAGCGGGGAGCTGCATCGTAGCGCAGTGGAGTGATCCGTGCTGACGTATGAGCGCGCGGCAGTCCACACCCACAATTTCGCGGTCGGGAAATGCTATCTGCAGCATCTGCGCGGCCATCCGGTCGAGGTCCGGCTGGGCGTAAGTCGGCATCAGCACCGTGCGTGGAGTAATGAGAAAATTTGCGTATGTGGCCGGCAACCGCTCGCCGTCGGTATCGTAAATCGGCTCGGGCAGCGGCAGGGCAATGAGGTTGTAAGGATTGCCGTCGGGCGTACGCAATTCTTTCAGTTCGGCTTCCATGGCGTCGAGGTCGGGCGTGTGTGTGTCGTCGGGACGATAGGATTTTACATATAGAATCGTATCGTCGGGCGCCAGGCGCGCGAGCGTGTCGATATGGCTGTCGGTATCGTCGCCTTCGAGAGCGCCATGGTGTAGCAGATGCAGCATCTCGATGCCGAGGTTCTCGCGGAAATAGCTCCGGAGATGGCGTTCGTCTGTGACTCCGTTGCGGTTAAGGGCCATAAGGGTCTGCGCGTTTGCGAGCATGGTTCCTCGGCCGTCGGATTCGATTGCCCCTCCTTCGAGCGTGTAATTCAGGCGCGAGCAGTAGCGTGGGGTCAGCAACGATGCGTGAAGCATGCGGAGGTTGACCATATTGTCGAGGTCGGCGGCGAATTTCAGCCCCCAGCCGTTGAACTGGAAGTCGACGGCACACGGCTCTCCACCGTCTACCACGGTTATCGGTCCGTAGTCGCGCGTCCAGGTGTCGTTGGTCGGACAGGCGAACAGGAGGATCTTTTCCTTCGGCAGATGGCTTAGTTTGTCAGCCACAGCCTCCGGTTCGGGAGTAACCACGAGCAGACGCAGCCCGCTGCGCACTACCACAGCTTCGGCCAGGTTGACGTAACACCGGGTAATCTCCGGGAGCATATCGGCCCAGTCGGTGGCGGCGTGAGGCCACGCTATCATTACGGTGTCGTAGTCCTCCCATTCGGCCGGGAGACGCAGTGGAAGTGTTTCAGCCATTCTTCTTCAGTATGTAAGGTTCATTTCGGCTGATATTGCAAAACGCCGTTTCATCATTGAAGCCATTTGAAGAAAAAGTTTAAACGACTTCATTAATACAGAGGCATAGCTTTGCAACATCTGCGGAATTATTCGTCTTCGTCGAAATCGTTAAGGTTGTCCCAGACCTCATCGCGGTCCTGTAGATATTCTTCGCAGAAGTCGATGAAGCCGTTGCGTTCGCTGTTGCCGACTTCGTGACACCAGTCGCGGTACTTCTGGTGCAGAGTGTCGTCGTCGGCGATGATTTTTTTGAATTCAGATTCCGCAACGTCCAGGCTGTCGGCCTCGTGGAGAATAGCGAGGAAGAGCTCTGTGATGTCTTCGTAGTCTTCGTACATAACGGGTTTACATAGGTATTGATTTGACTGGCAGGCTCGGAGAGGAGGCGGCGGAGAGAGGGGACGCGGAGAGAGCCCTCTGTATCAGAACAGTGGAAGGACCGAATTCGAGTACACGAATTTGCGGTCGAAATAGTAGTTGTCCGAGCAGAGCAGAATGATGCCCTGAATCAGCGTGAGAAGGCTCCAGAAGCCGCACGTAACTACCGACAGGAGAATGGTGAGCAGGCCGGCAGTGGTCTTGCCGATGTAGAAATACTGAACGCCGAGGCCTCCGATGAAGATGGCGAGCAAGGCGAATATTCCGCGGCTCTTGCCGAGCGCGTCGGAATCGAAAGCATTGTTGCGTGCGTAGTAATCCTCGGCGTTGAAGTTCGAGTAGCCGTAGGATTGCTGCCCCGGAGTATAGGGCTGCTGTGGCTGGGTGTATGGCTGCTGTGCCTGAGTGTAATTCTGTTGCTGTGTCTGGGTAAGCTGTGCTCCGCAATATGAGCAGAATTGAGCCTCGTCGGCGTTGGCTTTCCCGCATGTGTTGCAATGTTTCATACGATTGGGATGATAATGATTAATATGTGGATGGAGGGAGAGGGAGGGGAATGTTAAAATAATTTCAATCAGTTGATTAATATCGATTACTTACTACAAAATTAAATGTAAATTTCGTAATATGCAAATGGAATGTGCATATCAGCGAGGCCGCGGAATGTCCTGAAGCGCTATCAGATGGTTGACGATGGCAAAAATCGTCAGACCGGCCATTGAATGTATCTGGAGTTTGGCGCTGATGTTGCGGCGGTGGGTTGTCACGGTGTGGACCGACAGACAGAGGGCATCGGCAATCTGCTTGTTGGACAGCCCTTTTGCAATCTGCACGATTATCTCTTTCTCGCGGTTGGAGAGGGTGGCGATTTTTTCGGCATCCGACTGGGGCTCGTCGGCGCCGTGGGCGCTCGTGTCGGCCGGGAGGCGTGCGGGGCTCTGTTCGATTTCGCGCTCAAGCCTCCGTACAGCCGGCACAAACAGCCGGTCTTCCACCAGACAGTGCATGTGCAGGTCGTGTTCGCAGGTTATGATATCGAAAAGGGCCGAATTGAGCATATCGTTTCCCTTTTCGGGATAGTAGCGTACCACCATATCCTTGAGCTCCTTGAGCTTTGGGTCGATATGGGTATGGTGGGAGGCGAATTTGCCGATATTGAAACTGTCGGGCGCGGGGAGGCTTTTCAGAAGATTTTCCACATAGGGAAATACGCGTCGGTCTTCCGCGTCCATATGCCGCGAAACTTCGGTCACATAGTCGTCGTAAAAGCGGAGAATGAGGAATCCGAGCCCGTCGGTGCGCGAAGTGTCGATGGCGTCGATCAGTTTGCGGCGAATCAGCGGCAGAACGAAATCGAGAAAATATGTGTGGGCATTTTTCAGATATGCCATCAGCGTCGGCAGCTTTATGAGGGTATGATCGGCCGGGCGGCCGCTCATAAAGTTTGCCACGGCGAGAAACGTAGGGCAGTCGAGCCCGTTGTCGGCACAGACCTCTTCTACGAGTTTATCGCCGAATCCGAGCGAGATGCCGAAGCGCGTGAGCACCATCAGGAGGGTGGGATCGGCCGATATCAGCGACCGCATGGTGGATTGTGGGGTGAATGGTGCTGGATTTGACATTGTTCAGGATTGGTTTGAAGAGGGTGTTTAATAATACAATTTTACGGTTGGAATTTAAGAGATTATATTAAACGCCCTCTAAAATCGGCGTTATGATGATTTCGACGGGAAGTTTGCCACCGGGTGATTGTCGGAAAACCGTTCGGCCGCTTACTTGCTGTCGTTTTTCCGGGGGACGGGCGGGGGCGTCACGCCGTCGGACCGGTCTTTTTTGTCTGCCGGCTCTCCAGGGTCGGATGCATCCTTGGCTTCGACATCTTCCACTTCGGGTGCATCCGATGCCTTGGCTTTCTCTGCGTCGCGGAGCTGCTCGGCTGTCTGCTGTGCGGCAAGGATTTCGTCGGTGCGCGAGGTCCAGCGGCGTTTGCCGAAAATCTGCTCCACATCTTCGGTGAAGATTACCTCGCGTGTGTAGAGCACTTCTGCCAGCTTGTTGTGGCCTGCGGCATATTCGCGCAGAATCTGCTTGGCGCGCTGATACTGCTCGTCGACAATACGGGCCACTTCCTGGTCGATCAGGCGGGCGGTCTCCTCGCTGTATGGCTTGGTGAAGCCGTAGGCCTGACCGGTCGAATCTGAGT
>UREH01000170.1 GCA_900546835.1 uncultured Porphyromonadaceae bacterium
CTCAGTGTCTCGTGGGCTCGGAGATGTGTATAAGAGACAGGGGTGAGCCCCACACGCTCGATTACCTGCTCCACCAGGCGCCGGCGTTCGGCGGTCGATACTCCCTTGCGGTAGAGCAGAGGGAGCTCCACGTTGTCGGCCACGCTAAGTGTGGGGATGAGGTGGAAACTCTGGAACACGAAACCGATGCTTGAGTTGCGGAAGCGTGCGAGAGTGTCGTCGCCCATGCCGAGGGTGTCGGTGCCTTTGATGGATACTGTTCCCTTGGTGGGGGAGTCGAGCAGTCCTATTATATTAAGCAGTGTGGACTTCCCGCAACCCGACGGACCCATTACGCTGAGGAATTCGCCGCGGTCTACGTCGAGGTTAACGTTGTCGAGGGCTATGGTCTCGATTTCTTTGGTGCGGTATACTTTCTCCACACCGTTGAGGCTGATGATGCTCATTTTAAGTTAAGTTTTGATTTGTTGGCATATGGGGTCATGTCGGAGGTCACCACGGTCTCGCCCGGGTTGAGGCCGGAGATTACCTCGACATAGTCGTAGTTTGATTCGCCGAGCTTCACCTTGTGAGCGTGCAGGGCGTTGCCGTCGACGGTGAAGATGGTATAGTCGCCGGGACCGCGGTAGTAGGAGCCTGCGGGGATGCGGACGGCATCGTCGCGGATATCGCATTTCACGTGTACGTCTACCCGCAGGCCGGAGCGCAGGCGGGGATTGGTATCGTCGTCGAGGGCGACGTCGAAGGTTACCACGCCGCCTTTCGAGGTGGGTTCCACTGCAGTGATGCGCCCCTCGATGGCGGTCGAGCCTATTTTCACCGTGACGCCTCCGCCGGACACCACGCGGGTGGCCAGCGCGTCGGAGATTTCAGATGATATCTTGAAATGGCTGAGGTCGGCGATTGTGGCAACTCTCTCGCCCTGCCCCACGCGGGCGCCCACGCGGTCGTTGATGAAGGTGAGAGTGGCTGCCCGGGGCGAGCGAAGTTTGGCGTCGTCGAGCGTGCGCTCCTTCTCGGCGTAGTTCTTGTTGAAGATGTCGATTTCCAGATGCTTCATTTTCTCGGAGTTGGCGCGCACGCCGCGCTCGTTGGCGAGCTGCCTGCGCAACTGGTCGAGCTGGAGGCGCGCCGTCTCGTAGGCGAATTCGGCCTGTCGCACGCGGTCGCCGGTGCCAGAGCCGATGCTGTCGAGCCGACGTTCGCTGCACATTTCCTGGCGCAGGCGGTTAAGCTCCATTTCCTTTACGCGCATCTGCATCTCGAGGTCGGCGATGTAGGTGCGGTTGGTAAGGCGCGTCTGCTCGTTTTCGAGATGGAGGCGGCGGCGCTCGTCGTCGAGGGTTTTCAGTTCGGTCTCGGCGGCGGTGAGGTCGAGGCGCAGCAGGGGAGTGCCTTCGGCGAGCGTGTCGCCGGCATGGCAGTAGACTTCGTCGATGCGGCTTTCTACCGGAGAGTTGATTATCATCTCGAATGCGGGCGCCACGGTGCCGCTGGCGCGTACGGTCGTTTCAAGCGCACCACGGCTCACGATACCGGTCTGAATTTCGGTAAATTTGACTGTCGGAGTCGAGAATGCGGCGATAAGCCCCACGATTACGCCGGCTCCGGCTATTCCGGCAGCGATGCGGAGCGCCACGCGGCGTCGGCGGGATTTTTTAATATCGGCTGATATCTCACGGTCCATATGGGTTGGAATTTTTGATTGACGTATATATATGTTTCTGTTCGTGCCAGATAAGGATGCAGAAAGCGTGCCAAAAAACTTAAATCATTGATAATTTGGCATTTGGCATTTATGGTGGTGTACGGATATGTTACAGGTGTACGTATTCGGAAATAATTGTTAACTTTGCCGGTATGAAACTCGACGAAGCTATACGCCAGGCTATAACGGAATTGTCGGCCGATGGCCAGACGCTCCCGGCGGCTGCTCTCGAGCGTCTTGACCGGCTGGAGTGCTTCGACCGGCGTGCTGCCCTTCGCTTCGCCGTACGGACAGCCATCCGCAGCGGGGCTTTCGAGCGGTTTTCCGCTTTCGGAGAGGGCACGGACCAGGTGGCTGCGTTCGTGAGTCATTTTCAGGCCCACACGGGCTTTGTGCCGGAGCTGGTGGAGGAAGTGTTCACTGCGTATGCGAGGGCGATAGGCTGGGATGAGCGGTATCTTCCCGTGGTTTGCGGCAGGATTGATGCGAGCGACCGCTGTGAGGAAGTCGCCGAACCTCTGGAGGAATATGGAGAAAAGGAGCCGGCGCCCGCATGGCATACCCTGACTGTAGCCGAAAAAATCGCTCATCTGAATTCGGTAATCACTCTCGACGTGGCTAAGGCGGCCGTATTCGGTGCGACTGTTGAAACACCCCTGGCGGTTGACCTCGACGTTACGGGTATTGTGATGACCGCCACCCTACGCCGCATCGCGCCTATGGGAAGCTGCCAGTTGCAGTATGCACTATATGGGGCGGACGACGCTCTGCTTGCCGTAGGCGTGGGGGGCACCATGGCGACCTTTTCCACAGATTATCTCCCTCTGCAGTTTACTGTCCCGTCAGGACGCATCCCCACCGACACAGCCCCCACGCGCCTGCACCTTTTTATCTGCTGAGAAACCGAAGTTTTTGTTCCGTCCTTCCAAATCAGACCGATCACTTAACTGCGATTTTTTTGCAAAATTCGGCGAAAGGCTTTATCTTTGCAGACGTAAAACCGATGCGGTAGTAGCTCAGTTGGTAGAGCATCAGCTTCCCAAGCTGAGGGTCGCGAGTTCGAGCCTCGTCTACCGCTCCAATGAGTAAAAGGTTGATTATTAGCTTAGTAATAGCAATAATCAACCTTTTTTATGCGTCAATATCGTCCAAAAATCCCTCCATAATTGCGAACTTTCAGCACTTTTTGGGTGTTTTTGTGGTGAAATGTTCACCCAAAGTTCACCCACCTTGATAATCAGCGAGTTATGTGATTGTTAATATCTATGTATTTGAATTTTAGTGTTTTATGATAACAACAACGAAATACGAAATTAGAAAGGAGCGTCCCCGTCCCGACGGTTCGTTCTGGCGCGGAGTAAATCCACACACGGGGTATCTTACTGAAGTGGAAGTGACTTCTTCATCGCGCTGCGAGGTGAACGTCTACGAGCCTGATTTCGTCACGCTGTATCAGCATGAGGTGTGCAATTATACCTTCGACCAGAACAGCGGTGAGTTCCGCCTGCGTTTCGACGGCGACGTGGTTGCCGGATACATCCATGGCGACAAGATGACACTGACCCTCAATACATTCGGTACATTTACCCTTGACCGGGTTTATCTTAACTGATTGCTGATACAGCCGTTGCCATGCGGCCTATAAACGCTTGATGTCTCTCAAAATTGTAGGGACGGCAATGTGTTTTGGCTTGTTCAGTTGCCTTTCAGCGGTTTTAGAGTGGCGATCAGCTGGTCGGCGTCGTAGTTCAGAATGAGGTCGTCGGGGAATTCAGTGGCCTGAAGAAGAGGGCGGATGCGGTCGTAGTCGGCAATCTGAAAGGAGATATGGGCGTCGCTGCCGAGAACTACGGGAACTTCGTAGCGTTTGCAGAGACGCAGGAGCTCCAGGCTGTTGGGTTCGGCGAGAATTCGCTTTGTGCGGTTGGGCGAAAGCGAATGGTTGTTGATTTCCAGTATGGTACCTGTGCGTCGTGAGGCCTTCACAAGCTCTTCGAGATGAAGCGTGGCGGTGCCGTCGGCCGGATGGCTTATCATCTGGATTTTGGGATTTTCCATCACTCGAATCATGCCTGCGGTGTTTTCGTCGACGGTGCCTCCGCGCCAGCAGATGTCGTGAATGCCGGCGATTGTAATGTCGAGGCGAGCGATTGTGGCATCGTCAAGGTCGATACGTCCGTCGGTGTCGAGGATATTGATTTCGCATCCGAGCATCAGGCGGATACCATACATCTCGCGCGGTACTACGTGCATGTTGGTGAAATAAATCTTTCCGCATGTGCCGGGAATAGATGGTGCGTGCTCAGTGATTCCGAGAATTCTCAGACCGCGGCGCGCGGCTTCGGCGGCCATTTCCTGAATGGTGCTGTAGGCGTGGCCGCTGACGATGGTGTGGGTGTGGAGATCGGCTTGAACGATTGGCATAACGACTTATAAATCAACAAACGCGGAGAAAATCGATTTTCTCCGCGTTCGGTGTTGTAATCTGAGTGGTGGGCGCTGAGGGATTCGAACCCCCGACCCTCTGCTTGTAAGGCAGACGCTCTGAACCAGCTGAGCTAAGCGCCCTCAGTAGGCTTTCTAAAGCGAGAAGTTTTCAAACGGCCGTTTCTACATGTCTCTCGGCAGGAGGCGCAGCCTAAAGGCTATGCAACATTCCCGAAACCCGGCGGCGCCCTCTCCAGAGCCGAAACATAAGCCGAATGAGGTTTGAGTGGTGGGCGCTGAGGGATTCGAACCCCCGACCCTCTGCTTGTAAGGCAGAC
>UREH01000171.1 GCA_900546835.1 uncultured Porphyromonadaceae bacterium
TGTCGGCATGATGAATCCGGTACTTTTCTTCTCTGATTTTGATGCGGTTGCCCTGAAAAAACAGCCCGTTGATTTTGGTTAATGGGTCATTTTGAGTAAATTTGCACCGAATATCGCCCTTTTTCAGAGCGCCTGCGGCTCCACCGCAGGCCTCTTGGCGTGAAAATCAAGAAACAATTAAACCAACCAATAACTCCAGATTATGAGCTTAAACATCGTAGTTCTTGCCAAGCAGGTGCCCGACACCCGCAACGTAGGAAAAGATGCTATGAAGGAGGACGGTACAATCAACCGCGCCGCCCTCCCCGCAATCTTCAATCCTGAAGATCTCAATGCCTTGGAACAGGCTCTGCGCCTTAAGGACGCCAACCCCGGCTCCACCGTGACCATGCTCACCATGGGTCTGCCGCGTGCAGCCGAAGTAATACGCGAAGCCATGTATCGCGGTGCCGACACCGGCATCGTGCTCACCGACCGCGCTCTCGGAGGCGCCGACACTCTGGCCACCTCCTATTCGCTTGCCCAGGCCATCAAGAAGATGGGCAAAATCGACATTATGCTGTGTGGCCGCCAGGCTATCGACGGCGACACCGCCCAGGTAGGTCCCCAGGTAGCCGAGAAGCTCGGACTGCCCCAGGTTACGTATGCCGAAGAAATTCTCGACCTCTCCGACGGCCATATCACCGTGAAGCGCCGCCTGGAATCAGGCGTGGAGACCGTAAAGGCTCCGCTCCCCTGCGTGATTACCGTCAACGGTTCGGCGGCCGAATGCCGTCCGCGCAACGCACGCCGCACCATGAAATTCAAGCGTGCAGCATCCCCCTCCGAGCTCGAGAAGATGCCCGAAGCCGTAAAGGCCATTGTGGAGGCTAACCCCGATCTCCAGCTCAAGGAGTGGAGCGCCGCATATGTCGAGGCTGACCCCGAACAGATAGGCATGGCCGGCTCTCCCACCAAAGTGAAAGCCATCGAGAATGTGGTGTTCACCGCCAAAGAGAGTCTGTGTCTCGGCAACGACGACGAACAGATTGAAAACCTCATCAAAGATCTTATCGCCAACCACACCATAGGCTAACCTCCCACCTTCGCCCCACCTCAGGCACAACCTTTCAGAGGTAAGCGCCGCGGGGCACTAAAGAAATCAGACATCCATGCAAGATCAGAACAACCTCATTGTATATTGCGAGTTTGAGGACGGCAAAGTGGCCGACGTAAGCCTCGAACTTCTCACCAAAGGCCGCCAGCTCGCATCGCAGCTCGGCGTGAAACTCGAGGCCGTCGTAATAGGCGACAATCTCGACGGGGTGGAAAACCAACTTTTCCCCTATGGTGCCGACGTAGTGTATAAAGTGGCCGACAAGCGCCTCTATCCCTACACCTCCAACCCCCACGCAGCCGTGCTCATCAACCTCTTCCGCGAAATCAAGCCGCAGATCTGCCTGATGGGCGCCACATGCATCGGCCGAGACCTCGGTCCGCGCGTATCCTCCTGCCTCCATTCGGGCCTTACGGCCGACTGCACATCGCTTGTAATCGGCGACCACAAGGATCCCAAGACCGGCAAGGAATACCAGAACCTGCTCTACCAGATCCGTCCGGCTTTCGGCGGCAACATCGTGGCCACAATCGTCAATCCCGACTGCCGTCCGCAGATGGCCACCGTACGCGAGGGTGTTATGAAGAAAGAAATCTTCGATTCCGCCCACAAAGGTGAGGTAATCGAACTCGACGCCAGGAAATACGTGGCCGACACGGATTTCGTAGTAGAAATCATCGACCGCCACATCGAGAAATCGAAAATCAACATCAAGAACGCCTCCATCATCGTGGCCGGCGGCTATGGCGTAGGCAGCAAGGAAGGCTTCGACCTCCTCTACCAGCTCGCCGACGTGCTCGGAGCCGAAGTAGGCGCCACCCGCGCCGCCGTCGACGCCGGATTTGCCGAGCATGCCCGCCAGATTGGTCAGACCGGTGTTACCGTGCGCCCCAAGCTTTACATCGCATGCGGTATCTCCGGTCAGATCCAGCACATCGCCGGCATGAAGGAAAGCTCCATCATCATTTCCGTTAACAACGACGAAAATGCTCCGATCAACGGTATCGCCGACTACGTGATCACTGGCAACTACGAGGAGATTCTTCCCAAACTCATCAAATACTACAAGAAGAACTCCAAATAACCGCCTCATGGCGAGCGGATTCTCTGAAAGCGCCCGCGCCTCGCCCGACCTATCGGAGGAAATAGTTTCCCTCGTTCCGCATTTCCATGTCGTAGGAATACAAGCATACAAACAAAAAGATAAATAATTCAAGCCATGGCTAATTTCTATACCGACAACCCCGATCTGAAGCTTCACCTTCAGCACCCGCTGATGAAGAAAATCGTAGCCCTCAAGGAGCGCGACTTCACCGAAGCCGAGAAATTCGACTACGCCCCCATCGATTTCGACGACGCGATGGACAACTACAACCGCGTGCTGGAAATCGTAGGCGACCTCTGCGGCACCACAATCGCCGACAACGCCGAAGGCGTCGACCACGACGGTCCCACAGTGGCCGACGGCCGCGTCACCTATGCCCCCGGCACTCAGCAGAACCTCGAAGCCTGCCGCAAAGCCGGCCTCATGGGAATGGCGATGCCCCGCCGCTACGGAGGCCTCAACTTCCCCATCACCCCCTACATCATGGCCGCCGACATCGTAAGCCGTGCCGATACAGGCTTCGAGAACCTCTGGGGCCTTCAGGACTGCGCCGAGACACTCTATGAATTCGGCTCCGACGACCAGCGCGAGCGCTTCATCCCGCGCGTATGCGCCGGTGAGACCATGTCGATGGACCTCACCGAGCCCGACGCCGGCTCCGACCTCCAGAGTGTGATGCTCAAGGCAACCCAACAGCCCGACGGCACCTGGCTGCTCAATGGCGTGAAACGCTTCATCACCAACGGCGACGCCGACATCCATCTCGTGCTCGCCCGCTCCGAAGATGGCACCAAGGACGGCCGCGGCCTTTCGATGTTCATCTACGACAAGCGTCAGGGCGGCGTCAACGTGCGCCGTATCGAAAATAAACTTGGCATCAAGGGCTCGCCCACATGCGAACTCGTCTACAAGAACGCCAAAGCCGAACTCTGCGGCTCCCGCCGCCTCGGCCTCATCAAATACGTGATGGCCCTGATGAACGGCGCCCGCCTCGGAATCGCCGCCCAGAGCGTAGGCGTAAGCGAAATCGCCTACCGCGAAGCCCTCGCCTATGCCCAGGACCGCAAGCAGTTCGGCAAAGCCATCATCGAATTCCCCGCCGTGCAGGAAATCCTCGCAACCATGAAGGCCAAACTCGACGCCACCCGCTGCCTCCTCTACGAGACCTCGCGCTACGTCGACCTCTACAAAGCCTACGAGGACATCGCCCGCGAGCGCTCCCTCACCCCCGACGAGCGCAAGGAGATGAAACTCTACAACAAACTCGCCGACGCCTGCACACCCCTGGCCAAAGGTCTTTCCAGCGAATACTGCAACCAGAACGCCTACGACTGCATCCAGATCCACGGCGGCTCCGGCTTCATGAAGGACTACGCATGCGAACGTGTATACCGCGACGCCCGCATCACCTCCATCTACGAAGGCACCACCCAGCTGCAGGTTGTGGCAGCCATCCGCCACGTGATGACCGGCACCTACGACCAACTCGTCGAGGAATACGCCAAGATGCCCGTAGCCGACGACCTCAAGCCTCAGCTCGCCATCGTAGAAGGCCTCTTTGCCAAATATAAGGAAGCCGTAGCCAAGGTTCACGAAATCAATGAACCCGCCTACACCGACTTCATGGCACGCCACCTCGTGGAAATGGCCGGCGACGTAGTAATGAGCTACCTCCTGCTCACCGACGCAACCCGCTATGCCAGCGAATCGATGGCACGCAGCGCCAAAGTCTACGTTAACCTCGCCCAGGCCAACATCGCCAAGAACCTCGCTGTAGTCAACGCCGTCTCCCCCGCCGACCTCCCCCTCTACAAAGCCTGACCCTCTAAGGCCTCAACAGCCTTAAATACGCATTAGGAAATACACCTTAGGCCCCTCCCGACCTAAAATCCCAAGGCTTTAAACAGCCTTTCCCCCTTATACATCAGCCCCGGGGCGCGATTGGCGCCCCGGGGCTGACATTATTTTAGAAACAGCTCTCTCGTTTTATTGCTGTCCGATAAAATTTTTTAGATTGTCAATAACGTATTGGCACGCAGTCAATTACGTCTTAATTCCTGCGG
>UREH01000172.1 GCA_900546835.1 uncultured Porphyromonadaceae bacterium
GGAACGTCGGATTCCTCGATTACGAAGCGCGGATTCTTCTCAGTGGAGCCTTTGGCGGGAGAGTAGAGCACGTGGAATCGCTCGAGCATGTCGGATACCTTCAGGCGGTACTGGTCGGTAAAAATCTCTTTGCCGTCGAGATATTCGTAGGCGGGAATGGCGTTGTCGGCCAGCAGGCGCATTATGATACGGAAAAGGTTTTCCTGACCGTCGACCACATCCTCCGGATAGTAGAGGGCGGCGTTTTTGGGATTGTCCATTTCCAGGTCGCGGTAGATTACGCGCATCCACATCAGGTCGGCGTCGTTGGCCGACGATTTGCTGTAGAACTGCTGCATGCGGTCGGTTACGCCTGGCGCCTGGCGGGAGGCGTTGCGGTCGCGGTCGCCGGCGCGGCGGCGCACGATCGACGAAGAGCTTGACGAATCCTGGGCGACGGCTGTCGCCGCTCCGGCCAGGGCTACGAGAGCTATGAGATATTTGGAAAACGACTTCATGGGTGGAAGCTGTGGTGTTGGATTATCGTGATACGGAGGGTTGCGGTGTCGCAGGTCGGGGGGCGTAAGCGGCTCCGTCAGCCTACGATTACTTCGATGGGGGCGAGGTCGCGTGTGATTCCGTCGGGGCCGACGGCTTTCACACGGGATATATAGAAGCGTTTGCCGCGCGAGAGGCGGCGGAACGAGTCTTTCTGACGCTGGGAGAACTGCGAGCCGTTGCTTACCTCGGGGATGGCGTTGCCCATCGAGTCGAAGAATACGGTCTCGAAGCTCAGCACCTTGAACTGGATGTTGAGCAGGTCGTCGTCGATGGCGGCCTCGATGCCGGGGGCGGCGAGCAGATAGGCCTTTGAGAGTCCGCGGCCGCCGCCTTTATAGCGCGAGGTGTTGCCTTGCGCGTCCTTGAAGGCGATGTAGGGGGTAGGGTCGGGGAGTTTGCGCACGCGGAATTTTGTCTGTGCCATCGTCATGGGGCGGCCGTCCATCTGGGCGGTTACGCTGACTACGGCCTCGTCGCCTACTTTTGCCGGATGGGCCACCCAGTGGTCGCCTGAGCGCGAGAGTGTGCCGTTGGTCATGGTGGCGGAGACGGCCGAGGTGGCTACTCCGGGTACGGAAATCGAGATGGGGTTGTCGATGCCGGCGTAGAGCACGTTCATCATCGTGGCCGACACGGTGGCCGTAGGCTCGATTACGGTGTAGCTCGACTGGAAGGGGTGGCGGGTGACGGAGCCGTCGCCGTGGGGCACCTCGAGGTAGCCCGAGTAGTCGAAGGTTCCGGTAGTGCCGGGGTTGAATTCATAAAGGCCGCGGTCGTTGGGAAGTTTGCGGCCGTTGACGAACACCTCAGGGCGGGCTGTGGTGTCGACGGCCGCAAGAACGATGTTGGCGGAATATTTGCCGCCGCGCATCACGAAGCGGCTCTGTGGGATCACGAAGGCGTTGAGCTCGTTGACGCGCACGTCGCCGGCATCAACGTTGGCCAGAAGGTCCTGGAGGGCTTCGCCTTCGGCGTATTTCACGTCGTTCTGGAGCTTGGTGAGAAGGGTGACGGCGGCCACTACGGGCTGGTTGTCGAATTTCGACTCCTCCCACGACTGCTTGCCGAGAGTGCCCTTGCGGAGCACGGCTTCGGTGGAGAGCGATTTTGCAAGCGAAGCGCGCTTGAGTGTGTCGGAGATGAGCGATGTGATATAGGTGCTGTATGATTCGATTTCCTTGCGGAGAGCGGCTCCGCGGGTGCGGTTGCCGGAGAGCATCACAAACGAGGCGGCCTCGAGATTGTCGCGGTTACGGATGTCGGACACGTCGGCGTCGGAGCCGTCGGCCTCGCGCACGATGAGGTATTTCAGGGAGTCGATATGGCTGTAGATGCCGTCGGTGACGCGGCGCACCTCGGTGGCCTTGTCGAACCACCGCTTGCCCTTGTCGGGGTTCTGCGTGGCGAATGCCTCGAGGGTATTGAGGATGGCGGAGTTGCGCTCCTCTACGTTGGTGTTTGTGCGCTTGAGGCCTTCCTCCACCTGAGTGAAGCCGTTGAGCACGTCGCTCGACACGTTGAGGGCCAGCATGGCGGTGAGGACGATATACATGAGGTTTATCATCTTCTGTCGCGGTGAGAGCCTTGTGTTGTTGCTACCCATGGGTGATAATTACGGTTGGAAGGGGTCTGTCTATATATATTATATATGGTGGAGCGGAGGGAAAGGCGTCAGGCATTGGCTCCTGTTTCGCCCTGTCGGGGGGTGGAGTGCTGCGACGGAGGCACGGGCATCCCCTCGGGCATCGGTGCACCTGCCATGGGGCGGTACATGTTGATGGTCATGGCAGTGATCATCTTTTCGTAGACGGAGTTGAGCTGCTGCATGTAGCGGGCCATCTTCTCGGTCTCCTCGCAGTAGCGCGACGAGGCATTGGCCGAGTTCTCATACATATCGCGGATTTCCTTGATGCCCTGGTTTACGCGGTCGATGGCGTCGAGCTGCGACGATACGCTCTTGAGCTGAATCTCGTAGATGGTGTTGAGGCCCGCGATATTTCGGTTGAGGGCCTGCATCTGGTCGACGTAGCCCGAGGATGAGGCTGTAATCTGCTCGGAGTTCTGGGTGATGGCGTTGTAGGACTGCAGGAGCACGTCGCTCACGTTGTTGAGGGCGCGGGTGGTGTCCTGCAGATGGCGCAGCTCGTTGGTCATCTCGGTGATCTGGTTGAGATAGAGCTGTGTGGCGTCGCCCACGCGGCCCATTACCTCGGCCGGCGAGGCGTCGGCCGAGAGGACGGGTGTGGCGATGTCGGGGCGCTGGGCGGCGGAAGCGCTTGCGGCGGGAGCAGCGCCGTTGATTACCACTCCGGTGCCTGCGGCGAAGTCGGGACGGTCGTCGGGATTCTCTGTGTCGAACACGGGGAAGACGTTTTCCCACTTATACTCGCGCGGCGGCCGGTCGAAGGCCGTGAGCATGAACATGAGCACCTCGGTGCCCATGCCGAGCGAAAGCAGGAAGTTGCCGCCGGGGAGGTGCAGGATTTTGAAGAGTGCGCCCCAGATTACGATGGCCGCGCCGATCGAATAGGCGAAATTGAAGAAGCGCTGCCCTTTGTCGGACGAGATGAAGGCCGAGATGCCGCGCTTGTATGTCTTGATCTTTCCCATCGGGAGAAACTTGGTTTGGATTATTTCTGAATGGAGTAACGTAGTGGAGGGGTGGAAGGGGGCGGGCGGCGCTGCTTATTTCTTGGATTTGAGCTGCTGACCGCGCGCGAAGCCTATTTGCGAGCGCACGCAGCGGAAGCCGATGTAGGAGCGCTGCTCGTTCTGATATTCCCACATGCGGATGTCGGAGCGCACGTTGTGGGCCACGTCTTTCCACGAGCCGCCGCGCACTATCTTGCGCTTCATCTTGTAGGGGTCTTCCTTGGCGGCGTTGTAGCGGTATTCAGGGTTGAGGTCGCTGGTAAGCTTGGAGACGCCCTCGGTGAAGGCCGTGGAGGTCCATTCGCTTACGTTGCCGGCCATGTCGTAGAGGCCGAAGTCGTTGGGCGAATAGGTCCCGACGCGCGAGGTGATCAGATGACCGTCTTTCACATAGTTGCCGTCGTTGGGCTTGAAGTTGGCGTAGAAGCAGCCTTTGTCTTCACTGATGGGAAGCTCACCCTCCCAGGGGAACATGTTGGCATTCTCACCGGCGCGGGCGGCGAATTCCCATTCGGCCTCGGTGGGGAGGCGGTAGGGCTCGATGTAAACGCCTTCCTTGCCGAGCGAGCGCTTGAGGAAGTCGGTACGCCAGTTGCAGAACGCGTTGGCCTGCTCCCAGCTTACGCCGACCACGGGATATTCGCTGTAGCCGCCGTGGCTGAAGTACATGCGCACGTAAGGCTCGTTGTAGGCGTTCTCGAAGTCGTTTACCCACGCAGTGGTATCGGGGTAGACGTTTACGATATACGTGTTGAGGAAATCGTAGTCGCCGGAGAGGGCGCGGGTTACGGTTTCGCGCACGATTTCACCTTCGTCGTTGATCCAGGCGGTATCCTTCGAAATCATCGGGATGTCGGTGGGCACGGGGCGGTCGGTGTTGTATTCGCGCTTGCGCGGGTCGAGGCGGTGCTTGCGCTTTACGGCCTCGGTCTGGTTGTAGACCTCGTAGCGGTAGTTGAGCTGGTCGGGGTCGAGCTCGCGCGCGCCGGTGATGGGGTTGGTGCGGTATACGCTTTCGATGGCGCGTGCCTCGTCCTCGCCCGGATTACGCCAGGGGA
>UREH01000173.1 GCA_900546835.1 uncultured Porphyromonadaceae bacterium
AAGCACACTATATCTTCGACCGTGGCTACAACGATTTCGGCAACCTTTACACGATTCATCGCACCAAGTGGTTCTTCGTCCTACGAGCCAAAACCAACGTCCGGATGAAGCCAAGAACATGGAAAAGGCGACTCGCGAGGGGCATCATATCCGACATAACCGGAACGGTTACCGTGTATAAAAGTACCCAGGTCTACCCGGAAGAACTCCGGAAAGTGATATGCGAAGACTCAGAGGATGGCACCAGATATATTTTTCTGTCCAACAACCTGACGGCCAAAGCCGAGCTGATATGCGAACTTTACCGCAATCGCTGGAGCGTGGAGCTATTCTTCAAATGGATAAAGCAGCACCTCAGGATCAAACGGTTCTGGGGAACTTCAGAAAACGCAGTACGCATCCAAATATATTGTGCCATAATCACTTATTGCCTCGTGGCGATAGTGCAGCACGATATGGGACTTGAACGAAGCATTTACGAAATCCTTCAAATCCTCGGAATCTCACTTACTGACAAGACGCATATCCGCGATTTATTCGACAAAAAGAATATCAATGATGTCAAAGACCTCTATAGTTCAAGTGAACCGAATTTATTTAATTTTTAACCCCGTCCATTTTTAGTGGACAGTAGTGAAATTTAATCTACTGGTTTTATTGAAATTGCGAATCCGCCGCCACGAGCCATATGGATTTTGTCTTTTGACGTACTGTCTACCGTCTTGGTGGTAATGGTATAAACTTCGGGATTGTCGAAGCCATCGCCATCCGGAGCATCGGCATAAATGGTTGCTTCATACGTTTTACCGGGTGGCAGGAAGTTGTAATCAAGTGTATAGTCTCGGGCATTTTCATCAGTAACGCCTCCTACATACCATGCATCGCTGCCTTTGTCTTTGCGGGCGACTACGATAAAATCTCCCGGTTCTGCATCAAGATATACACTTTTGCTCCAATCAACCGGTACGTCTTTGATAAATTGGAATGCGTCCATGTGCTTTTGATAGTGCTCGGGCATATCCGCAGCCATTTGTAAGGGGCTGTACATGGTGAGATACAATGCAAGCTGGTTGGGGATGGTCGCACGCTTCTGTTTACCTTGACCGCCAGGCGCAAAATCGGTTATCTTCATACGGAATATGCCCGGAGTGAAGTCCATAGGACCTCCTTTAAGGCGGGTAAAAGGCAGTATGGTGCAGTGTTGCGGACTCATGTCGGCGAATTCCTGTCCCATAGCACTTTCGTTGCCTACGAGATTGGGGTATGTGCGGCATAGGCCTGTCGGACGTACAGCCTCATGGGCATTTACCATAATATGTTTATCTGCTGCTTTTTTTACAGCATCGAGATAGTGTTTTACCTGCTTCTGACTGTAATGATGTTCTCCTTTAGGTATGATATTACCGACATATCCACTTTTCACTGCGTCATAGCCGTATCGCTTCATCAAGTCGTAGGCGGCGTCCATGTGGCGGTCATAATTATCGATCGAAGAGGAAGTTTCATGGTGCATCATCAATTTGATACCTTTGCGGTGGGCATAATCATTGAGTGCAGCGATGTCAAAGTCGGGGTAAGGAGTGACAAAATCGAATACATAGTCCTTTTCTTTGCCGAACCAATCCTCCCAACCGATATTCCAGCCTTCGACAAGAAGTTGGTCGAAACCATGCTCTGACGCAAAATCAATATATCTCCGCACATTCTCATTATTAGCCCCATGAATGCCATTCGGTTTGGCTTTTGAATAATCAAAAGTCGCAAGATTGAAATTATCGGCCCATGTATAGCTCCATGAACTTTTGCCGGTAATCATTTCCCACCATACTCCCATATATTTGGTAGGATGAATCCATGATACGTCGTCCAGAATACAGGGATCGTTCAGATTTAAAATAAGATTTGATGCGAGAATGTCAGTTGCTTTCTCTCCTACGGTGACGGTGCGCCACGGCGTTTTAAAGGGAGTGTGTATAGTTGCGATCGTACCGCCTTGTCCGGGCGTGAGATGGCTTTTAAATGTCATTGTGGTGTCATTGAGTTCGAGACTCATCGCAGGGAAGTCGACCAATGCCGCCTCGTGGAGATTAAGATAAAGACCATCGTTGGTTTTTAGCATCAAGGCTGTCTGCACTCCCGTAGGTGAGAATCTTTGTTGCGACGCATTATTCATGAAGTTGTCGTCGGCGTGTGCGCGTATTTCGCTTAGGCGTGATGTAGTGTATTCATATTCCTGGGTGTCATAATCTCCGGGGATCCACCATGCCGTATGGTCGCCAGCCATTGCTATCTGTGTGGCTTCGTCTGCGATTACAAATGCTTTGGCCGTCTGCTCAGGGAATATATATCGGAAGCCGAAGCCGTCATTATATGCTCGGAACTCTATGTCCATTTTCCGGTCGCCCTGTTGGAGGTTGACGATCATCTGTGTGTAACAGTTCTCGATAGTGTCGTTTTCGCCCCATACTGGTGTCCATGACTCATTGAAATCAGAGCGTTCGATGCCTGTTATCTTGAAATTGTCGGTTAGCGAGGTTGTATCTTTAAGCACAAAGCCCAGCAAAGAAGGAAGAACGATGTCGTTGCCTTTGTACTTTGCGGAGTAGGATGGCTCGCCTTTGTCTGTGAGAGTAAAGGCAATCTCGATATTGCCGTCTGGCGAAAGCAGATTTTCAGTGGTAGAGCTACAGCCGGTAAGGACAAGGGCAATAGCGAATAATTTTATATGTACATTCATGTGAAAGATTCGATTATATGATTTTAGGAAGGCATTATGCGGATTCTTGATTTAAATTTGGTTGTATCGTCGGGGGATTTCAGGTTCTCAAATTCACACGTCACAGGAGCGGCCAATTCAAAGAAACGCACCACCTCGCTTATGTTCTCGCCGTTAAGAATCATCCGGAATGTTCTCTCTTTCAATTCTGGCGAAATCTCGAACTCAACATCATATATTTGCTGAAGCCTGTTGCATATATTTAAAAGAGGTTCATCCTCGAATATTAACGTGCCATTTCTCCAGCAGCAATATTTTTCAGTATCTATATGGCTGATTGTAGGACGTCCATCCGCTATCGCCAGATGTTGGCCGGGATTAAGTGTCAAGGATTGATTTTCCACGCCTACATTTACTTTGCCCTCGACTAATGTTACGGAAGCTGACGGATCATATGCATTTACATTGAATTCCGTACCGGTTGCCGTGACTGTCATATATGGAGTCTTTACATTAAATGGATGTTTCGCATCAGCTTTGACATCAAAGTATGCCTCTCCGTGTAATATCACATTCCTCACATTGTCATCCATCATGGGGTCATATTGCAATGAGCTGTTAGCGTTAAGCCATACGATTGTGCCGTCTGGAAGAACCGTGCTGCTGAGACAGCCAAAAGAGGTGGTGATTGTCACATCAGCAATATCTCGTCCCTCCGATGGCCTATAAATCAGATATCCTACCACTGCAAGTAGTGGCAAAATAGCAACAGCTGCAATGCGCGACCAATATCCGAGCAACTTCTTGAATATTGCAAAACGTGAAGATACAATACCGGTCTTACGAAGCACTTTCAATTCTGCGCTTACGGTATCTATATCGTTTATATCTAAAGTCGGATTCAAGACTGCCCATATATCCTGTTGTCGCTGAAAGTATTTTCTATTTTGCTCATCCGACTCAATCCAACGCCGTAATTCCTCAATCTCATGCGATGAAGCATTACCCATCAGATAACGGCTAATTAAGGAATCTATCGTATTATTCATGTTATTATCCATCGTAATTTCTTATAATTCTTATAAAAGGTGTTGAAACGTTAGAATCCAATATATGATGATCTTATAATCTTTGAGATTCTGTTGAAGGAATTTTATCGTTTTGCTGACGCGAGATTCCACAGTCCTGACCGAGATGTTGAGCTTCTCGGCGATTTCGGTATATTTCAGATTATGTGTTCTTGACAACCTATATGTTTCAAGAACATCCGGCTGGAGCTGTGAGAGCAGATTATCAATAGCGTCACTTAATTCCGAATACATGACATGTTCATCGGCCGGCAGGGACATGATAATCTCATGGTTCATATCCTGATATAGGGTCTTGACCTTGCGGTGCTTGATTTCGTCTAAAGCAAGATGCTGTACTAAGGATATAAGATATGTCCTCAGTGATGTCCGAATTTCAAGAACTTTTCGGTTCGTCCAGATTCTGTCTCTTATACACATCTCCGAGCCCACGAGACACTGAG
>UREH01000174.1 GCA_900546835.1 uncultured Porphyromonadaceae bacterium
CCGGATTAAACTTACCGAAAGCTCCTTCCTCGACCGTGAGGCCGCCCGAAGCGACAACGGCACCATCTATTTCGGAACTCCCGACGGCATATACGCATTCCATCCCGGGAATATCGACCGACGGAAGAAATACCCTGAGCTGAGGATTGTGGGATACGTGATTCCCGGAAGTGGGAAAGGTGGAGAAGACTCCGGAATAACACGCTACAATCCGGGGGCGACCATTGATATTCCCTACGGATGCCGCATGGTTAAAATCCTCTTCGCGGTTCCCGACTTTTCCATGCGTGGAAAAACCGCCTACTACTACCGCCTTGACGGAGAGTCCGACCGCTGGCTACCACTGCCGGAATCGCACGAACTCATGCTTGCCAACCTTTCCGCCGGCCATTATCTGCTCCGGGTGCGCCCCGGAACTCCGGCCGACGTATCCGGTAACGAATCTAACGAACTGCAGCTGGAAATCACGGTAAAACGTCCTTGGTGGCTGATGTGGTGGGCCATAGCAGCCTATATTCTGCTCGGTGGCGCCATTGTGTGTCTGGTTCTTCGTTATGGCCGCAACAGACGAAACGAAGCCCCGGACACCGAGACTCCGTCAGAAACCCTTACTGCCACGACTCATACGGCACCCGAATTGAGCCAGGTCGACCGGGAATTTCTCGACCATTTCACGTCGCTTGTAGAGCAGAACATGGGGCGCGCAGATCTCGATATGGAATTCCTGCAGGCCGAGCTCGGCATGAGCCATTCCACCCTCTACCGCCGTCTGAAAGCCCTCACCGGTATGTCGGGTAACGAATTCATCCGGAAATGTCGCCTCCGAAAAGGCCACGAAATGCTTTGCCAGGGTTTCAGCGTATCTGAGACGGCCTACGCATGCGGCTTCAGCGACCCCGGTTATTTCCGCACATGCTTCAAGAGCGAATACGGCGTAGCCCCCTCCGAGCTGAAAAAGACCATCCGATAACAATAAGGCGTAAGTATCAGGTCGAATTGAATTGGCAATGATAGTTTCTTGCTTCTTAATCATGTGGATGGACAAGCATTCAGGCAGTTGCTGAACCACCGGAACACGGCAAAAGCGGCCGAGGCACCTCGCCCCGGCCGCTTCCATCGTACCTAAAACAAATTACACTCAGTAGTGTGGGCGCCCCCGCCGGCAGGCGACAGCCTCCGGCGAAAGCACACTGGAATCATTCGGCTATATATGTGTAGAAGTATTTTTCCTCGTCGGACCCGTAAAGTTTATGCTCCACGCTTATGCAGCCGTTGGAATCGAACTCGAAGGTAAACGACGATCCGGTCGACGAATAATCCCACTGGTTGGAAGTATGGAGATTGTTGCACGCCTTGCCGAAAAGTCCGGTCTCCACCAGCCAGCGGCTGGCTCCGATTCCCTCGGCGGCGATTGCATGCACGCCGCCAACGTTGAGGTTGCTGTCGTAGGTATGGATTTTCCAGACTTCGTTGCCGTCCTTGAATTTACTCCACTGCATTATATTCCCGTTCTCAATCTGAACGTTGCAGACAACATTACCATCCTTGTAGACCTGAATCAGGTATCCGTCGGCATCGTAGATGTAGTCGTAGGTCTTGGAGCCGTCGACGAGCGTTGCGACGTAACCCTTGTCGTTGAGGGTTATGGTATACTCGTTCTTGCCGGTTACCTGGAGGTTGGTTCCGCTATAGGCAAAATTCCATTCGCGGTCGAGGGTGCCTTCGGCTGTACCGTCGACAGTGCGGTAGATGCGTTTCACGGTCCAGTCGGGATTATACTCGTAGAACCAGCGGTCCCAGTCGTCGGCGAACGTAGCCACATGGTAGACGGCACGCGTCTGCACCTTTTCGAGGGTGGTGAATTTTATGGTCGTATACTCCGAATCCTCGAAATACTCCGAATAATCGCGACGAGCCTTCACCTTGAATGTATAGGTGGTCTCGGGAGTGAGCCCTTCAAGAGTTACGGTCGGCTCATAGGTCATCATTTCAGGACCGTTGTTCACCGTGTATACATACATGTTGGCGTTGGCGCATTTCTTCCAGGAGAGCGTCGCCGAGTTCGAAGTGAGCTGCGGAGCCTGCATCATAGGGGTCTCAAGCACGTTTTTGTCGGGATGGTCGGGATCGTCGCTGCAAGATGTGGCCGTGAAACCAAAAGCCACTGCGGCGGCCATGGCCAGCCAGAGAGCAGATTTTTTCATAATGTTATTCAGGTTATAAGATTAAAGTAAGTTGATTATTTGCAATTATTCAGTTACCGGCCCATACTATCATGGCCAGACCGGCGAGGAAGAGCACGAACATGGCGGCGAGCAGTTTGCTGACCACCGCTGGCGCTTCTTTGAATTCCTTCCATATGAACACGCCCCAGATAGCGGCAATCATCGGTGCTCCCTGACCGAGGGCATAGCTCACGGCCGGACCGGCTTCGCCGGAGGCGATGTAGCTGAAGGCTGTTCCCAGCCCCCAGATGGCGCCGCCGAGCATGCCGCAGAGGTGGGTGGAAACCGAACCCTTGAAATATGCTCCGTAGCCCACGGGCTGCCCCGTGAAGGGGAAACGCATGGCAAGCGTATTGAACACGAAGTTGCTCAGCAGCACGCCGATGGAGAAGATGAAGATGGCGCCGTAGGGGGTAAGCATGCCGGGCTTCGGATTGGCGAAGTCTGTTACGTCCATACCCATGACCACAAAGCGGTAGAAGAGCGACATAAGCACACCGGCGATGAGGGCGATAATGATGCCTTTGCGGCGCACACTCTGCGAGTCGCCTTCGCCCGAACGCGGCATCTTCCCTGAAGCCACGCCGTTGCAGATTATGGCTACAACCACCAATGCCACCCCGCCGAACAGCAGATAGGGATTGCCCGCGGGCACTCCGATATAGTTCACTATCACGCCAAGCACGAGGGCAAGCCCCACACCGAGCGGGAAGGCCACGGCCATGCCAGCCAGCGAGATGGAAGCCGAAAGCAGGATGTTGGATGCATTGAAAATCACGCCACCGAGAATCACCCAGCCGATGGCCGAGCCGGATGCCTGGGCAAGATCCTCGCAGAAGGGGCGGCCCTCGGCGCCATGGCTTCCCATGGTCAGGCCGAGAATCACGGTGAAGAGCACCATGCCTATCACATAATCCCAGTAGAAGAGTTCATAGCGCCAGTTTTTCGACACCAGTTTCTGGGTGTTGCCCCATGAGCCCCAGCAGATCATGGTGACGATGCAGAACACCACGGCCAGAGCATAATTGGTTACTGTAAACATAGAAGTATTAAAGATTTAAGATTTGATAATTCATTTTTCAGATATGGAACCGCGAGTCGATATATTTCAGCCACTCCTCCCATTGCGGAAGCAAAGCGCCGGGTGTCGTGTCGGCGACACGGTAACGGTGGGAAAGATCCATCTCTCGCAGAAGAACATGGAGGTCGGAGGCGAAGGCGTATCCGGGATTCGCTGGCGTCTGCGAAAGCCATAGGCGCGGATAGCGGCCATGCTGTCTGAGCCGCCGGGCGAACTCACCGGCATCCACGCTACCGGCTTTAGGCTCACTCAATACGATTGCTGTATAGGTAGGTTCAACAGCTATATCGGACGCTACAAGGGAGCAGTCGGTACCCACTTCAACGAGCGCGCGCATGCGGCGCGAGGCGCGGAGCGCCGGGGAAGCCTCTTCTATCATGCCGATGGAGTCGTTTTCTCCAAGAAAGCATATCGCCATGGGGCGTATGGCACCTTCAGCGGTAAGAACAGCCGCACGGCGAGCCAGAGTCTCCCGCTCGGAATCTTTGAGCGCATCACGCACGTATACAACCGGATAACGACGGTCGGACCCGGATGCCGCCTTCGGCAAATATAGCGCCGAGTTCTGCACATGGATTGGAGAGGCTGTTTCGGGCTTCACTTCGGAAAGCCCCATGCCGGGATACAATTCCCTGAGAGCCTGGAGCAGCGCCGGATTCCAGCAATCGAAGTCGTGGCCTCCTCCGCGCACACGGTATGTGTGGGCGATGCCCCGCTCCGCCATGCGGCGGTGAATCTGCTCGGCCGATTCGGCGAGCGAATTCTCGCGGTCGCCGATATCAATAATGATGTTCTTGCCGGCGAGTTCGGAAGGAGCTATCGTATCGATGATATGATAAGGGGAACGCGCACGGTAATAGGGAGT
>UREH01000175.1 GCA_900546835.1 uncultured Porphyromonadaceae bacterium
CAGTCCCCACCCTGTCCTCGCCCATCGACCTGCAGCAGACCATGCTCACCGCCGCCCAATGCCAGGACGCCGGCAAGGACTACGCCGTGCTCATCGTCATGGCCCGCAAGGGCACCAACGCCCTGCGCGCGTTCAGGACCGCCGTCGAGGAATACGGGGCCGGCATCTTCGACACGGAGATCCCGCTGCGTGAGGACTTCAAGGCCGATTTCGGCCACACATTCAGAAGCAACCTCAACGGATACGAGGACGTGTGGAACGAACTGAGAGGGGAACTGCGATGAAGAAGGCCTCGGGACGACTCACCATGAGCATGCAGCCACGCCGAGAACTCGAAGGAAAACCCGTGACCAAGCTCATGGACGTGCAGGACAACACCGGCCGCGGCGACGGCGAAACCGTCCGCAAGGTCATGACCACGTTCCAGATGGACGCGGACCTCAAAGCCGAACTCAAACGATACTGCGCGGACAACGGCATGAAAATGGGCGAGACCATCAACCAAGCCATAGCGAGAATGCTGCACGAATAGCCGCAGAATCCTAGAACAGACATCGACGTCCCGGACAGGCGCGTGCCCGAACGCGGGCAACGCAAAGGGCCGGTGCCCGAAGACACCGGCCCAACGCTTACTGAAAGGGGGTGGAATCAGGGCCACCCACCGGTCTCGGCCATCCTCCCGAAGAAGTCGTTGCGCACCGCCTTGGAATGGGAGGAAGTTTGCAGTGCCTCGAACCGGCACTTCCATGTTAGCCGATACCATCGTTCATGTCGAGAAGGTCTTGTTGCAGGGACCAGAACGACCGTCCGGCAACCGCCGGACGACGCTGCCGCGCCAGTCGCGGCGCGGCTTACTGAAAGGATTGCGCCATGCGCAAACCAGAAAAGGGGCCGCGCGGCGGCCTCGTGGTCTGGCTGATGGCGGTCATCGTCATCAGCCTCGCTCCCGCGATGCATCCCATCGCGGCCGACATCGCGGTGCTGTCACTCACGGCATACGCGATCAGCGCACACAGCCGCCAATAACGGCACCACGGCCCGTCCGAGCTTCCACGCCCGGACGGGCTTTCAGCTAAGAATATTTTCAGTAGTCAATCGCATCCCGCCATGTGTCATACTGGCATGTGGCCGATGTTTCGGGGCCGGTGACTCGTCGTTCGTCAATCGTGTGGCCACTGAATATGATTTCGCAGGAGACGTTGTCTTCCACTCCGCCGGAATCACGTTCAACCGTGAAGGTGAGCGGCCTGTCGTTCTCAAGCCAATCGTCCGGAGCGACTTTCAACCAGTCCCCTTTGATTCGGGTTTCGAGAACCGTCTCGCTCTGCGACTCAATCCTGACGGTCCCCGACTCCGCATAGGCGCGAAATTCGAGATGAGCGCCGGCATCGTCGCTTTGAACCGGTGCTCCGGTACAACCCGACATGAGCGCAAATACCGCCAGACACAGGCCGGAAAACAATGGTTGTCTCTTCCTCATCGATCGTTCCGCCGGTTCGGACCGCGCCACAGAATCCTGCACATAAGGGCGAGAACTGCTGTCACGACAATGAACACAGCCATCAACATGAATATGTTCATGGAAGAATCCGTGCCCATTGCGGTGTCGGAAGACACGACGCCGATAGATCCGCCGCCGGCTGAATCGTCAAACCCAGATGGCGCGTTCTTACGGATCGCGATGTCTCCCTGCTCCACTTGTACAGACTCGGGGACAATAGCGCGTGCAGCTTCGTTGAGAGGTGAGATTCTGCTGTTTTCCATCGAATAATACGCACGGGAGAAGCCATCGCTGATGAGAGTGGTGCTGTCATCATCATCGAGCAGGGACGCCTCTTCTATATCGGGAGAAAAATTCCCCACTTCCAGACTTCCGTTGTTGTCCCAGATCGTGATCCTTCCCACTAATCTACCTTCAACCTCAACGGGTGCCACCCAGTCGTAATCCTGCGGGTCCGTGATTGTGTTCGTTATGGCACCTGAATCGTCATAGCGTAGATAATGCACTTTATCGGCATAACCTATTGCAATCTGCGTGGATGCTTCAGGGCTTCCGTCGTTCTGGACAGCTTCCATAAGCGCCAGCGTTTGGGTCCTCGCCTCGTCGCTTTGAGCGAACTCGTTGATTTGCGTGCTCTCGGGCAGATTCTCCGCGCGAGCGATATCAGGGCAGACCGTTCCTATAGCAACGACAAATAACATCGCCGCGAATAATATACGGAACGCCTGAATCAGGGATTTACGAACATTATAGAATGTACTCATTTGTTCCCCCTTTATCGGCTAAAGCCA
Source organism: uncultured Porphyromonadaceae bacterium (assembly GCA_900546835.1). Lineage (GTDB taxonomy): Bacteria > Bacteroidota > Bacteroidia > Bacteroidales > Muribaculaceae > UBA7173. The sequence continues at coordinate 2,293 of UREH01000175.1, forward strand.
TATCGTGTGTGCGTCCATGTATGACCACTTCCGCTTTTCATCCAGTCGTAAGTTCCACTGCTGTAATACGACTGCAACGGATCGATGTAAGAGACAACAAGATAGCCCGGATCAGAGGTATATCCCCTTATCACAAGCATATGGCCACCGCCGCTATCCCAGCCCCAACGTACCATCAACGGTTTGCTATTGTTAATTTGCCCGCTGATGGTTGCAGTGCTTGCGGCACTATTTATCATCGAACCTGTGTTGCGGATGCCCGCACTTGACAAGGCGCGCCTCACGTCAGTCGATAAATCTCCGGTTACATTGGCGCAAGAAGACGAGTTCTTCCCCCATTTCACATACTGGCATTGGGAAGAATTGCTGCCTCCCAGATATACGGATACGCTTTTCGATGTCGCGGCCCAGCACCAGTAACTTTGTTCCTGTACGTAAATTGGCACAGAAAGATATACAGAAGATGCGGATGCAGTCGTCACGCATGAGAGTGACATAACCAGCGCTGCTGCTAAACTAGTTACCATTGCGGCGATACGCCGCCGTCGCGGTTTCATCGGAATTTCCCCTTTCTCTGACGCGAAGCCCTCGTTGGATTCGCCGTCTCTTTAAGTATAGAACGGCTAATGGCCGTATGCCGGTTTCCCGATGTCTATTTAGAAGTGCAACACCCTTGTTGGTCCTGTAATTCTAACAGTTCGTCGGCGAACGCCTCGGCGGGCGTGCGGTAGCCGAGCACGCGCATGGGGCGGTTGTTGATCTCGTCGACGATCTCCCTGACCTCCTTTGCCATGTCCATCCGGATCTCGCAGCGTTTGGGCAGATACCGGCGGATCATGCCGTTGCGGTTCTCGTTGCTTCCCCGCTGCCAGCTGGAGTACGGGTCGGCGAAGTACGTGGCCATGCCCAGCCCGTCGCGCAGCCTTTCGTGGTGGGCGAACTCGGTGCCGTTGTCGTGCGTGACGCTGACGCGCGCGCCGGCCGGCAGCGGCGAGAACATGTCCAGCTGCGCCCCGACGCTCTCGCCGGCGGTCTTGTGTGTTTTAGCAAGTTGGCGTCCGCTTTGTGAGCGGTGTTTTTCCGCAGTGTAGGCAGCGGGTTTTCCGCAGGGTGTGCGGTATCGGCCGCTGCCTGTCTGCGTTGTGTTGGTTATTTGGTCATGAGGGCGTGTTCGCTTCGGTAGGAGCGGCCCTCGAATCTGATGAGCCGTCCGTGGTGGACGGTGCGGTCGATGAGGGCGGCGGCCATGTTCTTGTCGCCGAGCACGCGTCCCCATCCGCTGAATTCGATGTTGGTGGTGTAGATGATGCTCCTTGTCTCGTAGGAATCGGAAATGATCTGGAAGAGGAGCCTGCTGCCCTCCTCGTCTATGGGCAGGTAGCCGAACTCGTCGATGATGAGAAGTCGGGCCTTGCCGATGCTCGCGAGTTCCCGGTCGAGCCGGTTCTCCTGCTGGGCGCGGCGCAGACGCATGAGCAGTCCGGTCGCGGTGAAGAAGCGCACCGGGACGCCCCGCTCGCAGGCGAGCCGTCCGATCGCGATGGCCAGGTGGCTCTTGCCGGTGCCGACGGGCCCGTAGAGCACGAGGTCCTCGCATCCGGCGACGAAGTCGAGGTTCTCGAGCTGCGCGCGCCCCCAGTCGGCGGGCATCTTCAGGTTGGTCCAGTCATAGCCGTCGAGGGTCTTGTCGGCGGGGAACCCGGCCTGTTTGAGCAGGCGCAGGCGTTTGGATCGCTCGCGCGAGTCGAGTTCGGCCGTGAACCATCGTTCGATGAAGTCGAGCTGGTTGGGCGTGGCCTCGGCGAGCGTGC
>UREH01000176.1 GCA_900546835.1 uncultured Porphyromonadaceae bacterium
TCGCTTTGCTTTTTTGTGTAGGAAACTCTTTCGCGGGCCGCTATGACGCGCCTTCTTTAGCTTTGCTGATGGTGACCAGATACACGCCTGCAAAGATGAGAATTACTGCCACGACTTTCGTGACGTTGAAGGTATCGAGGCCCAGATATACGCCAACGAGCGAGGATACGATGGGCTGCACATAGTTGTACATTCCCACTATGGTGGGACGCAGGTTTTTCTGGCCGATCATTATGCAGATATACGCCAGATAGGTGGCGCAGACCACCACATAAGCTACGCCGGCCCAGTGGATAGGTTGCAGCGACGCCCATTCCGTTGCCAGCACCGGGGATACCGACACCGGAATAAGCCCGATGGCCGCGAAAAGAAACATCCACTTCATCAGCGTGATCAGCGAATAGCGGCGTATGAAATTGCGGTAGAGCGTGAGGTAGAGCGCGTAGCTCAGTTGCGCGCAGAGCACTATCAGGTCGCCCGCCAGAGGATTGTCGCCGCGCACGGCGCGCTGCGCTCCCGACAGCACCAGAATCAGAGCGCCGGCCGCCCCGAGCAGTATGCCTCCGATTTTCTTTCCGGTGATGGGCTCGCGCAGTATGAGCCACGCCAGCAGCATTACCCACATAGGCATCGTGGTGGTTACGATCGACGCCTCGCCGGGCGAGGTGAGTCCCACGCCGAAGATAAAGCATCCCTGGTTGAAGAGCACGCCGAGAAAAGCCGCCCCCGCCAGGCGCAGCAGGTCGGGGCCGCTCACGTGCTCCTTCGGGAAGAAAAGCCCCGTCAGCCAGAAGAGGACCGCCGCTCCGAAGATGCGGAAATCCACCATAAGAAGCGATGTAAGCGCCGAGGTGGTGAGCAGAAGTTTGGTGGCCGGAGCCATCAGGCCCCACATCACGTTGGCCCCCAGCATGGCCGCGTGTCCCTTTATTTTGAAATCGCTCATAATTCAGAGATTTGTAGTGGGCGGTGTGTCAAAATTCAATAATTTGACCCGCCCGCTTGTTTTTGCGGATGCAAAGTTAGCGATTTTATTTCTAACTGATTTCTGAATGATATGCGGCGCTATTGGGCGATTTGCGGAATTTTCGTAATTTTGCCTGTGAAATGAAGCGGTCGGCGCCACATGTGGCGCCGCTTCTCCCCGTCGGATTCCGGCAAATAGCAATATTATCTCAATCCCCGTATGCAGCCTTTAAGCCTCAGAGGCATGGGTGTGGCTTTGGCCACGCCGTTCAAATCCGATTTTTCGGTTGATTTCCCTGCTCTGGCCCGTCTGGTCGACTACCAGATTGCGGGCGGTGCGTCGTATCTCGTTGTACTCGCCACCACCTCGGAGGCGGTTACGCTCACCTGCCCCGAGCGGGCCGAGGTGGCGCGGTTTGTGGCCGAACGGGTGGCCGGGCGCGTGCCGCTGATTCTTGGCATGAGCGACAACTGCACGCAGCGCCTCGCCGAGCATGTGGCAGAAGTCGACCTCAGCGGCTACAGCGCCATTCTCTCGGTGGTACCATACTACAACAAGCCATCGCAGGAGGGCATCTATCGCCATTTCAAGGCCGTGGCCGAGGCATCCCCTCTGCCTGTGGTGCTCTACAATGTGCCCGGGCGCACGGGGCGCAATATGGAGGCCGCAACCACCCTGCGTCTGGCGCGCGAACTTCCCGGACGCATCGTAGGCATCAAGGAGGCCTCCGGCTCGCTGGAGCAGGTGGCCGAGATTCTGCACGGTGCTCCCGAGGAGTTCCAGGTAGTGAGCGGCGACGACGCCCTTACGCGACTCATGATCGGCCTGGGAGCCGTCGGGGTTATATCCGTGGTCGGCAACGCCTTGCCGCGCTACTTTTCTGAGATGGTCGCCTTGGCCCTGGAGGATGCCGACAGCGCGCTTGCAGAGCGTATCGACGCCTCCCTGCAGCCGCTCGACAAGGCGCTTTTCGCTGAATGCAACCCTTCGGGGCTCAAATGCCTGCTTAACCTCATGGGTCTGGCCGAGGATGTGGTGCGACTGCCGCTCGTACCAGTCGGGTCGGCCGTACGTCAGGCCATGGCCGAAGCCCTCGGCTCGCTCCCTGCGGAAGCTACGCAGCAGTAGGAAATGATAAAATTAAATCGTAACTTTGCACGTGGAAACATCCGCATCTCCCATGGCAATGCAGCCTTATCAGATGCTTCCCAAGCAATGTAGGAACATCGCTTTTGCGAAGTATCCTATGTATATAATGGTCCGGTAGCTCAGCTGGATAGAGCAACTGCCTTCTAAGCAGTCGGTCACGCGTTCGAATCGCGTCCGGATCACAAACAGCCACTTCGCGGTGGCTGTTTTGATTTATGTGTATTATGTCATTAGTGTCCACTAAAAAATCATATGAGGACTTTGAAATTGTTGATATTCAATTTGTTGTAAGTAAATTTGGCACGCAACGATTTGATTTTATCTTTGCGGTCTGTATCAGACTGTTTGAGAAATTTTCTCAGTCAAAGAAATCCCTTTATTCTGCAACTTATTGAATATCAAGCATAATTTCAAGGGTCTCTATGGTTCAGGTGAACTGAATTTATTTAATTTTTAACCACGTCCCATTTTTAGTGGACAGTAGTGAAGTAAGGAGTATTTTGAAAAGAAAGGTGCTGAAGTACAGACCCGTGCCACCGTATTGAAGAATCTTGAGCATGAACTCCTTAAATTGTCGAACAAGGACAGCATGAAAATGATTGAAGAGGTTGTTGATAAAATCCATAACAATATCTTGACAGGCATCAGAACGGGTCTGCCCGCTTTGACAGATAAAGATATTTCGCTTCTTACTTTATTTTTCGCCGGGTTTTCTGCAAAATCAATTTGTCTGGTAATGAACTGGCAGGTTGCAAACTTTTACAATCGTAAACGCCGAATTAGAGAAAAAATCGAAGCCTCCGACGTTCCACATCGCGAACGGTTTCTTGCTGCATTGGGGAAATAACGATGCGATTAAAAGAAATCTGCGATTTAAATAGCTGGTTTATAGCGAACTGTCGAAATCGGAGATGATATATTGAAAAAGAAATATGAATTTTAAACATCTTGATTATTAATAGTTTAGAAATCGAGAAATGGCTTGATGATATATTTTTTACGTGGTTAAAATTTGGAAATGGTCGTGATGGAATGATAAATTTGAAGGTGAAAATCCAACATGACTATGAGAAGAAAAACATTAATTGCATTCGTTGTCAGTTTATTTAGTTGTAACATTGGCTTTACTCACCAATGCCAAGCCGACAATGTCCCTGCAAGTCATTCGTCTATCCCTTTGAGGCAAACCGGGGGACGACCGCATGATTCTTCGGATGACTTCTTCTATATGGTGTGCTATGTGGGAAATGGAACGCTATATCTCGACATAGAGGATTTTTCGGGGATGATATATGTGGAACTTCAAACTCTGGATGGAAGATGCGTACATAGGGAATATTACTATTACACTAACCCTTACGCAATTTCAACCTCTTCGCTTCATGGAGACTACGTCATCAAAATTAAAATCGACGATTCTTCTTATCAAGGCTATTTCTCAATTTAAATAATAAACCATAAAAATGCTATAATTACTAACCGGGTATATGCGCTGATTTGACTGTCAAATCTGGTATTACTCATCCGCGAGGTGTCGACCGGCACCATCCTCTTCGCCGGCGCCGTCCGCAACCTCTAAGCGTCGAAGCCTACGCGACTACAACACCAGACGACTGTTCCCCCCAAGGGGGGTGGATGCGCTTCTGTGCATCGCCTCCCTCAGGGCAACAGCGACAAAAATTGCGAAATAGCTAATTATCTCATAGCCAAATTTAAGTAACTGGTCGAAATTATTTTGATATTTCCGGGAGGAAAATTTTCAGGAGATTTTTCTCGATGAAGAAGGAGTGTAGATGTCTACACGACTGATGAAGAGAGGAAAAGATGCGAAAATTTTACCGTGGAAATATTGAAATAATCAAATCAGGAAAGTCATTAGTGTCCACTAAAAAATCATAAGAGTACTTTGAAATTATTGAAATTCAAT
>UREH01000177.1 GCA_900546835.1 uncultured Porphyromonadaceae bacterium
GACAGCAGGAGTATAGGAGGATACGGCAGGTGTCGGTCTCATGTTTTTCAGTTCCGGGATTAAATAATGTGGCCGTAACGGCAAATTTATATATAGAAAACAGATAATCAAAATAATGGTTTCAAAAAAATGACCCTACGATTTAACTTTAAGCATAAAACCATGTCTAAGGTAACGATAGCAAACAACCGAACATAATCACCATCTCCTCAATCGATCCGCCCCCAGATGAGCGTCATACAAAAGGTATCTGCAGCCTCCGCCGCCACTGCGCCACCCGACCGCACTGCTGAACAGCAGATGCGCGACGTAATGGCACGATGGGGCGAGCCGATTTACCGGCATATCCGACGCATGGTTGTAAGCCACGCCGACGCCGAGGACGCCGTGCAGGAGACGTTTATCAAGGTTTTCCGCAATCTCGACAAGCTCCGGCAGCCCGAAGCACTTAAAGCATGGCTTTACCGCATCGCCACCAACGAAGCACTCCGGATGCTTGCCGAACGCAAGCGCAGCGAGTCCATTCTGGCGACGGAATTCCCCACGGATGCCAATCTACCTGCAGCCGACGAATACGTGGACTACTCCGATCTTGAGGCCGTCAGGCTCCAGCAGGCAATCCACACGCTGCCACCAAAGCAACAGGCCGTTTTCCTCCTACGATACTACGATGAGCTCAGTTACGAGGAAATAGCCGACGCCACAGACATGACCGCTTCAAGCGCCAAAGTAAACTACCATTTCGCAAAAACAAAAATAACAGAATACATCAGCAGCCATGACACCTGAAATCCGAAACACACAAAACGACACGTCGTCGCCGCTCGACACCCTGCGTCGCCGCGATCCCTACCGCATGCCCCCGGACTTTATAGAGCGGCTGACCGACGAGGTAATTGCCCGCGTCGCATCTGAACAGGCCATGGGAAGGCATCGCCGGTTTACCGCGCGCCTGCGGCTCTGGGCCACCGCCGCCGTATCGGCCGCCGCAGTGGCGCTCATAGCCATCAACCTCCTCCCCGGCGTCCAGCACTCCGAAAGCCTCACCCCCGATCAGGCCTTCGAGCGACTCAGCGCCTCCGATCAGGAATACCTGCTCGACAATTACCGAAACGATATGGTCATGGACTATGCAGCTCTCTGAACCGCTCTTCGAAAGCATTCATAATATCCACTCTTACGACTAAAAATCTATGTACAGATTACTGATTATGCTGTTTACAGCGACAGCCATAGCCTTCCAGGCAGTAGCTTCCGACGCCTCGGCCGACGAGAAGAAATGCAGCGCAGCCAATGGCCGCCCCTCGCGCGAACAATTCGCAAAAATCCAGGCCACCACCATAGCCGCCGACCTTGAACTCGACGAGGCCACAACGCGCACCTTCGTGGAGACCTACCTGAGAAATCAGAAAGAGATATGGGAAATCCGTCCGCCCAAAGATGCGGAATCCGACGACACAAAAAATCTGACCGAAGCTCAGGCCAAAAAAATAATCACCGAACGGTTCGCCCACCGGCAGCGCATGAACAAAATACAGGAAAAATACTACCGTGAATACCGCAAATTCCTAAGCCAGAAGCAGATTCTGCGCGTCTACGACCACGAGCACAAGATGATGGAGCGCATGATGCGTCGCCGCCACGGAAAAAAACGCTGAGACCGGATTTGCCATTCTAAACGAAGGCGGGATGTCGACAAATGAGTCGACATCCCGCCTTAAGATTTTCAAGGTCGGATTATTTGCCGCCGAAATAGCGGTCGTAGAGGCCCTTGAAGCCGCGGCCATGGCGTGCTTCGTCCTTAGCCATTTCATGAACGGTATCGTGGATGGCGTCGAGGTTGGCCTTCTTGGCGTTGGCAGCGATGCGCATCTTGTCCTCGTTGGCACCGGCTTCGGCCAGCATGCGCTTGTAGAGGTTGGTCTTGGTATCCCAAACGCAGTCGCCAAGGAGCTCGGCGAACTTCGAAGCGTGCTCGGCTTCCTCGAAAGCGTAGCGCTTGAATGCCTCGGCGATTTCGGGATAGCCCTCGCGATCGGCCTGACGGCTCATAGCCAGATACATGCCCACCTCGGTGCATTCGCCCATGAAATGAGTATTGAGGTCTTTGATCATCTCCTCGGAGCAGCCTTTGGCAACGCCGATTTCGTGCTCGGTAACGAACTTAACGGCCTCTTCTTCGGTCAGTTCCTTAAACTTGCTTTTGGGAGCGCCGCAGAGCGGGCACTTTTCGGGAGCCTCATCGCCTTCGTAAACATAGCCACAGACGGTGCAGATAAATTTCTTCTTCATAAGGATAAAAAATTGAGATTTTTGAACTACTTATTCAACAGACAAAGATAAAAACAACCCCTCGATTTAACAACTCAAACTTCAGAAATTAAGAAATAAAAGCACAATGTCCGGATTTGAGGAGGGTGGAAGATTGGGAATCACAGGAGTTATGGGAGTATTGAGAAATTTGGGAACTTCAGACGTGGAATTCTCATTATATTTATATCCCCTTGTTCCCTGACCTTCCCGGCTTTCTCTTCACTCCATATACTCAGCCCCTTAACGCGGAGGTAGTCCTCGTAGTCGGCAAGTAGCTCGTCGGAACTCGCTTTCGCTACGTTGAAGAGCTTGATTTCTGCCTCTCGGGAAGTTACGGCGGCAGAATTTCCTATTATATCCAATTATATAGTTTCTACTTGGTTGGCAAACCTATATATATCGGAGATGACGAGGGAGGCGAGGCGGAGGCCGAATGTGGCGGTGATATGACAGAGCGAGCCGTTGACGGCAACCTTGCCGAAACGCATCGATCTGTCAGGAAAGTCAACGCCTTCAAGAGCCTCGGGATGGTTGGGCAGACGCTCGGACGAGAACACGCACATTATCTTGCGGGCCGGGAAGGTGCCCGCGCGCCGCATGCGGCTGCGTAGCGCGGCTGCGAGAGGGCATCCGTGAACCTTCCAGAATTCGGCCACCTCAATCTTTCCGGGATCCAGCTTCAGCGCCGCACCCATGGATGAAAACAGCACCGGCCGGCGGCAGGCAGCCACATTGAGAATAAGCAGCTGCTTGTCGGCGAGCGAGTCGATGGCATCGATTACATAGTCGTAGTTTTCGAAATCGAATCCGGAAGCCGTAGCCTCGCAATATGTGACCGTAAAGAGTTCCAGATCCACATCGGGAGCGATGTCGCGCAGACGGGCTGCCATCGCCTCGGTTTTGGGGCGCCCGACGGTAGCCATGGTGGCCGGCGCCTGGCGGTTGACGTTGCTCACGGCCACACAGTCGGCGTCGACAAGTGCCATATGCCGAACTCCGGTACGCACGAGCGCCTCAGCCGCCCAGCTCCCGACACCGCCCAGTCCGAGCACCATTACGCGCACCCGGCCAAGCATCTCCATGGCCGGAATGCCGAGCGCCAGCGCCGAGCGCGATGTGGCCAATTTATCTGTTTGTTCCGTTTTCATAAATAGCTTTATTCCCCGGACGCCATTTGGCGCCGCGGCGGTTGCAAAATTACTGAAAAACCGCTAACTTTGCACTCAACAAACTGCGAAATAATCGCAATCAGTTTATTCACATTTCCTTATGCAGCAAACACGCGACGCCGTGCTGGTTCTGGAAGACGGAACCACATTCCGGGGGAAGTCGTTCGGCTACGAAACGGCAACCGCCGGCGAGGTGGTGTTCAACACCGCCATGACAGGCTATCCCGAAAGTCTGACCGACCCGTCATACGAAGGGCAGATACTGGTGACCACCTATCCGATTCTCGGCAACTACGGAGTGCCGCCGGAAACCACCGAGCCCGATAACGTGAGCCGCTATCTCGAAAGTTCCAGAATCCATTGCCGTGCTATTATAGCGCAGGATTACTCGTGGGAGCCGAGCCACTGGCTGGCCACGCGCAGCCTCCATCAATGGCTCCGCGACGAGAAAAAGCCCGGCCTCTACGGCATCGACACTCGCGCCCTGACAAAGCATCTGCGCGAGAAAGGGTCGATGCTCGGCAAGATTTATTTCGAGAGCCCCGAC
>UREH01000178.1 GCA_900546835.1 uncultured Porphyromonadaceae bacterium
AAAATTTTCGAATCTTTTCCTCTCTTCATCAGTCGTGTAGACATCTACACTCCTTCTTCATCGAGAAAAATCTCCTGAAAATTTTCCTCCCGGAAATATCAAAATAATTTCGACCAGTTACTTAAATTGCTTTTTAGCGGAGGTAGCTCAGGTAGCTATGTTAGCTAATACAGCTATTGCAGCTGCTCGGTTTGGGCTCAGTCGAAGTCGGAGACCGAGGTACTGAATGCATCCATGGTCTCGCTGAAGATGGCTGCGAAAACGATGAGCATGGCCACAACCGCCACGGATATAATCAGTCCGGCCACGGCCAGGGCGCGCGGCTGCCTGCCCAGCCCGATACATGAGAATACAAGGCCGAGCACCCATATTATCCAGCCGAAAATCGGAATAAACCCGATGAAGAGGCTCAACAGCGAGAATATGAAGCCCAATATGCCCATAACATTGGTGGAATTGCTGGGAGGCGGGGGCATATAGGGGTTATAAGGCGGCCTGTAGTGTGGCCGCGGAATCTCGGGTATATGTTCGGGTTGACGGTAGGATTGATTTCCCATAGAGCGCGTATATTGTGCAAATATACTAAAATAACACCTCAATACAAAAAAGCGCCGAAAGCATCGCGAAGAATGCTGCGGCGGTGATGAAATTTTTTGTTAAATCGAGATCGTGATTGCGTCTGCCCGCGAATGCGGTTGTGAGTGGATGCGGTTTTAACTAAAAAAAGGTCGTCATCCCGACGACCTTTTTCCTTTAAACCTTTATCTTAATCTAATACTATGAAAAACACACATGCAAAGGAAACAAGTTTTTGGAAACTGTGCAATAGCGCGGGTGTGTTTTTAACACTTATTCGCTAAAAAAATTAGCAAAATTCACCAAAAATTGGCTCGGTCGGGATTTTGTGGGGCCATATGCGCCACAAAAATGACCCGAATATCGGCTACTGCGGTTTCCTGGCCGTATAGATAGCGCACACTCCGAAGGTGAGTGGGGTGAGGCGTGCGTCGGTCAGGCCGGCTTCCCGCATAATATTGAGCATCCGGTTCCCTCCGGGCATCGCAGCTATCGACTGCGGCAGGTAAGTGTAGGCGCGGCTGTCGGAGCTCACGATGCGACCCACTGCCGGAATCACGGCGCGGGTATACAGATTATAGAACGGGCGCACGAGTTTCGACCCCGGCACGGCAAGTTCGACCACGCAGAGTATCCCACCGGGGCGAAGCACCCGGGCCATTTCGGCGTAGCCTTTGGCAAGCTGCTCGAAATTGCGCACGCCGAAAGCCACGGTGATGGCGTCGAACGACGCGCCGGCATAGGGGAGGGCAAGGCAGTCGGCCTTACGAAGCCCGATGCGGTCGGCGAGCCCGGCCTGCTCGACCTTGCGGCGTCCGAACGCGAGCATCTCCTCGCTCAGGTCTATTCCGGTGATTGAGGCTTCCGGCATGGAGCGGGCGAGTTGCAGGGCGAAGTCGGCTGTTCCGGTGGCTACGTCGAGAATATCCTTCGGGCGCGTTGCCGCCACCATTTCCACTGCCTTGCGGCGCCATCGGCGGTCGATGCCGAGAGTCATGGCGCGGTTCATGAAATCGTAGGCCGGGGCAATGGAGTCGAACATGCGCTCCACCTGCTCGGTCTTCGAGTCGGCTGAGCAGTAGGGGGTTATCGTTTCGGGTGTGGTGGCCATCAGTCGCGCAGCATGTTGAGGCAGGAGAGCACGTTGTCGGCAATGCGGCTTTCAAGATGCTCTTCAGGGGCTTTGACGAATTTCTGTCCGGTAATAAGTTCGTACAACTCGATATAGCGCTCGGATACTTCCTGGCAGAAAGCATCGGTCATCTCGGGTACGGATTGCCCCTGCTTGCCCATGAATCCATTGTCGATGAGCCATTGACGCACGAATTCCTTCGACAGCTGGCGCTGGGGTTCCCCTTTTTCGAAGCGCTCCTCGAAGCCGTCGGCATAGAAGTAGCGGCTGGAGTCGGGGGTGTGGATTTCGTCGATGAGAATAACGCGGCCGTCGCGTTTGCCGAATTCATATTTTGTGTCGACAAGAATCAGGCCCTTTTCGGCTGCCATTTCGGTGCCGCGGGCGAAGAGCTGGCGCGTATACTGCTCCATCACTGCGTAGTCCTCCTCGCTTACCAGACCCTGGGCGATGATTTCCTCGCGCGAGATATTCTCGTCGTGGCCCTCGGCTGCTTTGGTGGTGGGGGTAATGATGGGTTCGGGGAAGCGCTCGTTCTCGCGCATACCGTCGGGAAGCTTCACGCCGCATAGCTCGCGCTTGCCGGCTGCGTATTCGCGCCATGCGCTTCCGGTAAGATATCCGCGGATAATCATCTCCACGGGGAAGCCCTCGCAGCGGTAGCCTACGGTGACCATCGGGTCGGGCGTGGCCAGGCGCCAGTTGGGCACGAGGTCGGCGGTAGCCTCAAGGAAGTAGGTGGCTATCTGATTGAGTACCTGGCCCTTGTATGGGATGCCTTTCGGGAGGATTACGTCGAATGCCGAGATGCGGTCGGTAGCCACCATTACAAGGAGGTCGTCGACCACGGAATAGACGTCGCGCACTTTGCCGTGATACACGTTGGTCTGGCCCGGGAAATGGAAGTCGGTTTTGGTAAGTGTAGCCATTGTGGGTTGGATTGGGGAATATTGGGTGATAAATTGGTTTTGTCATGCCGGGGCTTCGGTTTCTGCGGCCTCGTTGACGTCGGGAGCCTGCTTCTTCTGCTCCTCGTCGAAAGCCTGGTAGGCTTCCACGATGCGCTGCACGAGCTGATGGCGCACTATGTCCTTCTTGCCGAACTCCACCTTCCCGATGCCGGGAATGTCGCGGAGTATGCGCAGGGCCTGAACGAGCCCGGAAGTGGCCGTGCGCGGCAGGTCGATCTGGGTTACGTCGCCGGTGATTATCATCTTGGCGTTGACGCCCAGACGTGTGAGGAACATCTTGATCTGGTGGGTGGTGGTGTTCTGCGCTTCATCGAGCACGATTACAGCGTCGTTGAGCGTGCGGCCGCGCATGAATGCCAGCGGAGCAATCTGGATTACCTTTGTCTCCATGTATTCCTTGAGCTTGACGGCCGGAACCATATCCTCGAGCGCATCGTAGAGCGGCTGAAGATAGGGATCGATTTTGTCCTTCATGTCGCCGGGCAGGAAGCCGAGCTTCTCGCCGGCTTCCACAGCGGGGCGCGACAGGATAATCTTCTTTACTTCGCGGTTTTTCAAGGCTTTGACGGCCAGCGCGATGGCCACATATGTCTTGCCGGTGCCGGCTGGTCCGAGGGCGAACGTCAGGTCGTTGTGGCGGAAACTGTCGGCGAGTTTCTGCTGGTTGGGTGTGCGCGCGGCGATGGGTTTGCCGTTCACGCCGTAGATTATCACTCCGTCGGCACGCGAGTCGTGGGGTGTCTCGCCCTTCATTATATCGAGGATTACATCCTCGGTGAGTTTGTTGAATTTGGCGCAGTAGGCTTCGAGTTCCTTGATTTTCTTTTCGAATTCCTCGGTCTCGGCATCGTCGCCTACCACTTTTATCACCGACCCGCGGGCAGCCATGCGCAGCTTGGGGAAAAGGTTGCGGATCAGCTGCATGTTGGAGTTGTTGACCCCGTAGAAGCTGACGGGATCGGCGCTGTCGATAATTACAATACGTTCTATCATCAGTCGGAATAATTCAGTTGCAAATTTACTAAAAAAAAGTCAAATCAAGGGTCTTCGCCTGCTCCTATGGCGGCATTGTGTATGGAAATCCGGAATTCCGGCGCGTCGCCTCGCCGTGGGGACTTCCGGTGCGCGTGGCAATCCATTTGTTTTATTAACAATGTACGCAAATGGAAGGTTGGTGGTTCGACGGTTTGATGAAAAAACATTATATTTGTGGGTATGCTGACAATCCACAAAGCCTCCTGTCTCTTATA
>UREH01000179.1 GCA_900546835.1 uncultured Porphyromonadaceae bacterium
ATGGGCAATAATTCCGCTACCGGCGTTGCCTTCTCGCGCGACGCTGCCACCGGCGAAAATATATTCAACGGCGAATACCTGATTAATGCACAGGGGGAGGATGTCGTGGCCGGTATTCGCACCCCTCAGCAGATTACCGTAGAGGGCTCGCGCCGTTGGGCTGCCCTTCAGGGTATCAGCGAAGAAGAGCGTGCCTCCAAGTATCCTTCGCTTGAAGAGTCGATGCCTGTGTGCGCCGCAGAACTCATCAATATCGCCCACAAGCTCGAAGACCATTATAAAGATATGCAGGATATGGAGTTCACTATCCAGGACGGCAAGCTCTGGATGCTCCAGACCCGTAACGGCAAGCGCACAGGCGCAGCTATGGTTAAAATAGCCATGGATCTCCTTCGTGCCGGCGAGATTGACGAGAAGACAGCCCTTCTCCGCATGGAGCCTCAGAAACTCGACGAACTTCTCCACCCCGTATTCGACAAGGCTGCCCTCAAGCGTGCGCTTGTTGTAGCAAAAGGCCTTCCCGCTTCGCCGGGTGCAGCTACCGGTCAGATTGTATTCTTCGCCGACGATGCAGAACTTTGGGCAGAGAAGAAAAAGAAAGTCGTTCTTGTTCGTATCGAGACCTCACCGGAGGATCTCCGTGGTATGGCCGTTGCACAGGGTATTCTTACCATGCGTGGCGGTATGACCAGCCATGCAGCTGTTGTTGCCCGCGGTATGGGTAAGTGCTGCGTATCCGGCGCCGGCGAAATCAAGGTCGACTATGAAGCCCGTACCGTGGAAATGGGCGGTAAGACATATAAGGAAGGCGACTGGATTTCGCTCAACGGCTCTACCGGCGACGTTTACGACGGTCAGGTTCCTTCGGTTGAACCTGAGCTCGATGGCGATTTTGGCGCAATAATGAACCTTGCTGCCAAATACACTAAGACTCTTGTTCGCACCAATGCTGACTCTCCCCGCGACGCCAAGCAAGCCCGCGCATTCGGTGCCCAGGGTATCGGTCTCTGCCGCACAGAGCACATGTTCTTTGAAGGCGACCGCATCAAGTCGGTACGTGAAATGATTCTTGCCTCCGGCGTTGAAGGCCGTAAGGCAGCCCTTGCTAAACTCCTCCCCATGCAGCGTGGCGACTTCGAGGGAATTTTCGAAGCAATGGACGGCTTCGGCGTTACAATCCGACTGCTCGATCCACCTCTGCACGAGTTCGTGCCTCATCAGACCGCCACTCAGAAGGAACTGGCCAACGAAATGGGTATCACTCTTGCCGAAGTAAAGGCGAAGGTCGACGCACTTGAGGAATTCAACCCCATGCTGGGACACCGTGGATGCCGTCTTGGCATCACCTATCCGGAGATTACCGAAATGCAGACACGTGCCATTATCGAGGCTGCGCTTGCAGTCAAGGCCCGGGGCATCGATGTCAAACCCGAAATCATGATTCCTCTGGTCGGTTCGCTCAAGGAGATTCAGAACCAGGCCGACATCATCAACACCACTGCTGCCAAGGTATTCGAGGAAAAAGGCCGGTCTCTCCCCTACCTCGTTGGTACGATGATTGAGGTTCCGCGTGCAGCCCTCGTAGCCAACCAGATTGCTGAGGTGGCAGAATTCTTCTCGTTCGGTACAAACGACCTTACTCAGATGACATTCGGCTTCTCGCGCGACGACGCACCCAAGTTCCTCAAATTCTATAAGGAACACGGCATCATCAAGACTGATCCCTTCGAAGTTCTCGACCAGGAAGGCGTAGGTCAGCTCGTGGAAATGGGCGTGAAGAAAGGCCGTTCCACCCGTTCCGACCTGAAGGTTGGTATCTGCGGCGAGCATGGCGGTGAACCCTCGTCTGTGAAGTTCTGCGCCAAGCTCGGCATGAACTACGTAAGCTGCTCCCCCTTCCGCGTGCCCATCGCCCGCGTGGCTGCGGCGCAGGCTGCAATAGAAGATTGAGCCAACAATCTAATTAACAGATAGTTAGGCGGTAGGCTCTTGAAAATGAGGGTCTACCGCCTATGTTTTTGACACGGTTTTACACGGTTTCCGTGCGACTTGTACGGAAATGTTTCCCGAAAGTTTCCCGAATCTAAGGGGCGTGTTTCCCGGCGTTTCCCAAGCCGTTTCCCAAAGCAGTGAGCGAGTTATCAGTGACTTACCTAAACATGAGCAGGATTTTCACTCTTAACCCTTTCAAACTATTGGAACATGGCTACATTCAAAGCTATCGTCAAAGGCAAGCGCAAGGACGGCTTCTACCCGGTGTACATCCGGGTGGTACACCGCCGCAAGCTGGCCTATATCCCGACCGACAAGTTCGTCCGGGACAGCGTACTCTCGCGCACCGGCGAGATTGAGGATCCCTATGTGCTGCAATATTGTTCGCGGCATATCATCGAGTATGTCGAACGGCTGAACAAGGTCGACACCGAGCATTGGAGCGTCGGCGACGTGGTGAACTTTCTGAGGAAAGGCGAGGCCGACATCAGTTTCAGCGACTATGCCCGGCTCCACATCGACCGCATGGCCGCGCGCGGCCAGATTCGCAATGCCCGGACCTACGAGATGGCACTCGGCCATCTGGAACGCTATGCCGGCACGACTTCGATTATGTTTTCGCAGCTCACATCGACGTTTGTCAACGAGTGGATACGCACCATGGAGATGACAAAACGCGCCAAGGAGCATTACCCGATTTGTCTGCGGCAGGTGTTCAAGGCGGCGATCGAGGAATACAACGACTACGACAACGGCGTGATCCGCATAAAGACCAATCCATGGGGCAAGGTGAAGATACCCGAGGCCGACCGCCCGGAGAAACTTGCCATAACGCCACAGGCTGCTCGTGCTTTCTTCGCCGCGCCCATACCCGAAAGCAAGATGAAAGCGCCGCTTGAGGAGATTGGCCGCGACGTGGCCATGATGGTGCTGTGCCTCGCGGGCATCAACACGGTCGACCTCTACGAGATGAGGAAAGCCGACTACTACGACGGCGTGATACACTACTGCCGGGCGAAGACCAAGAAGTTCCGGGCCGACAACGCCTACATCGAGATGCGCGTGCCGTCGATACTGCTACCGCTGTTCGACAAGTATGCCACCGAGGCCGACGACCCCTACCTGTTCAGCTTTCACAAGCGTTACCGCAACTCCGACAGCCTTGGCAGCAACGCCAACAGCGGCATAAAGAAAATCTGCGAGAGCATAGGCATACACGGCGACGACCGCTACTGCGTCTACACGTTCCGCCACACATGGGGCACGATAGCCCAGAACGACTGCGGCGCCACGATAAGCGAGGTTGCCTTTGCTATGAACCACGCCAGCGGCCACGAAGTGACGCGCGGCTATCTCAAACTCGACTTCTCCCCGGCGTGGCGGCTGAACGAGAAAGTCGTCGACCTGATTTTCTATTCCGACGCCGAGAGCGAAAAGAAAGACCCCGAAGAGGGGCTGTTCCGATTCTCGGCCAAGCACTTTGTGCGCGGCACGGCCTATTTCCGTGGGCGCCAACTCGGCACAGTCGAGGACACCGGGTATAACAACATCGACGAGGTGATTGCTGCGCTTGTGCCGTCGGTGCCGGACGATGTGCCGCTGCGCTCCATGGTGCAGTTCAAAATCGACATCGTTGACAAAGGTCTTTCGCAGACCTACGAGCGCATGAAGGGCAAAGGTTTCTGAGCCGTCCCCTTTCTTTAAATCCATTCCGACCGACGACGCATTTTCGCATCGCCGGTTTTCTTTTTCAAAAAAAATCAAAATCAAGATTTCAAAATCGCCGTTGTTGTCGTCGTTCTTCTATACAACATCTTCTTTTATTTATTTTCTTTTAATTTCTTTTCCTTTCCTTTCTTTTGTGTACTTAATTCCAAACAAAACCCATAGCTAACCCATAGTTTCGTTTGAAAAA
>UREH01000180.1 GCA_900546835.1 uncultured Porphyromonadaceae bacterium
GCTACGGGCGTTGCCCGTACGGCCCGCGAATTCCTTGAGGCCCGCGCCACCGAGCCTTCCCTGCTGCGCAACATGGCAATCGAAGATATTACTTCCAAGGACGTCTATGATGCGGCAATGGCAGGCGACAAGCTCGCTCGCGACGTATTTGAATTCACCGGCGACATTCTCGGTGCCGCACTTGCCGATTTTACCGTATTCTCCGCTCCCGAGGCGTTCGTGCTCTTCGGCGGTCTGGCCAAGAGCGGCGAACTGCTGATGCGTCCGCTCCGCGATTCGCTCGAGAAGAATCTTATGGGAATCTGGAAAGGGAAAGTGAAAGTGCTCCTTTCCGACCTCAAGGAGGCCGACGCCGCCATTCTCGGTGCGAGCGCCCTCGGATGGGAAGCCAAGGTGCAGCCGGCGGTGGCCGCCGACGAGCCCGCACCCTCCGCGGCAACTCTCCCCACTACTCCGCTTCCGCGCGTATGATTCCCGTCATAAGGATACTCGAATAAAAATAAATAGGCGGTGTGTCAAAATTCCATAATTTGACACATCGCCCTATTTTTTTTACCCTCTTAATTATGTCCAGGCCCCCTCATTGGCGCCCTATAGCTTTCCGGTGGTTCATATAGTCGCCGAACCATAGACCTCCGATAATCAGGAATGCGCCGAAGCAGCCGAAAAGCGTGATGGGATCGTTGGCGAAAAGGCAGGCGGCGATAATCATTGTGGCTATGGGCTGCACGTAAAGGTAGTTGTTGGTGGCTATCGCGCCAAGTACACGCATTACCGACGACCACAGCAGATAGGCAAGCATCGAGCAGACAACACCCAGAAACAGCAGATTGCCAAGCACCTCCGGCCGGAGGAGTACCGATGGCTCCGCAATCGGTTCCGACGATACCATCCAGAATGGGAGTGCCGTGAGAAGACCGTAGAAAAACGTCTTGCGGGTTATGAACTGAGCGGAGTATGTTACGTTGAGCTTGCGGAGCACAACCGAATAGATGGCCCACGAAAAGGCCGCTCCGAGAGCAAGCATCTGCCCCACGGATGCGCTGAGCGCGTCGGGACTGTTTGCCTCTGATGTCAGGCCATCCTTGAAGACGATGCATCCCACGCCTGCAAATGCTATAAGAGAACTGATGTAGGTCCAGCGCCCGGGGCGTTCGTTTTTGTAAAGAGCACCTATAAGAAGAGTTGTGAGCAGCGGAGACAGCGTGGTAATCATCGATACATCGCTCACGCGTGTGTAGTTCACCGCATTGTTCTCAGCTATGAAATAGATGCTTCCGCCGCAGAGTCCGCATACGGCGAATAGCAGCTCGTCGCGCAGATTGTCCGCGAAAATCCGTTTGTGGCAGGCTGCCAACACGAGCAGATACGCCAGCACGAAGCGGTATATATAGATTTCTACGGCGCCGAGGCCCGCATTGGTCAGAACTTTGGTGCTGACAAACGAAGCTCCCCATACAGTGACGACGAGCAACGCACACAGGTGACTGATCAATTTGGCTTTTTGGCTGTTGGTTTTCCAGGTTGGCGAGGCCATATGGACTTATTCTGTGATTATACCGGTTTACGCCTCAAAAAGATGTATAAAGGCCGTATCTCTACTGCGAATTTAGGCATTTATCCCCAATCTCCCAAAAAAAGATTCGGAACCCGGTGTTTATGGGCTGTGGCCCATGTGGCTACGTCAATCGATGCCCTTGTGTGCTTTCGAACTTTAGCGCCGTTCCGATTGTATATAGATATGAGAGTGCCGTAGAAGGACATCCGCTGCTTCCGAAAAAAAATAAGGACTGGAATTAACCTTTTCGCTTTACGGCGGTCTTATAGAATTGTCGGGCACGTTCCGACCACATAGAAAAACTTTACAACTAAAAACATAGAACTCATGAAGACTCTGAAACAAATCTGCTGCGCTACGCTTGCTGCCGGCATGTTGCTGTCCGGCTGTTCGTCAATGACCAATACCGGTAAAGGTGCCCTTATCGGCGGTGGTGGCGGCGGTGCTCTCGGCGCCGGTATCGGCGCGCTGATCGGTGGCGGCAAGGGTGCCGGCATCGGAGCTGCCATCGGAGCTGCCGTAGGTGCAGGCGCCGGTGCGCTTATCGGTAAAAAGATGGATAAGCAGAAGGCTGAACTCGAGCAGCAGCTCAAGGATGCCGAAGTCCAGACTGTAACCGACCAGAACGGCTTAACGGCCATCAAGGTCACTTTCCCCGGCGGTATCCTGTTCCCCACCAACGGCACGACCCTCAGCGCCAACGCTCAGACCGAGCTCGCCCAGTTCGCAAACTCGCTCAAGCAGAACCCCGACACAAACGTACAGATTTACGGCTTTACCGACAACACAGGCTCCATGGAGGTCAATACTCGTGTGGCCAACGGTCGCGCAGCTGCTGTCGACTCCTTCCTGGTGAATAGCGGAGTGTCACCCACTCGTGTCACCGCTCAGGGTATCCCCATGGCCGACTACGTCGCATCCAACGATACGGCTGCCGGCCGCGCGCAGAACCGCCGCGTGGAAATCTACATTACGGCCGACCAGAATATGATCAATCAGGCCAACGCCGGTACTCTCCAGTAATCCCCGCACTTAAATTCTCCGCATAATAAGGCGGCATGCAAATTCAGACCAATTTGCATGCCGCCTGTTTCGTAGCCGGATGGCGAAGATGCCTTCTGGATTATAAGGCTATCAGCTCCTTGATCTTGGCTTCCAGCGTCGCGCGGTTCTGCGAGCCGGTCAGGCGCAGGTCGGTTTTCTTGCCGTTCTTGAAGAAAAGAAGTGTGGGGAGCGACATGATGCGGAATTCCGAGCTGAGGTCTCCTTCTTCGTCCACATTGTATTTCCCGATGGTCACCTGGTCGGCATACTCTGCGGCAAGCTCGTCGATAAGCGGAGCCATTGCCATGCAGGGACCGCACCATGTGGCCCAGAAGTCGATAATCACGGGTTTGCCCGATTCGATGAGGGCGCGGGCATTGTCGTCGGTAATTTGTAAAGCCATTGAGTTGTTGTTTTTATGTTGTTTCAATTGTTTGTTGTGTCGGAGGTAGTGGAATCGTTCAATTGAGCGAGAAGTCATATTTTACCTCAAGAGAATCCAGTTTCTTTGTAAGTTCGCGTGTAAGCGGAATCTTGAACCCGGAGGTCAGCTTGATGTATTTGTTCGATGTCTTGTCGAAAATGCGCACTGTCAGGTTGCCGTGGTTTTCTCCCGACGATTTCAGTATTTCCTGCAGCACGCCATTGAGCCGGTCGTTTACCTCTTCCGGCTCGAGATCCAGGCTGATGCCGCTCAGCATCTGGCCTTTCACTTCGTTGAGCAGCCGGATGCGCTGCACTTCGAAACGCACTTCACCGTTATACCGCCTCTCGAAGCGGCCTGTCACCATTATCGGCGTGCCGGGCTTGCCGTAGTTGGCGAAGTCGATATATTTCTGGCCGAACAGGCGAAGCTCGCAGCTCCCGGTGTAGTCCTCCATCGAGAGTATGCCGAAGTTGCCGCCGCGCGAACTCGGACGCGAGTCGAATTTCGTCACCATTCCGCCGAAGCTTATTTCGCGGCCCTCTTCAGGAATGGCCTCCGCATATTCCTTTATCGAGGTCAGTCCGAAGTTCAGCTCCATATAGTAGGGGTCGAGAGGATGAGCCGACAGATACATCCCCACGAGCTCATGCTCTTTTTCAAGGCGCACGGCGTCGACCCAGGGCACCGCCGACTTGATTTCAGGCCGGCCTGCCGTGTTTAGCTCGGCGTCCATATCGCCGAAAAGCGATGCCGACTGGTCGGACGCGGCTTTCTGATACTGCTGTCCGTAGCGCAGAAGCTGTTCTGCCAAAGTCTCGTCGCGGGCGTTCTTCTCGAAGAAGTCTTCGCGTTTCACCCC
>UREH01000181.1 GCA_900546835.1 uncultured Porphyromonadaceae bacterium
CAGCTGCCAGCAGCGAGTCGGCATCAGCCATGAAGCGTGTCTGAAGTGCGGGTGTTTCGCCTTCGGCGGCAGCTTCAGCCTTGGCGGCGTTTTTGCCGCCGCAGGCTGCCAGCCCAGGCATCCACAGCGTCAGAACCGCCGCAGCAGCATACCGCCGCAACCGGTATCCTAATGTTTTCCTTATGGCAACACTTTTCATACTTACAAAATTAGCCATTCTCAGGCAAATCCCCAAATTATGGTGTAATCTGTTGATTCCATAGAAATCTGGTTTAAATGTCGACGGAGGCCTCCCATATATAGGGAGGTCTCCGTCGCGGTATGTTAATTTGAAAGTGGTTCCCGGAATCAGAGCGCTTCAACGTGGCGTTTGAAGGCGACCATTTTGATGGCTGCCTCGGCGGCTTCGGCACCTTTGTTGCCGAGGCAGCCGCCGGCACGGTCGAGGGCCTGCTGCTCGTTTTCCACGGTCAGAACACCGAAGATCACGGGGAGGGTGCAGTCGGCGTTGAGTGATGTGACACCCTGCGTGACGCTCTGGCATACGTAGTCGAAATGGGGCGTGTCGCCGCGTATTACGCATCCGAACACTATCACGGCGTCGTAGAGTTCAGTCTCTATAAGCTGCGAGGCGGCGAAGGTGAGCTCCACGGCTCCGGGAACATCGAAGCAGTCCACGTCGTGCTCTACGTCGAGTCCGTAGTTTTTGAAAACTCCGATGGCGCCTTCGCGAAGAGCCGAGGTGATATGTCCGTTCCATTCGGCGCTGACGATTGCCACTCGCAGATTGTCTACTTTGGGGAGGTTGCCGCATGGTGCGGCTCCGGCTATTGCTGTCGACACGGGATTGCAGATATTTGGAGGTTAAGTTAAACGAAATAGGGCTGATGAGGGAGTGTGGTCAGCCTTTAGAGCGCGAGAGGTCGCCCAGATAGCCGCCGTGATGGCGCTTGGCGTAGTCGGCCGGGGTGAAGCCGCTGCGCTTCATCAGGTTGACCACCAGCACGTCGCCGATTACGGTCATCAGAGTGGTCGAAGTGGTTGGCGTGAGGCCGAGCGGACATACTTCGGGCGCACCGCCGGTGAAGAGTGTGGCGTCGGCCAGCTCGGCCAGCGGACTCTGCGCGTGGCCGGTTATCACGATGATGGGGACGTCGGGGATGAGGTTGCGCGCCAGCGTGACGAGCTCAAGTATCTCGCGCGTCTTGCCCGAATTCGAAATCAGCAGCATCACGTCGTCGGGCTGTAGTACGC
The DNA here is from genome assembly GCA_900546835.1 of uncultured Porphyromonadaceae bacterium. Classification (GTDB taxonomy): domain Bacteria; phylum Bacteroidota; class Bacteroidia; order Bacteroidales; family Muribaculaceae; genus UBA7173. The sequence goes on from UREH01000181.1 coordinate 1,255, forward strand.
CCAGATCGCCGTGCTGGGCTTCCGAGGGATGGAGGAATACCGCCGGAGCTCCTGTGGAACTGAATGTGGTGGCGATGTTCATGGCAATCTGCCCGGCCTTGCCCATGCCCGAGGTGACGAGTTTGCCGCCGCGGCGGAGCACGTGCTCCTCAAGCAGGTCGAGTGCCAGATCGTAGTCGGGCGAGTAAGGGATGTTTTTTATTGCGTCGCTCTCCTTGTCGAGGATTTCGCGCATTGTCTGTTGTGTGGTCATTGCATGCAAAATTAGCACATTCCTGGAAACTGCGCAATACGCCGGTTATTTCTCGAAGCGCGTCAGTGCGTCGGCCCATTCGTCGCTGAGTTCGGGCGACGTGGCGGTTTTCACGTCGAAGGAGGCCAGAACGGTCGTGGCGACGCATTTCACGTCGCCCGTCTCGGGATTCACCACGCGCTGTTCGAGCGAGAAACTGCGGCGCGATATGCGCACGCATGCCGTAAGCACCGCCAGCTGTTCGCCGAAATAAGCCGGCGAATAGAAGTTGACGTTGATGTTGACGATTACGGCGGCGATTCCGTCGGTATCGACCTTGTGGCCGAGTGCGGCTTCGAAATAGCGCACTTTCGCGAGGTCGAGATACTGCATGTAGCAGGAGTTGTTCACATGGCCGAATATGTCGAAATCGTTGAAACGCGACTGTACGTCGACCATGTGATGCCAGGCGTGGGCAGCTTCAGGCACGCGTTCGTTGGCGCATGGCGGAAGGATTATCGTGGGATTGCTCATCGGTTGGTTGTCTTTTTTTGCGCCGGCGGCCGTCAGTGTATGGCCATTGAGCGGAGCACATCCGCGCCTAGCGCCGAGTTTATAGCTTCTATAATATGGGTTTTCTGAAATTCGAGTTCCGATTTGAGAGCAGCCGAGTCGATATAGACGTGTAGCACTCCGTGGCTCACGTATCGGCGCACGGTATGGCGGTTTATGCCCGGACCTACAATTTGCGGCCACATGTACGACGCACGGTGCTCGAGCACTTCCGAGCGCCCGGCCTGACGGTCGAGCACCATGTCGATAATCTGTCGGATAGTCTGAGGTTCGGTGCGTTGCATTCGTGTATCAGCTTTGTAGCGGGGTGAATTCGCCGTCGGCAACCATCCACGAGCGGTGAGGATAGTCGATGCTCGCGATAATGGAGTCGAGATGGTCGCGGTTGGTGTCGGTAATGAAAATCTGTCCGAAACCGGAGTCGGAGACTACACGGATGAGGCGTTCCACGCGCGTGGCGTCGAGTTTGTCGAATATGTCGTCGAGCAGCAGAAGCGGCTTGAAGCCTACGGCACGGCGCAGAAATTCGTATTGGGCCAGGCGCAGAGCGATGGTATAGGTCTTGCACTGGCCCTGCGATGCTGCGCGACGCACGGGCATCTGGCAAAGCTGCAGGTCTATATCGTCGCGGTGCGGTCCCACCGAGGTATGGCCTACTGCCTCGTCGTGTCGGCGTGCGCTGTCGAGCTGGCTCTGAAGTGAGTCGGGCGCGTCGGCCAGATGGCTGCGGAGGGCGAGCGAGGGTGTCTCGCCGTCGGCGGCTATGCGCGAATATATTTCGTTGAAAATGCCGGTAAGTTCCTCAACCCAGCGCTTTCTGGCTCTGGTCAGATACTCAGCCGAACGGCTCAAGGCAAGCTCGACAGCCAGATACAGGGCATGGTCGACCACGTGGTCGCGCAGCATCTTGTTGCGCTGCTGAAGTGCCCGCCCATAGCGTATCAGATGGTCAAGATATACCGGGTCGGTCTGCGAGATGACCATATCCATGAAGCGGCGTCGCTCCTCGCCGGTGCCGCTTATCAGCTCCTGGTCGGCAGGGGCAATCATCACAAGCGGGAATGCTCCGATATGAGCGCTCAGGCGCTCGTATTCCTTTCCCTTGCGCTTGAACGACTTGCGTTTTCCCGTCTGCATGCCGAGTGTAAGCTCTTCGTCGGTGCCTCTTCGCGTATACAGTCCCCGGAGCGTCGTGAAATCGACGCCTCGGCGCGTCAGCGCGCTGTCGGCCATCCCCGAGAAGCTTTTGCAGAAGCTCAGATAGTAGATTGCGTCGAGCAGGTTGCTCTTTCCCATACCGTTGTTGCCCAGCAGACAGTTGATTTTAGGTGAGAATTCCAGCCGGGCGTCGGCGATATTCTTAAAGTTGGTTATGGCGAGCGAGTTGAGAATCATTCCGTGATGATTAGCAGGTGATTACGGCCAGCAGAAACACCAGTGAGTACAGCAGCATGAGCATTGATGTGGCTCCCAGAAGAGGATTATGCCCCTTCCCGGTGCGCCGGCAGAGCAGACGCCAGAGGGCGAAGTGGAGAATCAGGAAGACGAGCGGAGCCAGTAGCCATTCGCGCCCTATGCGCGTCCATGTCGGAAGCATGAGCGTGATGGCCAGCAGTCCGTTGAAGAGGTAGAGCCTCCGGGCCATGCGCGGACCGAAGCGCACTTCCAAAGTTAGTTTTCCGACGTTGCGGTCCTCGTCGATGTCGCGGTAGTTGTTGACCACAAGCACGTTGGCTCCTAAAAGCCCCATGGTGAGCGAAGCAAGCCATACCCTGTCTCTTATACACATCTCCGAGCCCACGAGACACTGAG
>UREH01000182.1 GCA_900546835.1 uncultured Porphyromonadaceae bacterium
ATCAAGGAGCCTTGAATGAGCAGATCACTGACGCCTTCCGTTACAACAAGCCCCTTGATTCAGCTACCCAGATGGATGCCGATCATGGCCGTATCGAAACCCGAGATTGCCGGATACTCAATGCCGATGCAATTGAGGACAAAGATGTCCTGACCCGTTGGCCCGGTCTGAAAACATTGGTCGAGATCACTTCTACTGTTGACTACGGAGATCACACGGCAACAGCAGTCCGACGATATATCAGTGACGAGGATTTTCCTAAAGCCGCATACTTCAACATGTTGGCTCGCGGACACTGGTCTATTGAGAATCAGTTGCACTGGAATCTTGATGTGACATTCCTTGAAGACGCCAGCAGGGCAAGGAAAGGATATGCGGCGCTTAATCTCTCCACAATAAGGAAGTTGGCAATGCAGATTATAAAAGAGCATGTCGACAAGAGCAGCCTTAGGAAAAGACGTTTCAAAGCAAGCCTCTCAAACGACTATTTGACTGAGATGCTAATCAAAGCCAAATTTTGATGCGGTTGCCCTGAGATAGACGTCGGGGGGCTGGGGGAATTCGGGGGAAAAGCGTAAATTTGCGAAAATATGGAAAGTTTTACAGTAGAGCTGCGCGACGTGAAGGTGTTCGCCCGTCATGGGGTGATGGACCAGGAGCGGCGCGTGGGCAACGATTTTTCTGTCAGCGTATCGCTGCGGTTCGACGCTGCTGGATTTATAAAAGCCTGTCTCTTATGTATGGCCGACAGTGACGCCGGACTGCTCGATTATACGATCAATTACGCCAGGTTGGCCGATATAATCCGGCGAGAGATGGCTGTGCCGTCGGCGCTGCTCGAAAGCGTGGCGCTGCGCATCGTCGCTGCGGTGCGAGCCTTCATAGCCGTGCCGCTGCTGGGAGGAAGGGTGGAAATCGTGAAACTGACCCCTCCGCTGGGTCTCAAGTGCGGAGGTGCGTCGGTAGTCTACGAATTTTAACTCAGCCAGCAACCCCGAAAGGGAAAATATTGCGTAAATTTGTGGTCGGCTAAGAGAAATCGGGATGGACAGACATTCGCAAAGACTCGACACTTCGCTGAAGTTGCAGCAACGGCTCACGCCGCTGCAGGTGCAGTATGTGCGCATGCTCGAGATGACTGCACCCGAAATGGAGGATGAGGTGGCGCGTGCGCTTTCCGAAATGCCTGCTCTGGAAGCCGACGACCCTCAGGAGAAGGATTTGCGTACGGCACTCCCCACCGAAGACGGCGACGACTTCACGGAGTCGGCCGCCGACGTTCAGCGGGCCGACTTCTCCAATCCCGACGACGTACCCTACTATCTCGAATCGCACGAGCAGCGCGGTGCGGCTGAGGCGCCTGCTCCCGCCGTGAACGGTTTCGGACCCGAATATGCGCCGGCCTCCTACCGCAGTCAGGCCGACTATGTGGAGCCGGTGGCTACTAATGCCGACGAGACCCTGCTCGAGGCCCTTGAGCATCAGCTTGCCGACGAGAAACTCAGCGACGACGACCGGGCCGCCGCGCGCTACATCATCGGCTCCATCGATGAAAACGGATATCTGACGCGTTCCATCCGCGCACTTGCCGACGATCTCGCCATCAATGAGGGTGTCTACATGGAGCCGCGGCGCATGGCCCAACTGCTCGACATGGTGCGCGGTTTCGATCCCCCCGGAGTAGGGGCTGTCGACCTCCGCGACTGTCTGCTGCTGCAGCTGCGCCGACGTCCGCGCTCCACCGAGCAGCTGACGGCACTTGAAGTGGTCGACATCTATTTCGATCTGCTTTCCAAGCGCCATTTCGACCGCATTGCTTCCGCTCTCGAGATTCCGCGCGAACGGCTCGACGACGCGCTCGAACTCATATCCCGGCTCAACCCGAAGCCGGGGAGCGCATATGCGGCGGAAGGGGTGGCCGACACTTCGCGCCATATCTCGCCCGACTTCCTCGTGGAGGCCGACGCCGACGGACGTCTTACACTCACCTCCCTGAGCCGGCTGCCAAGGCTGAGGGTCGACCGGTCGTTTGAGTCGGACATCGCGGCCGACGCGGGTCCGCGCTCGGCCGACGCTCTCCGGTTCATCCGGGCCAAGCGTCAGGATGCCCGCAACTTCATCCAGATTGTGGAGCAGCGTCAGAACACCATAGGAGATGTAGTGGCCGCCATCGTAAAGCTTCAACACAGGTTTTTCATCACCGACGACGATGAGGATATCCGTCCGATGGTGCTCCGCGATATCTCCGAGGCCACCGGCTATGACCTCTCGACCGTGTCGCGCGCCACGCAGGGGAAATACATCGCCACTGCGCGCGGCGTATATCCGCTCAAAAAGTTTTTCAACGGCAAGCTCCGGGCCGACGACGACTCGCTGACCTCTAACCGCATCATCTCGGAAATCCGCCGCGCCATAGCCGGCGAAGCGCCCGACCGTCCGCTTTCCGACCGCGAAATCGCCGCACGCCTGGCCGATTCCGGCTACGACATCGCCCGACGTACCGTGGCCAAATACCGCGAGAGCCTCGGCTTCCCGGTGGCGCGGCTGCGCCGCCGTTAACCATTGATTTTAAGAAACAACCCCTATCCATATTCATCCAGATGGAAGAATCCCACCGCAATTACCTCCCTCCCGAATACCGCGACATGGCCGCCGCCCCGACTCCAAAGCCGGCTGAGACGGAAGGCGCCACGCCGATTCCGACAAATCAGAGCGCTCAGCCAGGTCCGGCCTCTGCGCCCCCTGTTCCCAAAGAGAAGGGTAAAGATGCCGCCGGTGCATTCGAAGGCATAGCACGCTTTCTGTCGACGCTCTTCTCGCCGCTGCTTATGGCTACTTACGGCCTGCTGCTTGCCATGACTCTCAGTTATCTTGTCTACAGCCCGCTGAAAGTGAAGGCTATAGTGGTCGGAGTCACGTTTGTGGCCACATGTGTCATACCCATAATCTGCATCTTCGTACTGAGCCGCATAGGCGCCATTTCCGACGCCACGCTCAACGCGCGCAAGGACCGCGGAGTTCCCTATGTTGTCGCGGCGCTCTGCTACCTCGGCGTTGCCGTTTACTACCATTTTGTCAATGCCCCGGTTTGGCTCTCGATGTTCGTGGCCGGGGGTGGTGTGGCGCTTCTGGTGATGGCGCTAATAAACCGGAAATGGAAAATCAGCGCCCACGGATGCGGTACGGGCGGCCTGTGCGGCCTCGTTTTCTATCTGATGATTTCGGGCGACAGCGTCGACAGCATCCAGTGGGTATTCATGCTCTCGGTGCTGGTGGCCGGATGTGTGGGTACCTCGCGCCTGATTCTCCGCCGCCATACACCCTGGCAGGTGGCGGCAGGTTTCGCCCTCGGATTCGTGGCAGTGTTCTGCCCGGCATGGGTATGCACTATGTTCAATATCTGATTCTAAATTCACAATAGATATGAAACCCTCGGTAAGTATTATAATGGGGAGCACATCCGACCTCCCCGTGATGCGAAAGGCAGCGGATTTTCTCAACTCCATGCAGGTGCCCTTCGAGATGCTCGCGCTTTCGGCCCACCGCACCCCCGACGAGGTGGCCGACTTTGCCCGCGGTGCCTCCGCGCGCGGCGTGCGTGTAATCATCGCCGGCGCAGGCATGGCTGCGGCGCTCCCCGGAGTGATTGCCGCAATAACGGAGCTGCCCGTGATCGGTGTGCCCCTGAGCGCCACCCTCCAGGGCCAGGACGCCCTTCTCTCCATAGCGCAGATGCCTCCCGGCATCCCCGTGGCCACTACGGGAATCGACGGCGCAATGAACGCCGCCGTGCTCGCCGTGCGTATCCTCAGCCTCGCCGACGCCGACCTGGCAGCACGCTACGGCCTGTCTCTTAT
>UREH01000183.1 GCA_900546835.1 uncultured Porphyromonadaceae bacterium
TTTTTCCGTAACCGGATTTGTTGCGTGAGTTGTCAGTAACTCACTAATCCTTAACGCCTTGTTTCGTTATCCGTGTCCGTTTGTCGCCATTCCGTGCATGGTTACGGACAAGTAACGTAGCGGCGTCCTGATTTGGCTTCAGCGGTGATTGCGATGGCTTCACGAATAATCGGAAGCACGACTGAAACCCTTGTAACTCAATTCTATCACTATATCTTTCCGCATTTCTCTTTTTTGTAGTAACTTTGTGGCAACAATATAAAATTTCTAAATTTTCCATACGCTTCAAGAACACATCTTTTTTATCTTACTTACACTTACATCTTACATCATGAATTTCATCAAAAGGAATTTCCTTGCGCTGATGCTCGCCATGAGCTCGGCCGGGATGCTTGTGGCGGCCGACTATGGCCTGCCCGCATCCATTCAGGAGGGGAACATCCTCCATTGTTTTGACTGGACCATGGCGGAGGTAAAGGCTGAACTTCCCGCTATCGCCGAGGCCGGTTTCGGCGCCGTCCAGTTGAGTCCGCTCCAGCGGCCCGACGCTGGCCCCGGCTCTCCCTGACACGATCTCTATCGTCCCTACGATATCGCATTCAAAAGCAGCCGCATGGGCTCTGCCGACGACCTCAAGGCTCTCTGCGAAGAGGCCGCGACATATGGTATCAAAATCATCGTCGACGTTGTTGCCAACCATGTCGACAAGACCGCCGGCTACCACGACACGTGGTGGGACACCAACGGTCGCGTGCGCTGGTACGGCGGTATCAACTATAACGACCGCAACTCCATCACCCACAATCAGCTCGGCGACTATGGTGATATCAATTCCGAAGATGCCGAAGTCATCGCCCGCGCAAAGGCCTACGTTCAGCAGCTTCACGATCTCGGTGTGAAGGGTATCCGCTGGGATGCCGCCAAACATATCGGCCTTCCCTCCGAGAATTGCGGCTTCTGGACCGCCGTCACTTCCGTTGAAGGGATGTATCATTACGGAGAGATTCTCGACTCTCCCGGACCCGACGCTTCGATTATAAAGGAGTACACCACCTTCATGTCGGTCACTGACAACAAATACAGCAACGGTGCGGCCCGCGACAACGGCGGTATCCCCTACGGCTACGGAGGCGACCATACCGTCAACCAGGGTTGTCCCGACACGCGCATGGTCTACTGGGCTGAGAGCCACGACACCTATGCCAACGGCGAGTGGTCGCAGAATGTGAGCCAGAGCGTCATCGCCCGCGCATACGCCTCATTCGCATGCCGCAACGGCGCCACCGCTCTCTATCTCGCACGCCCCAATACAACCGGCTTCAACAACATCAAGGTCGGGAAGGGCTCTACTGCCTTCACCGGCAAGGCTGTGGCTGAAGTCAATAAGTTCCGCAACGCCATGGTCGGCCGTCCCGACTGGTGTGAGGCCGAGTCAAACACCTTTACCGTAACGCGCAAGGATGGTGGCGCAGTGGTAGTATGCAAGACCAGCGGCAGCGTCTCCGCCAAAAACGGCGACGGATATTGCCCCGCCGGCACATACACCGACCGCGTCAGCGGCAACAAGTTCACCGTCACCTCATCTACGATTTCCGGCACCGTCGGATCCACCGGCATAGCCGTACTGTATTCCGACGGCACGCCCGGTCCCGACCCGGATCCTGACCCCGAACCCGATCCGGAAGGCACCTACTGCTACTTCAACAACAACGCCAACTGGAGCGATGTATACGTATGGGCCTGGGATACCAACAATGGCGACAAATAGTGCACTTCCGCCACCTCCTGGCCCGGCGAGCGCATCACAGCCACCGCCAACGGCTATCTCATCTGGAAAGCCACCAACGGCACTCCCACCAAAATCATTTTCAGCACTCAGAACGGCGATGTCAAGGCCGGCGGCGGCGACCTCGTTTTTAAGAATGGAATGGTCTACGACTGCCAGGGCAAGATTACTACCTTAGGCGGCGACCCCGACCCCGATCCTGACCCCGAACCCGAGACGGTGACCATATACTACGACAACTCCAACACCTCATGGGCCAACGTCAATATCCACAACTGGAGCAGCCCCTCCACCTCCTGGCCCGGTGTCGCAATGACCAAAGTAGAGGGGAACATCTGGAAATACACCTTCCCCCGCGATCCCTCAGGCCTCAACGGCTTCCTCTTCTGCGACGGCCTCAAGTCGGGCGACAACGGCCAGACCGGCGATGTCTCCGGCGCTCCGGCCAACGGTCATCTATATAAAGGCGCCGGCGGTGCCAAGGGCAAGGTCACTGACGAAGGTGTCTACGAAGCCGGTCCTGTCAAGCCCGTCGTTAAGGCTGATCCTGCTTCGGGCAAACGCTTCGCAGAAACTCTTAAGGTGACTCTTACTGTGGAGCCGGCTACGGCTATCCACTATACCCTCGACGGAACTACACCCGACGCCTCCTCCACTACTTATTCGCAGCCAATCGAACTTACCGAGACCACCACAATCACCACCTATGTGGCCAACGAGGCTGGCTCCAACGTGCAGACTTTCACCTATACACGTGCCGAGGCACCCCAGCCCCAGCCGGGCAACAGCCTCAACACCGACTACTATAAGGTAAACCCCGACGGCAAAGTAGGCTCCAACCGCACCGTCAACATGACTTTCTCCAAGGTGCAGAACGATAACCGCATGTGCATCGCCCCCAACGCCCTCAGCAACTGGACCGACAACGACCTCATCGCCCAGGGCGTGGCCCGCGACATCGCAGGCGCCATCAAGGGCAAGCATGAATATCCCGTTGTCGACTCTTACGCCATCTACGCAGCCTACGATAAGGACAATCTTTATCTCGGCGTGCAGTATGTCTACACCGTCTGGGACCTCTACGGCTCGGGCATCCTCACCAACAATGCCGCCAAGCCCTATCAGATGGACGGACGACTGATGATTGCATTCGACCTCGACCCCTACAAGTCGATGACCGGCAAACTCACCGGCGGATACACCATCTGGGACGACGGCGACCACATTGCCACAAATACCTTCGACAACGGCACCGACTGCATCTGGGTCGGCAGCACGAAATCCACAGTAGGCACCCCCGGTCTGTTCTTCCCCGACGAAAACGGCGCCACAAGCTACAGTGCCCCCTACTGCGTGAGCATCGACGCTCCGTTCTATGGTTGTCAGGACGGTCTTCTTCCTTCCATCGAGCATATCTGGGGCCAGAAGGATTTCGAATACGACCCGATGATTCTCCAGACCAACGACAATTTCGTTGACCTAATCGGCGAGGTACCCACCGACCAGCATACCTTCTATGAGTGGAAGTTCCCGCTCTCGAAGCTCGGAATCACCGAGGATTACATCAAGAATACAGGTATCGGCGTCATGGTAATTGATACCTACGGCCAGGGTGCCACGGGCTCTACCCCCTACGATCCCACCTGCTTCGACAATGCGGCAACTCCTTATCACGGCGACGACTCCTCCAGCGCCGAGAAGAATGATGAAGACTGCTTCACCTACAAGCATGCACGCATCGGCAAGCTCAGCACCTCCGGTGGCGTTGAGAATGTCAATGCCGCCGTTGCCGAAAGCGACGCCCCCGTCGAGTACTATAACCTCCAGGGAGTCCGTGTCGACAATCCGCAGCCCGGCATCTACATCCGTCGTCAGGGCTCCAAAGTCTCCAAAGTCCTCCTGAAATAATTCTTTGATTCGTTTAGAGGGTGTTGCAAAACCAACAATTTCCGCAACACCATCATCCCCCAAAAGGCGGTGTGTCAAAATCTGTCTCTTATACACATCTCCGAGCCCACGAGACACTGAGCGATCTCGT
>UREH01000184.1 GCA_900546835.1 uncultured Porphyromonadaceae bacterium
GGGTGACGCTGCCCCACTGGCGGAACTGCTGGAGCTCCTCGACGGTATATTTGCCGGTGAGGGCAAGTACCGAATAGAGCATAGGCGACATATGGCCCGGATCGAGGAAGAAGCGGTCGCGGGCAATCCAGGTGGGATCGTCGGGATCGGTTATGAGATACTTGGAATAAAGCACGTTGACAAAGTCGGCGCCACCCATGGCGCCGCCGGGATGACCCGATTTGGCTTTCTCGACCATTGAGGCCGCGAGCACGCGCACGGTGTTGGCAGCCTTGTTGATGAGTTCTTTATTCATGCCAAAAGATTTGATTTTTAGGCGGAACGTCCGCCGGCCGGAACGCCGGCGGACTTCACGTTAGATTGTAGATTGTAGATTGTAATTATTAAGACAGGTAGACGGATGCGGTTATACCGGATCGACGGGCAGATCCTCGTCGACAGGAATGTCGGTATTTACGTTCTTGCTGCCGATAAGCGAATAGTAGAGGATGTAGACCAGCATGGCCAGCACGAGCCAGTAGCTCGACACATAGCCCACGTTGCGGCCGATATAGTCCTGGATGAAGGGCATAACGCCGCCACCCACAACCATGGTCATGAAGAGGCCGGAAGCCTTGGCGGTATATTTGCCCAGGCCTTCGGTTGCGAGGTTGAAGATGCCGCCCCACATCACTGAGGTGCAGAGGCCGCAGAGGAAGAGGAACATACACTTCAGGGGCACTTCGCCGCTGGTTATGTTGAGGGCCTTGAATTCAGGCGATTTGAAGGTGATATCCTCGGGGAGGAAGATGGCGATGAGCACGAGGATGATGGCCGTGGTCGACACGGTGATCATCTGGGTGCGTGTGGAGATTTTACCGCTGATAATCGAGCTGCAGAAACGGCCAATGAGCATGAAGAGCCAGTAGATGGCGGCAAGCGAGCCGGCCACGGCGGCTGCGCCCTCAAAGTTCTCGCGGCTTATCCAGGCATTCATCTCGCCGGGAATACCGATTTCGATACCCACATAGAAGAAGATGGCGATAACGCCCAGAGTGCAGTGGCGGAAAGCCAGCGGGGAGTGGGTGTAGGTGGCTTTCTTGAGGTTGGCCTGAGGCTCCTGAATCTTGATAAAGCTTATGATGATGAAGGCGAGAACAAAAATCACGATTCCGGTGATGACCAAGGGCGAAACGGCGGTCATGGTGGTCTCCTTGGTGAGAGTGCCCACGAGAACACCCACGAGCATGGGAGTCAGGGTGCCGGAAAGTGAGTTAAGCGTACCACCGGTCTGGATGAGCTGGTTGCCTTTGTTACCGCCACCGCCGAGGAGGTTGAGCATCGGGTTGACCACAGTGTTGAGCATGCACACGCAGAAACCGCAGACGAGGGCGCCCAGCAGATAGATGAAGAGGTTGAGGGTGGTGGGATTCTCGCCGCCGATTACCACGACGTTGTCGCCGACGATGCTCGAAAGGAGCTGAATGGCCAGACCGATTGCACCCACGGCGAGAGCGATGAGAGCCGTTTTCTTATACCCGTAGCGGATTAGCATGTTGCCGGCGGGGATACCCATGAAAAGATATGCGGTGAAGTTCATGAGGTTGCCCGCCATGCCGGCCCATTCATATCTGAAACCCCAGATATTGCCGAAGGGGGCGGCCATGTTGGTAACGAACGAAATCATCGCGAAGATAAAAAACATCGTGATGATGGCTATAGTGCGTCCGTTGGAGCCTTGTTTAGCCTGTGTCATAATGGTTTGTAGTTGAAGAATTAAGGTTAGATATTTATATTTTTTGTTTTTCGGTATTGAAAACGGCCTTTGGGCCGCAGCCGCAGCCACCGCCCTATTCCTTGCAAATTTAAGAAAATTTGGTTACGCGCCAAAATTAAAGATGACAGACCACGGTGGAAGGCTCAAAGAGCCGAGGTCGTGGTTTTGGCCGCAGGGGTAAAAAAAATCCGCCCGCTTGCCGGCCGGAAGGCTCGGAAGCGGGCGGGGTATTCGGATTAATCTGATGTGTCAGCTATGTGACGAATCAGAGATGTCAGCCGGGCGACGGATTAGAAAGTGTAGCCGAGGGAGATTTTTAGGGCCTGGCTGTTGACTTTAGGCTTGGAAGACTCAAACTTGTGGCTGTAGGCGGGGATGAAGTCGGTGCCGTACTGAACGCCGAGATAGTACTTCTGATACTCGAAGCCTACACCAATCTGCCAACCCATCTGGAAACGGTTCCAGGTGCGGTCGCTGTCGCCCATGTTTTCCTTGCTGTCGCTGTAAAGGTTAACCCAGTCGGGCTCTTCGTAGCCGAATTTTTTGAGCTCGTCTTTGCTGAGGTTGGAATCAACAACATCCTTACATTTGCTAACGAGGTTGAGCTTGAAGTTGATACCTACATAAGGAGCGATTTTGAAATCGTCGCTTACGTTGAAGCGATAAACGAAGTTAACGGGGACACGGAGGTTGATGTTGGTCATCTTCTGTTTGCTCTGAATCCAGTTGCCGGCATATTCCACTTTTTCGCCCTTTTCAGAGCCGAAGCCGAAGTTAAAGTTACCGCCGACTTCAACAAACATGTTTTCGGCAACGCCGAAGCCATGAGCGTAGTTGATGCCAAAACCATTGAGGCTGCGGCCTTCGGTCTTGTCGGTACCGGTGTAATCCTTGTTCATCGAATAGTGCTGCCAGTCGTAGGAAAGAGCAACACGATTGTAGCCTTCTGCATTGGCTACGGAAGCGCTGGCTACGAGCACAGCGGCTGCCAAAATCACTTTTTTCATAATAGTGTGTCTATAAAAGATTTTGATGAATATTGGTCTGTTTATTTCAGTATATGCAACTCGACTTATACTGCCTATGTTAACTGTGTTTGTGCAAAATTAAATAAAATTTTACGTTTATAGGCAATGGGGGGGTAATTTATGTTAAACACGGATCGGTAGGCAAGAATACTGATCCTCGAATAAAAAAACATCCGGCGCATCTAATCAGAAATTAGTGCGCCGGATATATTATGGTCTGTTATTAAACAATCCGCAGATTATCAGAATGTCCAACCGAGACGGAGAGCGGGCTGCACATAAGTGCCGAGGTCGAAGGTCTTGGCAGTGGGATCTTTGTGAGCGTCCTTGTTGAGTTCCTCGCCGTTCTTTTTCTGGCAGGGCTGATGCATCGATTTGTAGGTAAGGTCGATGCCGAGTTCAGCACCAACATAAAGGCCTTTGTAAACATAGAAGTCTACACCGGTGAAGATGCCGAAGTTGAAGTTGGTCGAACCGATTTTGCCGTTTGCGCTGTTCTCCCAGTATTTTTCAACTACTTTCTCAGAGGCGTTCCACTGCTCGGAGGTGCTTCCGTAGCTTTCGAAGCCTACACCTACCTGTGCGCCTGCATATACGTCAAGACGACCTTTGGTAACGAGGTGACGCTCGTAGCCGAGGTTGATGTTGAAGTTGCTGCGGCGGGTGTTGTTGTGAAGGGTTACGAAGTTGTTTTCGGAAGTCTCGTAGTCGGTGTTGTCGATGTCCTTGTGAACGCCGAAACCGATGTTGAGGCGGATAGCGTCCTTATTGGTGATGAAGTAGCGGCCGGTAAGGCCATACTCGCTATCACGGAAGGTTGTGTAGTCGTTCGAGAAAGGATTGAACTGAAGTTCAACGCCGAAATCACCCTTTTCAGGTGCGAATTCGTCCTGTGCGATAGCTGCGGGAGCCATGGCTGCAACGAGGGCAGCTGCAAGAATAAACTTTTTCATTGCTGTGTTTTGTATAAAGATAAAAAATAAAACAATTATTCCAGTTAAGAATTCCTTTTAAAAAGGCCGGTTCTACATATAT
>UREH01000185.1 GCA_900546835.1 uncultured Porphyromonadaceae bacterium
TCATTAAGTAACTGTTCAAAATTATTTTATACTTTCCTGATCGAAATATCAAAATAATTTCGACCGGTTACTTATCAAGTACTTCAATGCCGTAATTCCGGCTTCTCAGGCCGAAATCACTTGGTCGACTGGAATTTGCCGGGGTTTTCAGCGGTCATGTCGGCCGGGAGGGTGAGGATTTCGGCATCTATTTCGCGTTTCTTGTTGGTCTGCACGGCAAAACGGCTCACGCTGAGCATTATGCCGAAGGCTATCGAGGTGGCCAGTATTGACGAACCTCCTTTGGAGATGAGCGGAAGCGGCTGACCCGACACGGGGAACACTCCCGTGACGATGGCCATATGGAATAGCGCCTGGAGCACTATCAGCACCGCCATACCCATTACCAGTAGGGCCGGGAAGGCGCGCGAGCACCGCCCGGCTATGGCACCCGCTCGCGTTAGCAGCCAAAGGTAGAGCGCGAGCAGCAGCAGGCCGCCTACAAATCCCCAGTCCTCAATCACGATGGCGAAAATATAGTCGGAGAAGGCCAGCGGGAGTCGGGCCGTCTCGCGCGAGTTGCCGGGAAGGTTGCCGATAAGGCCTCCATTGGCCTGAGCCATGTAGGAATACTGCTCCTGGCGGTTCTCCGAGGTAATGGGCTCGTCGTATTTGGCCACGGAATCGTTGCCGAGCCAGCGCTCGATTCGGTTCTGTTGCGTGCCTCCACGGTCGAGTGTAACCACCTTTCCCGAAAAGTCGTGGCCGGTTTCGGTGATATACTGTTTCTCTTCGGCCGAGTATTCAACTTTCGATTCGTGCTTGATATAATAGGCTCCGGCTCCGACTATCCCATAGGCAAGAAGCACGCAGAGGAATTTCTTCCACTCCACTCCGGCAATCAGCATCATAGCGAATGATATACCCATGAGCAGCAGCGTATTAGTGAGGCCCTGCGAGAAAAGCAAGCCTCCACACACCAGCACGATTGCCGCCGACCATACCACTCCGCCCGTTCGGACGCCTCGGTCGGCCTGTTGACGGCTCATAACCAGGGCGATTACAAGTACCACTGATAGCTTCAGCAACTCGGCCGGCTGTATGGCTATGCCCAGCAGGGTGGTGCTACGTCTGGCACCGTTGATGATGTCACCTTTGAAGAGTACGTAGACACCCAGCAATATGGTGAGTGTCACGAATATAGGCGTCAGCGGTATGAGCCAGCGGTAGTGCATGCGCGAGATCAGCACGGTGATTATTGCGCCGAGCACGAGCATCTGGCCGTGGCGTAGGAGCGGACCGAACACGTTGGTGGCGGTCACCTCGCGCGACGAGGCGCTGTAAAGCTCTATCACTGAGATTACCAGGATGGCTATGTATATCGCCCAGATGTATTTGTCGGCTTTCGGAAGCGGCATTTTGGGCGTATCGGCGGTTGGAGAGTTCTGAGCCAAGGTCGGTCTGGAGTTTTGGGGTTATTTGTTGAGTTCCTGTTTCTTCATTTCGCGCACGAGGGCCTTGAAACGGCGGCCGCGGTCCTCGTAGCCGTTGAAGAGGTCGAAGCTGGCGCAGCAGGGCGAGAGGAGCACCGTATCGCCGGGTCTGGCCAGTTCGCGGCATTTGGCCACGCACTCGTGGAGCGAGTGCGTGTCGGCCACAACGGGCACCTTCCCGGTGAAAAAGTCGACGATTTTCTTGTTGTCGACGCCCATGGCCACGATAGCCTTCACGCGCTCATTTACAAGCGGGAGGATTTCGTTGTAGTCGTTACCCTTGTCCTTGCCGCCGAGAATCAGGATTGTGGATTTCTCCGGCCGCATGGATTCGAGGGCATACCAGCAGGAGTTCACGTTGGTTGCCTTCGAGTCGTTGATCCAGCGGGCGCCGTCGATGGTTTCCACGCGCTCCAGGCGGTGTTCCACGCCTTCGAAGTCGCTCAGGGCGCGGCGGATGTCCTCTTTGCGCACGTCGAGCAGGGCGGCGCTCAGGCCGGCGGCCATGGAGTTGAAAAGGTTGTGGATGCCGCGCAGGGCGAGCTGCGCGCGTGGCATCTCGAGTGATGTCTCCGGGGTTTCGAGCACCATCTCGTCGTTGCCGTCGACCCATGCGGCGGCGTTTTCAAGATGCTTCTCGCCGAAGGGATATATCGCGGCCTCAGTCTGCACCTGCTCCAGCTGACGTGTGATTACGGGGTCGTCGTCCCAGTAAATGAAGGCGTCGCGCGGGGTGAGATTCTGCAGGATGCGGAATTTGGCATTGATGTAATTCTGCATCTTGTATTCATAGCGGTCGAGATGGTCGGGCGTGATGTTCATAAGCACGGCTATGTTGGCCCGGAAGTCGTACATGTTCTCAAGCTGGAACGAACTCAGCTCCACCACATATACGTCGTGATGGTCCTCGGCCACCTGCCATGCCAGCGAGCGGCCCACGTTGCCGGCCAGTCCGGCGTTCACGCCGGCCTCGCGCAGGATATGATAGATGAGCATCGTGGTGGTCGTCTTTCCGTTCGAACCGGTGATGCACACCATCTTGGCGTCGGTATAGCGGCCGGCGAACTCGATTTCGGAGATTACGGGTATCCCTTTCTCCACGATCTGCTTTACCAGGGGCGCCGTGGGAGGCACGCCTGGCGATTTCACCACTTCGTCGGCGTTGAGTATCAGCTCGGGGGTGTGGTGGCCCTGCTCGTATGGTATTTTATAGCGCTCGAGGGCTTCGAGATAGCGTGGGGCGATTTTGCCGCAGTCGCTCAGAAACACGTCCATCCCCTTTACTTTGCCTAACACGGCGGCTCCGATGCCGCTCTCACCGCCTCCGAGGATTACGAGGCGCTTGGGTTGGGTCTGCTGTTGCATACGCAAAAAATGATATTTCGTCGTAAATATTTTTTATATTGGTGTACCGATGGCCGCGGGTAGAGCGGCGGCCGCTTCAGCGGATTTTCAGTGTCACGAAGGTAATTACAGCCAGGAAGATACATATAATCCAGAACCGCACCACGATTTTCGACTCCGGGATAGCCTGGATGGGCTTCTGTATCAGGGCCTCGATGCCGGCGTTTCCCTGTTTCTGGAAGTGGTGGTGCAGAGGGGTCATCTTGAAGATACGCCGCCCGGTGCCGTAGCGCCGTCTGGTAATCTTGAAGTATGCCACCTGAATCATCACGCTGAGGTCTTCCACAAAGAATATGGCGCAGAGCAGGGGTATGAGCAGCTCCTTGTGAATCAGAATGGAGAGCACGGCGATGATGCCGCCGATGGTGAGCGAGCCGGTGTCGCCCATGAATACCTGCGCCGGGAAGGCGTTGTACCACAGAAAGCCTACCAGGGCTCCTATAAATGCTGCCGAGAATACCACCAGCTCCTCCGAGCCGGGTATATACATTATATTGAGATAGCTCGAATATACTATCGAACCGCCGAGATAAGCCATAATGGCAAGCGCTACGGCTATTATGGCCGAGCAGCCTGTGCAGAGGCCGTCGAGGCCGTCGGTGAGGTTGGCGCCGTTGGATGTGGCGGCGATTACGAATATCGTCACGAGGATGAATACAATCCAGCCGCCGGTCTGGGCGTGGTCGCCCATCCACGAGGTGAGGTCGGCATAGTCGAAGTTGTTCTCCTTTACGAAGGGGATGGTGGTCTGGGTCGACTTGATGTTCTGGCTTTCGTAGATTACCTCTTCGACTTCGTTGGAGTGGATGTTCAGAACCTCGTGGTTCTGCCGGATTACCACGTCGGGCGAGAGCATCATCGTGAGTCCGACAATCAGTCCGAGACCCACCTGGCCGATAATCTTGAATTTTCCGCTCATACCGTCCTTGTTGTGGCGGG
>UREH01000186.1 GCA_900546835.1 uncultured Porphyromonadaceae bacterium
ATGCTTCGAGCAGGAAGGCGTTGCCGTAGTCGAAGAAGTACATTCCGTCGGCGGCGAGATGGTTGATGGCGGCAACCTGGCGGCGCAGGGAGCTCTGCACAGCCTCGCGGAAGGCTTCGGGATTGTCGGCCATCATGGCCTGCGACTCCTCGTAGCTTAATCCGGCGGGATAGTAGCCTCCGGCCCAGGGGTTGTGGAGCGAGGTCTGGTCGCTCCCGAGGTCTACATGAACGTTGCGCCCGGCCAGTCGTTCCCATAGGTCTACGATGTTGCCGAGATATGCCAGCGAAATGGTTTCGTTGGCCTCTACGGCGCGCTCGGCGCGGTCGATTACGGTGTCGAGGTCGGTGTGTACTTCGTCGACCCATCCCTGCTCGTGGCGCTTGGCTACGGCCTTGGGGTTGATTTCGGCGGTGATGCTCACCACTCCGGCTATGTTGGCGGCCTTGGGCTGCGCGCCCGACATGCCGCCCAGTCCGGCGGTCACGAACAGCAGTCCGCTGCCTTTGCCGAATCCAACTGCGCGCTGGCGCCTGGCGGCGTTGAGAACGGTTATCGTTGTGCCGTGCACGATTCCCTGCGGACCGATGTACATATACGATCCGGCTGTCATCTGACCGTATTGGCTCACGCCGAGGGCGTTCAGTCGCTCCCAGTCGTCGGGCTTGGAGTGGTTGGGTATCACCATTCCGTTGGTCACCACAACCCGCGGCGCCGAGGTCGACGAGGGGAAGAGTCCCAGCGGGTGGCCGGAGTACATCACGAGCGTCTGCTCGTCGGTCATCTCCGATAGGTATTTCATAGCCAGGCGGTACTGGGCCCAGTTCTGAAACACGGCTCCGTTGCCTCCGTAGGTTATGAGTTCGTGGGGATGCTGGGCCACGCGCGGGTCCAGATTGTTCTGAATCATCATCATGATGGCCGCGGCCTTGCGCGACCGGGCCGGATACTGGCCGATTGGCCGGGCGTACATCGGATATTGCGGACGGTAGCGGTACATATATATGCGTCCGTAGCGTTTCAGTTCGTCGGCGAATTCGGGGGCGAGGCGGCTGTGGAGCTCGGCGGGGAAATACCGTAGTGCGTTGCGCAGAGCGAGCTCTTTCTCTTTTTTCGTGAGTATGTCTTTACGGCGCGGGGCGTGGTTCACCTCGGGGTCGTATATTGGGTCGGGCGGAAGCTGGGCGGGGATGCCTGTGCGGAGGTCGTCCTGAAATTCCTGGAGTGTCATATGAAAGGTTTAAAGTTTTGTTTCTACTTCTGCGAGTATCGCTTTTTCGGCGGCGCAAGCCTCGGTAGCCAGATTTTTCGCTTTTTCAATAAGAATGTCGGCCTGTTCGCGGTCGGTGAGCGATGCGGCGTTGATGCGTACGTTAAGCTCGGCTCCGAGTATGGCGCTACGGGCGGCGATGGCACCTACGCCGGCGTCGCTTGCCGAGGCGGGGTTGCCCGTGCGGGCCATTTGCATAAGCAGGGGGAAGGCCTCGGAGGCTGCCTCCATAGTGCGCAGAGGCACTTCGGCGGCGTAGATTGTAGCCTGCTGGATTGCCTCGGTGCGCGCGGCTTTCTCCTCCGGAGTGCCTTTGGGGAGTTTGAAGGCGTCCATCACGCGGTTGAATGCGGCCGTGTCTTCGTCGACGAGCGCCAGCAGGCGGTCGGTGAGTTTTTGTCCCTTTTCGGCCACTTCCGAGAATTCCTCCCAGCGGGCGTCCCAGCCGGGTTTGTGGGCCGAGAGGTTGGCCACCATTGTGGCGAGGGCGCTCCCCAGGGCGCCCATATAGGCGGATATTGAACCGCCGCCGGGTGCGGGCGATTCGCTCGCGGTCTCGTAGGCGAAGCGGCGGCAGGTCATGGCCGTCAGGGCGTCGGTGTCCGGCTTGGATATGCGGTTCTCGATTATCTTTTCGTTTACGTCGAAGGGCTTCAGTTCCGACAGCCCCATCGAGATGATGGCCGTGCGGATTATCTCGTCGTCGGGGATGCCGGCGGAACGCTGCTGAAGGCGCAGGTAGTGCTTGCCGGCTTCGATGAGGGTGCGTCGGGGCACGAGCCCCACGATTTCGGCACCGGTCACTCTCACGCCGCGTGCGGCTGCCGCGCGGCTCACTTCGTCGAAGGCCGCATGGAGCGGGGTGGCGTTGATGTCGGTTATGTTCATGCTCACTTGCGCGATGCCGTATTCGGGGATATACCAGCCGATGGCCTTGGTGCCTTTGAGTGTGCCGGGAATCATCACGGGCTTTCCGTCGGGTCCGATTTCTGGCTTGTCGGTTACGAGCGGCCCGGTGCGTTTGGGGCGTCCTTTCTCGCGCACGTCGAATGCAATGGCGTTGGCGCGTCGGGTCGATGTTGTGTTCAGGTTGTAGTTCACGGCGATAAGGAAGTCGCGGGCCCCGACAACCGTGGCACCCGTGCGAGCCATCTCGTCGTCGAAGGGGCGGGCGCCGAAGTCAGGAGCCTCGCCTGTGGCGTCGGCACGTGCGGCAAGCGCCTCGTATTCACCTTTGCGGCATACGGCAAGGTTCTTGCGCTCAGGTGTGAAAGCCGCCGCCTCATAGCAATAAACCGGGATACGTAGCTCCTCGGCTATGCGGCGGCCGAGCTGCCGGGCCATCTCGGCGCACTCTTCGAGCGTCACGCCGGCCACGGGCACGAGCGGCAGAACGTCTGTCGCACCGATACGCGGGTGGGCACCGTGGTGCTGGCTCATGTCGATTACCTCGGCGGCTTTTTTTACACCGCGGAATGCGGCCTCCACTACTGCCTCAGGCGTCCCGACAAATGTAACCACTGTACGGTTGGTTGCCTCGCCGGGGTCCACGTCGAGCATCGTTATCCCTTCAACGCTTTCTATAGCATTTACAATTGCCTGGATTTTCTCCTTGTCGCGCCCCTCGCTGAAGTTGGGTACGCACTCTATGATTCGCTGCTGCTCCATGTTTTCTGAAATGGCTTCCTATTTGCCTAAAAGTTGTGATATTATCGGGAGGCATCGGGCCTGTGCGCCTGGCTGTCGTCCCTTTCTGCAAATATAGCCATTTCCCATCTAACGGCCGATGCATTTTCCGTGTTATAAAACATATTTCCCCCATGCCAGGCCTTCAGACTCTTTGTACGGTCGGCATAAACCTCCAATTAGCGGGAAAATGGGTGGGAGTGAGGACCAATTCCGAAATGTTTGCTAAATTTGCATACGTAATAGAGGTGTGGATGCCATACCGCATCTTCTCGCCTCGATTCTCTTGTTTTCGGAAAATTTAATAAAGCTTTTCATATATCAAGCTATGTATAGAACCAACACTTGCGGCGAGCTGCGTCTCGCCGATGCGGGAAAGAGCGTCACGCTGGCCGGATGGGTGCAGCGCGTGCGCAGAATGGGCGGCATGACTTTCGTCGACCTCCGCGACCGATATGGAATCACTCAGATTGTATTCGACAATGATACCGACGCATCGCTCTGCGATGTCGCAAGTCATCTCGGCCGCGAATATGTGGTGGAGGTAAAAGGCCGTGTGGCTGAACGCACAAGCAAAAACCCTCACCTTCCTACCGGCGACATCGAGATTATCGCATCGGAGCTCCGCGTGCTCAATCCGTCTGAAGTTCCTCCCTTCACCATCGAGGACGATACCGACGGCGGCGACGATCTCCGCATGAAATTCCGCTACCTCGACCTGCGCCGTACGCCCGTGCGCCGCAATCTCGAACTGCGTCACCGCATGACCATGGAGGTGCGCCGCTATCTCGATTCGAAGGGTTTCCTTGAAAT
>UREH01000187.1 GCA_900546835.1 uncultured Porphyromonadaceae bacterium
GCGGCCGGCCTTAAACCCGGCGACAAGGTGGCGCTGTGCGCACGCAATTCGGCCCATTGGGCCGCTTCTTTTCTGGGCGCGCTGAGCTATGGAGCAGTGGTGGTGCCTTTGCTGCATGAATTTCATCCGGATGCTGTGGAGCATCTTGTAAATCATTGCGACGCCACCATCCTGATAACCGAGAAGCAGATTTTCGATAATCTCGATGAGGATAAACTGGGCGGTTTGGAAGCTGTGCTGCTGATTCCGGGTCTTCTTCCGCAGCTTTGCCGTAACGCGAAACTTAAGGAATTGCTCGACAATCTCGACGCCGAATTCGAGCGGCTGTATCCATCGGGCTTCGGCCCCGACGACTTGCAGTTCACCCATGTGGAACCCGACGGGCTCGCGCTGATCAACTATACGTCGGGTTCCACCGGCAATCCGAAAGGAGTGATGCTCAGCTACGCCAACCTCTGGAGCAACATACGTTTCGGGCTTGGCAATATATCCTTCCTGTATCCCGGCGACGGAATGGTCAGCATGCTTCCGCTGGCCCATATGTACGGCCTTGTGTTTGAATTCCTGTTTCCGCTTTGCCGCGGCTGCCACATCACATTCCTCGGGCGCGTGCCCTCGCCGAAAATCGTATTGCAAGCCTTCGCGCAGGTGCGTCCCAAACTGGTGATTACGGTTCCTCTGGTAATAGAGAAGATAGTGAAGGGAAAGATTTTCCCGCGTCTCGAGAAACCGCTGATGCGCGTATTGCTTAAGATTCCGGGTATCAGCCGTATAATTCTCCGAAAGGTGCGCGACCAGTTGCTCCAGGCATTCGGAGGTCAGCTGGAGCAGCTTATTCTCGGGGGTGCGGCCATGAATGCCGAGGTGGAGGATTTCCTGCGTCGGATTCGTTTCCCCTTTACGGTGGGTTACGGCATGACTGAGTGTGCGCCGCTCGTAACCTATTGCTGGTGGGCCGATCAGCGACCGCATTCCTGCGGCCGGATGGTCGACGGCATGGAGGCACGCACCGACAGCCCGGAGCCGGCCAAAACGCCCGGGGTCCTCTACGTGCGCGGAGCCAATGTTATGAAGGGTTATTATAAGAATCCCGATGCCACCGCCGAGGTGCTTGGTGCCGACGGATGGCTCAATACCGGCGACATATGTACCATCGACTCTGACGGCTATCTCTATCTGCGAGGCCGAATGAAAAATATGATTCTGAGTTCGTCGGGGCAGAACGTCTATCCTGAGGAGATAGAGGTAAGACTCAACAATCTGCCTTTGGTGGGTGAGTCGGTAGTGGTAGACCGTGGAGGTAAAATCGTGGCCCTGGTACATCCCGACTATGAGTCAGGCCATAAACTTGGCCTTACCGACACCGAAATCGATGCGCGCGTTATGGCGAACCTCCCTGTGCTCAACGCCTCACTCCCGGCCTATGCGCGTGTAAACCGCTTCGAAATCCACGCCGACGAGTTCGAGAAGACGCCCAAACATTCCATCCGCCGCTTTCTCTACCAGTAAGAGGGTGTTTATAAGATAAAAAGAATGCTCCGCACGGCTGTGATGCCGATATGCGGAGCATTCTTTTTTATTTCCGTGATTCCGGAAAAAGGTCTCAGGCGTCGAGTCGCTCTTCTTCATCGTTGCGGGCGAATCCGCAGGCAGTCTGGAGTTCCGAGAAGAAGTCGTGGCCGAGTGCCACCGAAATCCGACACAGCAGCTCGGTGTCGATGCTGCTCTTGCGTAAAATTTTGTAAACATTGGTGCGGTCACAGCAAATCTCCTGGGCCAGCCAGGCTGCCGGACGGCGTTGGCGCCGCAGTTCGTTGCCGATCAGTGAACCGATGTGAATCTGAATGCCACAACCCTCGGTTCGAGTTAAAACAGGTTTTACTTCCATGATTAAAACAAGAGATGATGAAGTGGAATAAGAGATTGTATGTGGAAAACCGATCAAACTCCGTCGACGCAAACGATAGAAGTTCGAGCCCTTTATTGCCGGTTCGATTTTCCAATGCAAAAATAAGGATTTGCATCTGTTTATACAACGTCGAAGTTATCTTGATTGTGCGTTAAAATGCTTTTAATCAGTGTTAAAGCCTATGCGTTGAATTGCTGTCGCCAACAAAATGCAATTTAAATTTTTTAGCGAGTCGAAATCCACTCTGAAAAAGATTATTTACCTTCGGGCCACATGACGAAAATTTTTAAATTCCGATTTGATTATGCTTTTAACATAAAATGGTTGAATAAAGCTCCCCGGATGCCAAATTAGCTACATGTTTATGGAATTGAGTGTTACAAATACACAACCTTGATTTTACAAAAATGTTGTGGACACCCGGGCTACAGATTGTGGTCAGCAATTCCATTTTTTGTAGAGAGATTGGATATAGAAAGACCTCAGGCAAGCCGTCGGCCATAGGCCTGTGACTTTACCTGAGGTCGTATGTGGCAGTGGGTATGCCAGAGAATGCTACTTGTTATTTCGCGAGGCCGCGCTGACGCAGCAGGGCGTCGGGGGTCGGGCGGTGGCCACGCATGGTCTCGAAGAGTATCATCGGATCCTCCGAGGCGCCGCTTTCAAGCACTTTTTTGAGTTTCGCAGCGCTCTCGGCATCGAAGACGCCTTTTTCCTTGAACATCTCGAAGGCGTCGGCGTCGAGCACCTCGGCCCAGAGATAGGTATAGTAGCCGGAGGCATAGCCGTCGTCGCCGAAGATATGCTTGAAGTAGGGCGAACGGTAGCGGAAGGTTAGCTGGGCAGGCATGCCGATGGATTTGGCGTATTCGTTTTCAAAGGCCATCACATCGATATCTCCCTCAGAATTGAGTTTACCCCATGCGAGGTCGAGCAGGGCGGCTCCGGAGAGCTCGGCGGTCATGAAGCCCATGTTGTGTTTGGCGGCAGCGTTGATCTGAGCCACGAGCGAGTCGGGAATCAGTTCGCCGGTCTTGTAGTGGTGAGCATATTCCTTCAGCAGCTCGGGCTGGAATGCCCAGTGTTCGTGGAACTGCGAGGGGAATTCCACGAAATCGCGGTCGACCTTGGTTCCGCTCTGGCTCTTGAGGCGTACCTTCGATAGCATGCCGTGGAGGCCGTGGCCGAATTCATGGAACATCGTCTGGATTTCGTCAATCGAAAGCAGGGCGGGTGCGTCGGCGGTTGGCTTCGAGAAGTTGCCGACGTTATATACGATGGGGCGCTCAACCGAGCCGTCGGGGTTGATCCAGGAGGTCTTGAGTTCCTCCATCCATGCACCCTGACGTTTTTCGGGACGTGTGAAGTAGTCGGTCATGAATACGGCGAGGTGGTTGCCGTCGGCATCCTTGGCCTCATAGACCTTTACGTCGGGATGGTATTTGGGAGCGTCGGGCATCTCCTCGAAGGTGATGCCGTAGAGCTTGTTGGCCATGGTGAATATGCCTTTGGCTACGGAGTCGACGGCGAAGTAGGGGCGGATGGCGTTTTCGTCGAGTGCGTATTTCTGCTGGCGCACTTTCTCGGCGAAGTAATAGTAATCCCACGGCTGGATCTCGAAGTTGTTGCCGAGCGAGTTGGAAAGCGTCTGCATTTCAGCCACTTCTTCGGCCACTTTTGCCTTGGCCGGCTCCCAGATGCTGAGCAGAAGCTGCTCGGCGGCTTCGGGGGTCTTGGCCATTACGGCATCGGTCATATAAGCGGCAAAGGTGGGGAAGCCGGGGATGGCGGCC
>UREH01000188.1 GCA_900546835.1 uncultured Porphyromonadaceae bacterium
CCCGCCGCTATCTCAAACACCTTCTCGGCAGAAAAAGCGATGCCGACGGCCGCTACCGTCTGCGCGAGCTTCCTGCAGCCGGACGTCGCAAGCCGATGGCCCACAGCGAGATTCTGGCGGTTACCTTTACCAACAAGGCCACGCAGGAAATGACCGAACGTATTATCAGCGAACTCGCGCGTCTGGCCGATCCGCGTCCCGACGCCGACCGCGGCGCTCATTTCGATTATTTCCTGAAGGAGTTCCACACCGATGGCGAGACTCTCGCACGCCATGCAGGAGCGGCCCTCGAAGACCTCCTGTTCAATTTCTCGTGGTTCAACGTCAGCACGATCGATGCCTTCTTCCAGCGTGTGCTCAACACGTTTACGCGCGAACTTGAGCTGTCGCCCACACGCACCGTGGAAATCGACGAGACCTACGCCATAGCCGTGGCCGTGGGCAAGATGCTGCAGAGTATCAATATGCCGGAGCCGTCGGAGGCCTCCGAGGCCGAGAAAACCCACCGCCGCTATATGGAGCACTGGCTTATGCGCTTCATGAGGGCGAAAGTGGAGAGCGGTGCGTCGGCCAATCTTTTCTCGCAGTCGTCGGGGCTGCAGCGCGACCTCTTCAGGGAGATCGCGAGCTTCCACAACGAGAAATACAAGCTTCACCGCGCGGAAATCGACGAGTATTTCCGCGACCCGTCGAGGCTCGAACGATTTGCCGCAGCGCTTTCCGGGAAGGGCTATTTCGCGCGCGAGAGCGCAGACCTCGCGGCCCGCAGCGGCAGTCTGCTGCCGGTCTTGGGTGCAACGGGCAGTTCCACCCTCCGAAAGTATCTCGAAGCGTGGGCCGGGGGCGCTCTGGAGGTGAAGAAGGAGAATAAATCCGTGCCGAAATGGGCCGAAAATCCCGCCTCGGCGTTCAACAAGGGTCAGAACCCGCCTGAAAGCATTCTGACGGAGGTAGGAGCGCTCAGCGCCGCAGTGCTTGAGTATAATCTGCGGCGGCGGTTCGCGGCATTGCTCTCCACCCAGCTCTACCAGCTTGGGCTTTTCGGCCAGGTAAACCGCTATCTCGACAGCTACAGGCGCGACAACGACTCGATGCTCCTTTCCGATACAGGCGATCTTCTCGGCAGCATAATCAGCGAGGAGGAGGCCCCGTTTATTTATGAGCGTATGGGATCGTCCATTCATCATTTTCTTATCGACGAGTTTCAGGATACGTCGCAGCTGCAGTGGCGAAATCTTGAGCCCCTGGTGCTCCAGAGCCTTTCGGAGGGATACGACAATCTGATTATCGGCGACGAGAAGCAGTGTATATATCGGTTCCGCAACTCCAGCCCCGACCTGCTCGGTTCGGGAGTCGAGACATCGGTGGAAAGTCGTTTCCCCGGCAGTGTCGACATCCGGGGCGTCGACGTCAGCGAGAACTCCAACTGGCGCAGCTCGCCGCTGGTGGTGAGATTCAACAACACGCTATTCAGCTCGCTGGCGCAGCTTTTTGATCCCGACGGCTCGCGCGGCATACGCGAAACCTACAGCGGACTGGTGCAGCAGGTTGACGACCGCCACGCAGGTATACCCGGCTACGTGTGCGTGCATTTCCTCCCCGACGATGCCGAGGCGGCCGAGACGGACGACGACGCCTCCTCCTCCGATGATGCCGCCGATGTGTCGGCGCGCACAGAGGCCCGCGAGCTCGACCGCCTCACCCGCGAGATTTCCCGGCAGCTCGACGCCGGTTTCCGCCCCTCGGATATTGCTGTGCTGGTGCGCAAGGGGTATCAGAGCAAGAAGGTGATACGGCATCTCATGGCCGTGATGGAGAATCCCGATTCAGGGTGGTACCACGGGCATGTGCCGGTCGTATCGGCCGACTCCATTCCCGTGGGGATGTCGCCGGCAGTAAGAATGGTAATCAGCATCCTCACCCTTACCGGCGAGCCTTCCAGGATTGTGAGTCCCCACCGACGCCCCGACGCCGACGGCAACCGGCCGATGGAGGTGAATCCCGTATATCAGCGCAACCGCCTGGTTCACCGCTTCGAAATAGAGCGCTTCACCGAAATCGACGATGTCGACGCCGAGGGGAATGCCGTGCGCAGGCGGCTCACTGATTCCGAGGCCCTTGCAAAGGCTGTGGCAGCTACCATAAGCGAACCGGGCGATCCCGGCTACGACGAGCGCCAGGCCGGGATTGATGCCGGCCTCGCACGCCTGAGCAATATTACCACTCCCACACTCCTGCATCTCACCGAAAGCATAATCCGCGATTTTCTGCCGCCGGAATCGCGTCGCTCCGACATCGCTTTCATCACCGCGCTGCAGGATATCGTGGCGGAGTTCTCGGAAAACGGCAACAACAGCGTGCGCGACTTCATGGAGTGGTGGAATCTGCGCGGACGTTTCACCAACGTGGAGGCGCCCGCCGAGCTGGCCGGTATAAATGTCATGACCATTCATAAGTCGAAGGGGCTGGATTTCAAGTGTGTTCACGTGCCCTTCTTCTCCGATGCTGTTGTGGGCGAGGACAATATGTACCGCCACAGCTACGGATGGTATCGCGTGGGGAGCGAGGCCGTTCCCTGGGCCGCTCCCGGCGATGTTCCGCCGTATATGTTGCTTCCCAATAAATTCAGCAACAAATCGTTCGAGTGTCTTGCTTCTCAGGCCGAGGCGTGGGAGGCCGAGCAGATGGTCGACACCCTCAATGTGGCCTATGTGGCGTTCACCCGCGCGGTCAACGAGCTTATAATCTACGTCGATAAGCTCGACGGCGCCCGGGATGAGCGTGAGAATAAGGAAAAACCGGCCGAGCGGTCGGGGTGGGGCGATTGTATCAGGAAAGCGATAGAGTGTGCCACTCCGGCCATGATTGCGTCCCTTGATGAGTCGAAGCAGCCGTGGACGCTTCCTCTGGCGGGCAAAACGGCTCTTGACGGCGAGGGTGAGTCCGTGTTCAGGCTTGGGGCGCCCGTAGTTCCGGGTCGTAGTGAGAAATGTGCACAGGAGGATGCTCAGACCGACGCAACGGGAGGGTCATCCGACGTTCCCGCCGACCGTACGCCGGCGTTTACAGCAGACTATTGCGTGAACCGCGCCCCGAGAGTTGTGTCGGAGATGGAACTGGAGCCCGTGTCGCATTTTGATTTCAACGACGAGCGCGATTACGGAACTTTCCTCCACAGCGTTCTGAGTAGGGTCCGCCATATCGACGACCTTGATCTGGCTCTCAACTCGCGTGCACGCCGCTATCATCTTTCGGCCGAGCAGACCGAGGAGTGCCGCGCTTTGCTGAGTAATGCATTGGCCGACGTGCGTGTGCGCCCGTGGTTCGAAGGTTTCCGGCGTGTGATTATGGAGCGGCCGATTACGGCCGGTGGCACCTCAGTGCGCCGCCCGGACCGCGTCGTCTGGACTGCCGACGGCTCCATAGCCGTGGTAGACTACAAATTCGGCGCTGGAATGCATTCCGGCTATCGCAGGCAGTTGCGCGACTATTGCGCCCTGCTGGCCGAGTGTGGCTATCCCGGCGCCAGAGGCTATCTGTGGTTCCCTCGCGAGGGTCGGATTGTCGGTGTCGACGACTGAAATCGGATTAGTCAAGTAAGTAACTGTTCAAAATTATTTTATACTTTCCTGATCTAATTATTTCAACATTTCCGCGGAAAAATTTTCGAATCTTTTCCTCTCTTCATCAGT
>UREH01000189.1 GCA_900546835.1 uncultured Porphyromonadaceae bacterium
GGAGGCGTCGGCGGGAAGGGCGCCGTCGCTCACGGTGGAAAGTGCCTCGCCCGACGCGGAGGCCGAGAGGCGCGCTGCATTGGCGAGCGAGTAGGGTAGGGTCGGCTTCACGGCCTGGACGTCGCGCGCGAGCCATACGGCCATCTTGCCCGCCCCGCGGTGGGCCCAGGCGAAATAGGGAATAAGCGTGAGGCGCGTGGGGAGCGCCTCGATGGTGCCGTCGGGGCGATAGGCGAGCTGCTGGGCCGCGGTGTAGAGTGCTGTGACACCGCCGGGGAGGTCGGGTCGCTCCTCGGCGTCGAATCGGGGAGAGCGGTTGAGCAGCACGGAAGATATGTCGGCCTCATTGTCGGGCCATTCGGCGCAGTATACCAGCGGACCGCGCTCCACGGCCACACGGCCGCGGTCGGCCTTCACCTTGGGGTGGGCGGCCACTACGCGCGGCTCCATCGGCAAGTCGAGCGATACGACGTCGCCCTTGCGCCAGCGGCGCGAGATGGTGGCGTAGCCGTCGCGCAGCTCGGCCTCGACGGGTTGGCCGTTGACGGCGATGGCCCACTGCGGATGCACAGAGTCTGCGTAGCTGTAGAGGTCGGAGGGCACGGGGCGCCCCTGCGCCCAGCCGGGGATGCGTACGCGCAGAGCGAACTCTCCGAGGCGGTTGGCGTCGACGGAGATGTCGACGCGGCCGTTGCGCGGGTAGTCGGTATGCTGGCTCAGTGCGACGGAGCCTTTGCGGCCGTCGACATCGAGGCGTGCGCTGTTGCCCATGAAGAGGTTGACATAGACGTCGCGGCCGCGCACGGCGTAGACGTAGCCCGGAATCGAGGGGATGAAGCGGCAGACGTTCGACGGGCAGCAGGCGCAGCCGAACCATGGCTGGCGCCGGTGCTGGCCGGCCGATTCGAGCGGGTTGGGGTAGAAGAACGAGCCGCCGTCGAGCGATACGCCCGAGATGAGACCGTTGTAGAGCGTGCGCTCCACTATGTCGTAGTATTTCGAGTCGCCGTGGAGCAGGAAGAGGCGGTGGTTTACGTAGACGTTGCCGATGGCGGCGCAGGTCTCGCAGTAGGCCGACATGTTGGGCAGCTCATAGTCGGCTCCGAAAGCCTCGCCATGGCTTGTGGCGCCGATGCCGCCGGTGATGTAGAGCTTGCGGCCCACTATGTTGTCCCAGATGCGGTCGATGGCGCGAATGTAGGCGCTGTCGGCCGTCAGGGCTGCCACGTCGGCCATCCCGGAGTACATATAGGCTGCCCGGACTGCATGGCCTACCGCCTCCGTCTGTTCCACCACGGGGAGGTGGGCCTGCGAGTAGGCGTCGCGGCGCGAGGTGTGGCCGCGGCGGTCAAGAAAATATTTCGCCTGGTCGAGGTAGCGGCGGTCGCCGGTGACGAGATAGAGGCGCGCGAGCGCCATTTCGGCTATCTGGTGGCCCGGCACGCAGTCGGTCTGGCCGGGGGCGGTGCCGATGGAGCGCACCACGCAGTCGGCATAGCGTGTGGCGATGTCAAGGAAATTGCGCTTGCCGGTGGCCTGAAAGTGAGCCACGGCACCTTCTATCATGTGGCCGAGGTTGTAGAATTCATGGCTGAGATTCTCCACCGCCTCCCAGCGGCGTGAGCCGGCCCAGTCGTGGGGATGCGCGGGATTCATCGTGCGGGCTGTGTAGAGGTAGCCGTCGGGTTCCTGGGCGGCCGCCACGATGGTGAGCACGCTGTCGATATAGGCTTCGAGACGAGAGTCGGGAAAGGTCTGGAGGAGGTAGGAGGCGCCCTCGATGGTTTTGTAGACGTCGGTGTCGTCGAATGGGAATCCGCCGATGCGGATGGTGTCGGACGGATGGGCTGCGCGCACGAAATTGTCGTAGCGGCCCGTCGACTCGCATTTACTGAAGGCCAGGGGGATGGTCACGTCGCGGCTCGCGCGCAGGCGCGGCGTCCAGAATGAGTCGTCGACCTTGACGGCGGTAAAGGGCACCTGGCTTATGGGGTAGCCCGGAGCGGGCGTACCGGCGGCGCTTGCGGCAACTGAACAGAGAAGCAGGGCGCCTATGGCGATGTGGCGTAGTGGTGTCATATCAGATCTTGATGTAGATTTTCTTGCGGAAAAGCGGAAGGCCGCAGAGCCAGTTGAAGAGCACGAACGCTATGGCGTAGAGGCAGGCCGAAAGCGACGCGTTGCCAGTAAGCGGCAGCAGTACGCAATAGTATATCCAGCTTTTGGCACTGTAGACTCCGTCGGGGGCAGCGGCGTCGGGGAAGCATTTCAGACCCATGAATATGGCCACCACCCAGGCCAGGGCGTAGAGGAAGAGCGGGTTTACGCCGAACACCTCGAAGAAGCGCGTCCAGCGGCCGTGCATGCCGCGTATGTCAATGGCCCAGACGAGGAAGCCGAGCAGTGCCGAGGCCATGCCGCAGGTGGTGAGCACGAATGTTGGCGACCATACTTTCTTGTTGATGGGGAGGCCATAGCTCAGCAGCCAGCCGCAGAGCGTCAGCACGAAGCCCACGAGCAGCAGGCGCAGAGCGCGGTCGCGGTTGTCGCGGATCTCCATAATGAGGCGTCCGCACCAGAATCCGATCATCACATGCATAATCGACGGGATGGTGGACAGCACACCCTCGGGGTCGATGGGTATGCGCACGCCGTCGACCTTGGTATAATACATATGCGCGTCGGTTAGCACGGCCCGGTCGGCGATGGACAGGATGTTTGTCCCGTCGGGAGCATAGCCGTTGGCCACAAGGAGCATTATGCCGTAGAGCACGAGCGTGGTCACGATTACAATCGGTAGCCAGCGGTGGCGCAGCGTCACAGCAAGCATCGAACCGATGCCGTAGCATATTGCCAGGCGCGGGAGCACGCCGAGAATGCGGATGTCGCCGAAGTGCATCGTGGCCTCCCAGAGCGTCTTCCCCTCTACAATCAACCCTTTAGCAAATAGCGACAGCCACGCCAGACCCGTGCCGATGGCGAAGATGAGCACCGTGCGCTTCAGAATCTTCCAGGCCAGCGGAGCGCTCAGCCGGAAATCAAACTTGCGCAGCGAGATAAACGTGGAGATACCCATGATGAACATGAAGAAGGGGAAAACGAGGTCGGTTGGCGTCAGACCGTTCCACGACGAATGTTCGAGCGGCGTGTAGGTGCCCGGGCCGCCGGAATTGTTTACGAGAATCATGCCGGCCACGGTGATGCCTCGCATTACATCGATGGCCAGGATTCGCCCCGGCTTGCGTGGCTTGGCGTCCGCCGCGGTATCGGCGTTGACGCCCGTTGCCGTAGCTGTGGAAATATTGCTGGAAGTATGGCTCATGGTATGTTTATTTGCAAAAAGTCAGAGATAAGGCAATACGAATACCGGCGGCGAATCGCCTTGTCCGGCGGTAATTGGATTCAAAGATACGAATACCCACGGCATTACGCAACCGTGGAATAAAAAAATTGGAAAAATCGGCCTCAACTCTTGCTCAATTGAAAAATACTTTCTACCTTTGCATCGCTTTTGGGAAATAACCTTTGTGAGCGAAGCGCAAGCCACGTCAATCTACCGCAGGCCATTTCCCTCAGCCCATACATCATGATTCGCTAGCTCAGCTGGTAGAGCACAACACTTTTAATGTTGGGGTCCTGGGTTCGAGCCCCAGGCGGATCAC
>UREH01000190.1 GCA_900546835.1 uncultured Porphyromonadaceae bacterium
CCTCCGCCTCTCCCTCCGCCACTCCCTCCGCCTCTCCCTCCGCCACTGAATCCCCGAGACTTGACGGAGAGACTTGATACTTCCAAACTCCGCATATAAAAATTTGATTTGGGGAATAGAGAAAATTTACTTACCTTTGTACGCTTGAAATAAGCCAGCAAGGCTTCGGGGTGTAGCACAGTTGGCAGCGCGCCACGTTCGGGACGTGGAGGTCGGAAGTTCGAGTCTTCTCACCCCGACTGCCATAAAAGGATGAAACTTAATAAGTTTCATCCTTTTTTCGTTTAATTTCATTCACGCCGTTCGCACTTGGCGCACCCCGATTGCAAAGTTAGCAAAAAGTTTGCTCCGTCAATTCCGCGAAATTCATTAACTTTGTGGCGGAGCCAGGCACAGACGACGCCCGCGTTGCCCGCGCCCGAGCCTATAATCTGAAAGCCATGACTAAAAAATACGATTTCCTTGTGATAGGATCGGGCATTGCCGGTATGAGTTTCGCCCTCAAGGTGGCGAACAAAGGCAAGGTGGCCCTCGTGTGCAAATCCACTCTCGACGAAGCCAATACGGCTCTTGCCCAGGGTGGTGTGGCCTCGGTGACGAATCTCGAGGTCGACGATTTTGAGAAACATATCCACGACACGATGGTGGCCGGCGACTTCCTGAGCGATCCGGTGGCCGTCCGCAAGGTCGTTGAGGGAGCTCCGGGCCAGATCCGGCAGCTCATAGAATGGGGTGTGAATTTCGACAAGAAGGCCGACGGCTCGTTCGACCTCCATCGCGAGGGTGGCCATTCGGAGTTCCGAATTCTCCACCACGCCGACAATACGGGCTACGAGATTCAGCAAAGCCTGATCCGCGCGGTGCGCGAGCATCCCGAAATCGATGTGCTCGAAAATCATTTCGCCATCGAGATAATCACCCAGCACCATCTGGGCAAGGTCGTGACGCGGCGCACGCCCGACATCACCTGCTACGGCGCCTACATCCTCACGCCCGAGGGGCGCGTCGACAAGTATCTCGCTAAAGTAACGCTTATGGCCACCGGCGGTTGCGGTGCAGTCTACCAGACCACCACCAATCCGCTTGTAGCTACCGGCGACGGCATAGCCATGGTATATCGCGCCAAGGGAACGGTGAAGGATATGGAGTTCATCCAGTTCCACCCCACGGCGCTCTTCCATCCGGGCGACCGTCCTTCGTTTCTCATCACCGAGGCGATGCGCGGCTACGGAGGCATTCTGCGCAACAAGCGCGGCGAGCGCTTCATGGAGCGCTACGACGAGCGCCTCGAGCTTGCTCCGCGCGACGTGGTGGCACGCGCCATCGACAGCGAGATGAAGCTCACGGGCGACGACCATGTATTTCTCGACGTCACCCACAAGGACCCCGAGGAGACGCGCCGCCATTTCCCCAACATCTACCAGAAATGCCTCTCGCTCGGTATCGACATAACCAAGGACTACATCCCCGTAGCTCCCGCGGCCCATTATCTCTGCGGCGGCATTAAGGTCGACACCAACGGAGAGTCGTCGATCTGCCATCTCTACGCCGTGGGCGAATGTTCGTGCACCGGTCTCCATGGCGGCAACCGTCTGGCCTCCAACTCGCTCATCGAGGCGGTGGTATATGCCGACGCGGCCGCGCGTCACGCCTCCGAAGCCATCGCCCACATCTCGCTGCGCAACGACGTGCCCGACTGGAACGACGAGGGCACGCGCCACCCCGAAGAGATGGTGCTGATCACCCAGAGCATCCGCGAAGTAAACCAGATAATGGGTACCTACGTGGGCATCGTGCGCTCAAATCTCCGTCTTGACCGCGCGTGGAACCGCCTCGACATCCTCTACGAGGAGACCGAGCGCCTCTTCAAGCGTTCGAAGGCCTCACGCGAGATATGCGAGCTGCGAAACATCATAAATGTGGGATACCTGATCATGCGTCAGGCCAAGGAGCGCCACGAAAGCCGCGGCCTACATTTCTCGCTCGACTATCCCCATTCCGCCACACCGCAGGAGAAGGACAAGTAAGGCGCCCATCTGAGCCACCCTCGACAAAATCCCGATTAATCGGGAAACATCGCGATTAACTTTTCATCCCGATAAATTCTGATTTAGCAGTCTCTTATATTACAATACTTCGTTAAATTTATACCTAATCCGTTGAGAACAAACAAGTTAATTGACAAAGTTTAGCAAAATAAAATAGGTCAAGTGGCTGATTATCATTATCTTTAATGGTATCCTACCACACATTAAAGGTATGAATAAGACAGCACTTGACCAATATGAGGAAATCGTAACCGATGCTTTGAAAAGTTGTTCGGCGAAGTTACGCAAAAGTTTTGAAACAGCATTCATCCAACTCATGATTTTGTATATGGTACTACCAAGAAAGATAAATTTCACACAAATGGGGCGTTACTCAGATAGCTCGGAACAACGCTTCCGACAGTTGTTTGAACGTGGGTTTGACTGGATGCAGTTCAATCTCTTCCTTATGCGGCAGCGGTTTGGTGAAAGCGCCAGGAAAGCCATTGCCATAGACGCAAGCTACATTTCAAAGTCGGGAAAGAAGACTCCCTTATATCGGCAAGTTCTGGTCGGGATGCGCTTCTGCAATGAAACGAGGATTGGAGATTCTCGGCATTGGCATTATCGACATTGATAGTCGGGACTGTATGATGCTACGTGCGGAACAGACACCGGACAAGGCGTATATGGAAAAGCAAGGCGAAGATTACAACCTTGTGGACTGGTATCTTGACGTACTCCGCAAATACAGGGACAAGTTGCTCGGCATAACACGTTATATCGTTGCGGATGCTTGGTTCTCAAAGGCTAAGTTCGTGGGTGAAGCCTGTCTGCTGGGATTTCATGTCATCAGCCGCCTACGTGATGATGCCGCCTTGTGGTATTCACATAACGGTGTCCGCACAGGCAAACGGGGACGACCGCGTATCAAAGGAGAGAAGATTGATTTTGAGAGACTCGACCTTCAGCATTGCGAGATTCTAGACATTGAAGGAGGAAGGGCTTACTCAGTCAAGGCATATTCAAAAGCAATGAAACGCAACATCAAAGTAGTGGTTCATTATCCGGAATCAGGAGGACATAAAATCTATTTCTCCACCGATCTTGACATGCCGGCCAAAGACATCATCGAATACTACCGTACACGATTCCAGATTGAGTTTTGCTTTCGGGATTCAAAGCAGTTTACCGGACTCAATGATTGCCAAGCAAGAGACTTGAAGAAACTCGACTTCGCTTTCAATGCTTCACTGGCCTCGGTAAACATCGCAAAGGTCATGCGGAAACAATACTATCCGTCGCTTTCCATCGGATTGCTAAAGGCCTATCTGAGTAATATTTATATGTTCAAAAGATTTTTTAGCAAGTCCGGTCTGAAACCGAACAGAACTTTTAATACTAAACTTATCCAAGAACTATTTGGCATAGTGGCAGAAGCCGCTTAGCCGATATGTTGAATTTTTAACGGACTGTTAAGACTATAAGTGAAAGTCACAAAATAGGCTGAAAGCTCAGTGGTCTTCCTCGCCC
>UREH01000191.1 GCA_900546835.1 uncultured Porphyromonadaceae bacterium
CCCGCCGCAACCTTGCCACGCTCGAATCCGACGGCGTGCGGATCGTAGAGGCTGAGAGCGGCGAACTTGCCTCTCACCTTATGGGCAAAGGCCGCATGGCCGAGCCCGAGCACATAGTGGAGGCGCTGCAGCGCATGCTTGAAGAGGAGACGCTGAACAAAGGAACTGAAAATCCTGTCGGCAACGTAATCATGCAGCCGCTCAAAGGGAAACGCGTGCTGATAACCGCCGGCCCCACCCGCGAGCGCATCGATCCAGTGCGCTACATCAGCAACTTCTCTACCGGCCGTATGGGTGTGGCTCTGGCGGAGGAGGCCGCCCGCCGCGGCGCCGACGTGAAGCTGGTGCTCGGCCCTACGGAAGTGCGGCCCTCCAAGGATTCAGGGGTGCTGACTGTAGATGTGGAATCTGCCAGGGAGATGCTGGGCGCCTGTCTGGAAGCCTTTCCCACCGCCGACATCGCCATAATGGCGGCTGCAGTGGCCGACTATACCGTTGCCAATCCCGCCACACGCAAGATAAAACGCGAGCACACCGAAGTTCCCACCCTTGAGTTGGTGAAGAATCCCGACATAGCCGCCACCCTTGGCGCACGCAAGCGCCAGGATCAGCTTCTCGTGGGTTTCGCCTTAGAGACCGATCACGCTATCGAAAATGGCCGTGAGAAGCTTCGCCGCAAGAATCTCGACATGGTTGTCGTCAACTCTCTCGAAGATGCCGGAGCCGGATTCGGTACAGACACCAACCGCATAACCATTGTCTTCACCGACGGCTCCACACGATCCTTTCCCCTGAAGAGCAAGGCCGATGTAGCCGCCGACATTCTCGACTCTCTCCCTGAAAACTAACATTTCAACACAATGAACCTCTCCCCCATCGCCAGTCAGTCAATCCTCCGCTGCACCATGACAAGACTTTTCATCATGATCGTGGCGCTCGCGCTCGCATCAGGCAGCGGCCTACGCGCTCAGGAACTCAACTGCGAAGTGACTATCAATACAGACCAGCTCCAGAACGTGAACCGCGACGTCTTCACCACTCTTGAAGAGTCAATGCGCGAATATTTCAACACCACCCACTTCACCAACGACCAGTACGCGCTCAACGAGCGTATCGACTGCCGCTTTTTCCTTACCGTGGCCGACTATACCGACAATGTTGTGAAGGGCGACATTCAGGTGCAGTCCACACGTCCGGTCTACAACAGCGCCTACACTACAACGGCCCTTAACTTCAAGGACAAAAATGTAGAATTCAGCTATCAGCAGGGCGAACCGCTTATTTTCACCGTCAACACGATGGAGAACCAGCTGACGGCCATACTCAATTTTTACGCCTATTTCATCATAGCCCTCGACGGCGACACGTTCGCTCCACACGGCGGCGACGAAGCTTTCGAGCGCTTGCGTGCCATTGTGCAGATGGCGCAGTCGTCGGGCGAAGGTGGCTGGAAGGCCTTTGAAGACAAGAAAAACCGCGCGGCCCTGCTGGGAGCTTTCACCGAGCCGCAGACCTCGGCCTCACGCGATATGCTCTACCAGTACCACCGCACCGGGCTCGACGAGATGTTTCTCTCGCCCGACAAGGGACGCCAGCGCATTACAGAAAGTCTCTCGGCTCTCGATAAGATTTATCAGTCCGACCCGATGAACGTGGCACTTTCGCTTTTCAAGGACGCCAAACTCGACGAACTGGTGAACGTATATTCCAAAGCCTCGCAGACCGAACGCGAGAAGGTGGCCGAATTGCTGTCAAAGCTTTATCCCACCGAGATGAAACGCATCAACGAACTCAAGGCAGGAAAGCAGAAATGATAACTGACCTCCACATATCCAACTATGCCCTGATTGACTCCATCGACCTGACTTTCGGACCGGGGCTCAACATAATCACCGGCGAAACCGGTGCGGGCAAATCGATAATTCTCGGAGCTCTCGGCCTCCTTTTGGGCGCGAGGGCCGACAGTCGCGTAATCCGCCGACCCGATGAGAAATCGGTGGTGGAAGCGACATTCACAATCGCCGATGCCGATCCGCGTCTGCACGAAGCCCTCGCAGAAGCGGGAGTAGAGCCTGAAAAGGGAGTCAACAACCTGACACTTCGTCGCGAATTGGCCTCCAACGGCCGTAATCGCGTGTTTGTCAACGATTCGCTCATTACGCTGGCGCAGCTGCAAAAAATTGCAGCCTTACTCGTAGATATCCACTCCCAGCACCAGAATACCCTGCTGGCCGATCAATCATACCAGCTGCGTCTGCTCGACTCGCTCGCCGGCAATCATGCCATACTCGAACGCTACTCGGCGGCCTACACTGCCTACCGCCACGCACTGCGGCGCTATCGCCAGGAGCGCGCACAGCTCGATCAGGCCCGTGAGGAGGAAGAATATCTGCGATTTCAGCACTATCAGCTTGTAGAGGCCGTAATTCAGCCGGATGAGGTAGCCGCTCTTGAGGCCGAGCAACGGCGCCTGGCCAATGCAGCCGCTATTGGCGACGCCCTTGCAGCTATCCAACGCCTTTTTGCAAGCGAGGAAAGCGGCGCCGTCGCCCAGCTCGAAGAGGCATCAGGCTACGCATCTCGACTTGCGCAACTCGCACCGGGCGAAGAGACATCCGAGCTCGAACAGCGTCTGGACAGCCTCCGTATCGAACTCGACGACCTTACCTCAGCCTACGAGACCATGGCCGAGAATATGCCCGACGACCCCGCGCGGCTCGATGATGTGGAAAACCGACTTGCAACCATCTACACCCTTATGCGTCGCTACAAGGTTGACCACGAGAACGACCTGATAGCCCTGCGCGAGCAGATGGCAGACCGACTGCATGCCCTCGACCTTGGCGACGAGACACTCCGCGCCCTTGAAGTGGAGGCAAAGCGCGCCAAGAAAGCCGCACTGGCCGTAGCGGCCGAGCTTACCGACCGACGCGCTGCTGAAGCAGAACGCCTCGGGACCGCACTTGCCGACCAGGCGCGACCACTGGGGATGGACAACCTGCGCGTGGAAATTGCCCTGAACAAAACGCCGCTCGGGCCCACGGGAAGTGACGCCGTGGAGTTCCTGTTCGCTTTCAACAAGAACCAGACACCGACCACTGTTGCTTCATCCGCCTCCGGAGGCGAAATCTCGCGCCTTATGCTCGCCGTGAAGTCGCTCGCCGCCACGACACTTCAGATGCCAACCATCGTATTCGACGAGGTCGATACCGGCGTTTCCGGCGCCATTGCCGCCCGCATGGGTGGACTGATGAAGGAAATCTCCGCCCACATACAGGTGATAGCGATAACCCACCTGCCCCAGGTAGCAGCGTTGGGCAACCGGCACTTCCGGGTGTTCAAGCACGACACCGAGACATCGACTGTTACATCTGTGGGCGAACTTTCGGCCGACGAACGCGTTGAGGAGATAGCAAAGATGCTTTCGGGCTCGGCAGTCGACGCGGCCGCCACCGCCAACGCGCGCGCCCTTCTCTCCGCAAGCCAAACACATTGAATTCAAGATTTACCGATGGAAAATTCCGACTATATATACGGCTGTCTCTTATACACA
>UREH01000192.1 GCA_900546835.1 uncultured Porphyromonadaceae bacterium
TAAAGATAGCGAACAGGAGAAACAGCACGATGCCGTCGGCGCGGCTTATGATGCGCTCCGACCCTCCGAGCCATACGGCACTTCCGAACGCCAGAAGCACAAGCGAGGAGACCATCACCATAGGGATGTCGGCCGTAAGCACCATCCTGTCGACCTTGATGGGCTTAATCAATGCAGCCACGCCCACAATCATGAGGATATTGAAGATGTTGCTGCCCACCACGTTGCCAATGGCCAGCCCGGCATGATTCTCCACGCTGGAGAGTACACTGATAACCAGTTCGGGCGCCGACGTGCCCATGGCAACCACCGTAAGGCCGACGACCATATCGGAGACTCCCCATCGGCGCGCCATATCGGCCGAGCCGTCGGTAAGCATATTTGCCCCCAAGAGAATAAGCACAAGACCCGCAACAAGATAAAATATATCCATATGCAACTGTTCAAAACTGTTTTTTATATCTAAATTCTATATAGCAATCTGCTGATTGACACCTTTGTAGAAGTAGAGCTGATACCACGACATCGCCTCTCCGAGGCCCGGAGGGCCTCAGTGGATAATATATCTGATCAGGGGAGGGAAAATTGCAAATTCTCATTATACTGTCCTGATTTTAAGAAATCAATACCCATTCCCCCTCCCCCACTTCTGCAAATATACGACATTACCACCGGGATGCCATGTGGTAACGACGGTATTTTTACGAGAAAAGAGGACGTGTCATAATGGCAAAGCGACCAATGACCAATGGCTGACCGCACCCTCAACATCCGGACAACTAAAAAGGCGTTGTGTCGGATTTCGACACACCGCCCTTTTGGGGGATGATGGTGTTACGGAAATTGTTGGCTTTGCAACACCCTATCAACTGATTAGAAGATCTTATCTCACAATCACTTTGGAAACTTTGGAACCCTGACGGACGATGTAG
Organism: uncultured Porphyromonadaceae bacterium; assembly: GCA_900546835.1. Taxonomy (GTDB): domain Bacteria; phylum Bacteroidota; class Bacteroidia; order Bacteroidales; family Muribaculaceae; genus UBA7173. The sequence goes on from UREH01000192.1 coordinate 933, forward strand.
AGACGGCCGGATTCGGGCTCGGCAACGCGGCGTCCGTCGATGGTGTAGTATTCCTTGGGAGTGTCGGCGCCATCGGCTTCGACGATTTCAACCGCGCCGGACTTGTCATTGGTGTAATGGAGGATAATTCGGTCGCTGACCGTGTTGTAGCTCGTAGCGAGACGGAACAGCCCTGCGGGAAGAACCACATAGTAGTCGGCATCCTTCTCAAGAGAGATGGGCATCGTATAGCCGTCGTATTCGTCGCCGGCGAAGATTCCGAGCGAAGTTCCGGAGGTGGTGCCGTTCTTGGCCCACCACTGCTCAACGGCTACGGAGGTACCGGTGGGTTCGCCATCGACGAGCTCGCCCTTGATAACCTTGATGTCGGAAAGTTTAGAGGAAACGAGATTGGTCTTTTCAGCGAATGTGAAGTCGATTGTAGTAAGCGACTCCATGCTGCTGCCGTCGGCCGGGGTGATGTTCTCGATTTTCACTACGGGCGCCTCCCATGCTCCTTCGTAATGAAGGGTCAGGGACTCGTTGAGCGAGCCTGCAGCATCCTTGACGATACCGGCGGGGATGGTGACGTAGTAGTTCTTACCAAGCTCCATATTGAACGGAGTCATGTAGCCTTCCATATCCTCGGGAAAGAGTTTGACTCCGTCGGTTCCTTCCTTGACGAGGCGCCATCCATCGACGGCTACGGTTTCTCCGACAGGCACACCTGCCACGAGACGACCTTCCACTACCTTGACTTCGGGAGCGGATTTTACTACGGATACGTCGCCGGTGAACTTAAATACGATTCCGTCCATCGAAGCGACGGAAGCGCCGTCGGCGGGAGTAATGGTGGTAGCGGTCAGGATACCGGGCAGAGAGCCGACGAACTGCGATGCATTGAATGCGCTCTTCCAGTATGTGTCGTTCTTATAGGTGTCGAGCGACGTGGAGGGCACGTTGACCACGGCTGTGGAGGGCACCTGATAGAAAGGAGCCTCATCGGCCTCATACCAGTCTTCGAGCTCCGCAGGAACTGAACCGAGGCAATTGATGGTGACGAGCGACGTGCAGCCGTAGAACGCGCGGATCTGGATATTTTTTACAGACGAGGGAATTGTGACTTCGGAAAGCGACTTGCATTCTGCAAATGCGGCATTCTGAATGAGAGGAAGGGCGGAGGGGAGAACGACTTTGGTAAGGCTGGTTCCGGCAAAGGCCTGCTCGCCAATGAATACGAGGCTCTCCGGCATATTGATTTCAGCCAGTTTCGAATTACAGAAAGCATAGCCGTCGATAGCCCGGAATTTGCTGCCGACCGTGATTTTCCGGATACCGGTACGGTCGAATGCCTCGCCGCAGATGCCGAGAGTGGCAGCCGGAAGGGTATATTCGGTAATGGTGCTCTTGGCGGGGAATTCTACGAGAAGGGTCTTGTCGGCATTGTAGAGGATGCCGTCCTGCACGCAGAACGACTGGCTGCCGGCGGCTACCTTAAATTCAGTAAGATTAGTACCGGAAAATGCGCCGGCTCCGACTGCGGTGAGCGACGCCGGAAGAGTGACTTCCGAAATCGGGCTATTGTAAAAACATTCGTCGCCCAATGACTCCACTCCTTCAGGAATGGTTATAGCAGTGAGAGCGGTGCCTTGGAAAGCACCTTCGCCGATAGTACGGAGGGTGGATGGCAGAGTCACAGACTCAAGACCGGAAAACAGGAATGCGGCTCTCTGGATGGTCTCAAGGCCTTCGGGGAGTGTGATAGTTGTAAAAGGAACCTTGTAGAAACAGGAGCCGCCGATTACACGTAGTGTAGAGGGGAGATTCACCGACATTAGTTTGTCGCATCTGTTGAAAGCGCTCGCGCCGAGTTCTTCAACGCCTTCGGGAATAGAGATAGAGGTAAGCTTGGTGTAAGCAAACGCGTAGCCTCCTATTGTAGTAAGGGCTGCAGGTAGTTCAATCGAGGAAAGCTCACAGTTATAAAAGCCGCAATAATCCACATAAGTAACTGTGGGGGGGAGAGTTACAGTAGGCGTCTTAGTATACTGGAAGGCCCGCTCCCCTACTCCGACCACGGTGTAGGAATTACCGTCGCCATCCTGAACGGTCTGGGGAATTTCAATAGCCTGGGTTATCGAGGTAGGAACGGTGCTGACCTCGGCAGCGGTTGCCGACATTACCTCATAGGTGATGTCGCCGAACTTGAAAGTATCGCCCACAGCGGCAGAAGCCGTAAGCGAACCACACACGCAAGCGAAAAAAGGAAGTAGAACTTTTCTCATGCCTAATTGATTAAGTTGATTATAATAATAAGTAACTGATTGATTGTCTATGCGTTCACATCCGGTTGGATTATGCCGGTGAAACTTTGACAAAGCTAAGCATTATTTCACACTTTAATGAAACTAATTTTGTTAATTAATGCTAAAGCGACGATATTACCCGCAAATAGGCACAAAAAGCCCGAATGAAACTTCCGGAATTTATATAAACGTCCCGGATTGATAACAAAATGCCAATTACGAAAATATAACGTATCTGGACAAAAA
>UREH01000193.1 GCA_900546835.1 uncultured Porphyromonadaceae bacterium
TTGCAGGTCTCGCATCGGCCGCCGGACACATTAAACGAGAAGCGCCCCGGCTTATATGCACGGATTTTAGCCTCGGGAAGACCGACGAAAAGCGAGCGGATGTCGGAGAACACACCGGTATACGTGGCCGGATTTGAGCGCGGCGAACGCCCGAGCGGCGACTGGTCGACCGTCACGATTTTGTCAATATGCTCCATGCCGCGGATATTCGAGTACGGCAGCGGCTCTTCGAGAGAACGGTAGAATTTCTTCGAGAGAATGGGCTGGAGCGTGCCGTTTACGAGCGACGACTTGCCGCTGCCCGACACGCCGCAGACGCACGTCAGAGTGCCCAGGGGCAAACGAAAATCCACGTTCTGCAGGTTGTGGCCCGTGCAGCCGAGCAATTCAAGCGTCTGGCCGCTCCCCTTCCGGCGCACGGAGGGCACCTCGATGCGCAGCGAGCCGTTGAGATAGCGCGCGGTGAGCGTCTGCGTGCGGAGCATCTCGTCGGGAGTACCTTCGAATACGACCTCACCACCTTTGCGGCCAGCCCTAGGGCCTATGTCGACTATATAGTCGGCCTCCAGCATCATGTCCTTGTCGTGTTCCACCACTATGACGGAATTCTGGGCGTCGCGCAGTCGCTTGAGCGAGTCGATAAGCTTACGGTTGTCGCTCTGGTGGAGACCGATGCTCGGCTCGTCGAGTATGTAGAGCACGTTGACCAGCTCCGAGCCGAGCTGCGTGGCCAGGCGGATGCGCTGGCTCTCTCCACCCGAGAGTGTGGCCGAATTGCGGTTGAGGGCGAGATAGCCCAGACCTACATCGGCGAGAAAAGCCAGACGCGAGCGGATTTCCTTCAGGATTTCCGCTCCGATGGCTCGCTGACGCGAGCTGAGACGCTCCTCGACGGTCTTGCTCCACTCCCAGAGGTCGCTGATGTCGAGCCGGGAAAGCTCGGCGATGTTCTTGCCGTCGATGAAGAAGTGAAGCGCCTCGCGGTTGAGGCGGTCGCCGTGGCACTGGGGGCACACCTGGCGAGAATAGAACTTCTCGCTCCAGCGTTGCGCCTCGGAGGTGGCGTCGTCGGTCTGCTGCAGCTCGATATATTTTATCAGCCCCTCGTAGGAGAGAAAATAGTTGGCGATGGAATTGTTTTCGCTCTTGATGTGCAGACGCTCGTCGGTGCCGTTGAGAATATCGGATAGCGCCTCCTCTGGCAGATTGCGCAAGGGGGTTTTCAGTGTGACGCCGTATTTCTCGCAAATGGCAGCGATCTGCCAGAAAATCATCGAATTTTTCTGCTTGCCGAGCGGCACGATACCACCCTCGGCAATCGATTTGCTGCTGTCGGGGATGATTTTCTCGACGTCGACGATATTGACTGTGCCGAGGCCCTTGCAGCAGGGGCAGGCACCCAGAGGGGAATTGAACGAGAAATTATGGGGCGCGGGCTCGCGGTAGCTGAGGCCCGTGGCGGGATCCATCAGCGACTGCGAATAGTGGGCCGGGGCAGCTTCGTCGAGGTCGTAGACCATCATCTGTTTGCCACCCTGACGCATGGCGTTGGCCACGGAATTGCGCAGGCGCTCCTCGTCCTTGCGGCTAACCTTGAGTTTGTCGACCACAAGTTCCACGCTGTGGTTCTTGTAGCGGTCGAGCTTCATGCCGGGTGCAATCTCAGTCAGCTCGCCGTCGACACGCACGTTGAGAAATCCTTTTTTTGTCAGCTGCTCGAAAAGCTCCTTGTAGTGGCCCTTACGGTTGTGGACCAGCGGAGCGAGCACGTAGATTTTCTTCCCCTCGTAGCGCTCGAGGATAAGCGACACGATTTTCTCTTCGGTATATTTCACCATAGGCTCGCCGGAGAGGTAGCTGCGTGCCTCGCCCACGCGGGCGTAGAGCAGGCGCAGGAAATCATAGACCTCGGTGGTAGTGCCGATGGTGCTTCGCGGATTACGGTTTACGGTTTTCTGCTCGATGGCGATTACGGGCGAAAGGCCGGTGATGCGGTCTACGTCGGGACGTTCGAGCGATCCGAGCATGTTGCGGGCATAGGAGGAGAACGTCTCGATATAGCGCCGCTGGCCCTCGGCGTAGATGGTATCGAACGCCAGCGACGACTTGCCGCTGCCGCTGAGGCCGGTGATTACGGTAAGCGTCCCGTGGGGAATGCTCACGTCGATATTCTTGAGATTGTGGACCCTCGCTCCGGTCACCTCAAGGCGCGGCTCGACGGCTTCGTTATATTCTTCGGTGTATGATGTGTTGTTGCTGTTCATTATCCTGTTGTTCTACTGGAAACATCCGGTGTCAGGCGCGGTTCTCACTCCCGGGGCGAGGTCAGTTTCGCTCTGTCGGAGTGGTATATTTGAGGATGTTGATGTCGCCGGCGAGTTTATACTCCTGGCCGTCGGTTCCCGTGGCCTTGATTACATAATAGTAAACACCCGGGGGCACGAGTTTGCCGCGGTAGGTACCGTCCCAGCCCTCGGCCGGATCGGTGAAATGGGTCATCTCGGTGCCCCAGCGGTTGAATATATGGCAGTCGAACTCAATAATCGACTTATAGGATACTTTCCACTCGTCGTTCACTCCCTCGGACCCATAGGGCGAGAATGCGTTGGGACAATCGAGCTTCGACTCGCCGATATACACCTCGTAGGTCTGCGAGGTGTATGTGCATGAGTTGTCGGCATTGGCGGCCACGAAGCGTACGTATGTATTGCCGTAGTCGCGGAAAGTGTGGACCACCTCGTCGTCGGAATACCGGAGATCGATGGGGTCGAAATCGCGGTTGCGCGAGAACTGCCATTCGCGGTATACCACAGCATCGGTGGTAGCAGCCGTGAACGTTATCTCCACCGGCCCTGAGCCGCCGAGCCGGGCCTTCTGGTCCTTCTGCTCATTGAGCACCTCGCGCGAGGTCTGCCGCGCAGAGGTCGAAACCCCTATCGACTGCGTGCGGTAGGTCGACGACGTGACCGACTGCGGGGCGCCCCAGGCCGAAAGGAAGCGGTCGCCGGAAAGGGTAAACTCCGTATCGCACAGCGGAGCCGGAGCACGCACCACCCCCGAGGCGTAGTCGAGCGTCTCCATAGCCTGCACGTTTTCATAATACTCCCTCTCCTCGTTGAATTGCAACGTATTATAAGTGAGCTGCAGTTCGCGCGAGAGCGCGTGGCCCACACCGTTTATGGTGTAGTAAGTAATGAGCGAGGCGTCGCCGGCGAAATCCAGTTCGATGCGGTCGCAATCCTGCGGACCGGACTTCGGCTCGAGGCCACTGAGCGTACAGACGTGATTGTTGTAGTTCACCACCCAGAAGCAGTAGCGACGGCCGCCCGATTCCACGATATAGCCGGCGTCGTCGGGCTCGATGCGCGCCTTCGAGAGCGACCCCTGGGCGTAGCTCCGGATGTCGGTGGCGAAACCGCCGCCGAGATTGGAGAATCGCTGCCAGCGAGTCG
>UREH01000194.1 GCA_900546835.1 uncultured Porphyromonadaceae bacterium
GACAGGTCGTATTTGGAGTACGAGTAAAGCGGCTTGCGGCGCGGGTCGTTTGCATCGCGGGCCTCGCGGATGCGTCGAGCGAAATCCACGGCGGGATTGTTGCGCTTGCTGTAGCGTTGTTTGCCGCGGTGAACTACAACCTCGCCGAGCGTACGTCCGCGCAGGGTGTCGGCATCGTAGCCGTCGCGAGGTGCGGCTGCCTGTAGCGGGAGGCGACACAATGCTATCGCAACAAGCGAGCACAAAATCTTGATATGTCTCGTGAATATTCGCAAGTGTTATCTATTTTGTTGTTACCTTTGCTGAAAATATTATCAGCAAAATTTATGGCAAAGGAAATCGAAAGAAAGTTTCTTGTGACTTCCGACGGCTATCGCAATCTGGCGGTTGCCGCTCATGTGGTGCGGCAGGGTTATCTGAGCCGCAATCCGGACAGCACTGTAAGGGTGCGTGTTTTCGACGACACGGCATTCATAACGGTCAAGGGCCGTAATGCGGGATGTGTCCGCTCTGAATGGGAGTATGAGATTCCGCTTGCCGATGGCAGAGAGATGCTTTCGCTTTGCGGCGGCAGTATAATTCATAAGACGCGTTGGATTGTGCCTTATGACGACCGCCTCTGGGAAGTGGACGAATTCCATGACTCGCGCGAGGGACTGGTTGTGGCCGAAATTGAGCTTCGGGCTGCCGACGACCGGTTTGATCTGCCTGACTTTGTCGGCGAGGAAGTTACAGGCGATCCCCGCTATTACAATTCCAACCTCTGAGAGTTCCGGTCTTATATCGAGTCCGTTGAAGTTTCGCGTCGTTTGAGTTTTACAACGTTCTCCACATGGTGTGTATGTGGAAACATGTCGACGGGCTGCACGGCTTCGACGGAGTATTGGCAGTCGAGCAGCGCCAGATCGCGCGCCTGGGTAGCCGGATTGCAACTCACATATACTATGGTGCGGGGAGCGGCGTTGAGAATCACGTTGACCACATCCTCGTGCATGCCTGCCCGGGGAGGGTCGACAATCATCACTTCCGGACGCCCGTGTTCAGCGATAAATTCATCCGTAAGCACGTCCTTCATATCGCCGGCAAAAAATTCGGTGTTGTGTATGCCGTTGGCTTCTGAATTGATGCGGGCGTCGCGGATGGCATCCTCCACATATTCTATCCCTATTACTTTCGCGGCATCGCGTGCCACGAAATTGGCTATGGTACCGGTGCCCGTGTAGAGGTCGTAGACCAGTTCGTTTCCTGTCAGACCTGCGAAGTCGCGGGCCACGTTGTAGAGTTCGTAAGCCTGACGAGAGTTGGTCTGATAAAATGATTTCGGCCCGATACGGAACCGCAGTCCTTCCATTTCTTCTTCAACCCACGGTTTCCCGGAATGGCAGTGCACCTCAAGATCGCCGATTGTATCATTGACTTTAGTGTTGACTACGTAGAGCAGTGATGTGATGTCCGGGAAGGTCTGGCGGAGGTCGTCGAGCGTCGCCTGGATTTTTTCGGGATTGTCTTCGCCGAACACAACGACTACCATCAGTTCGCCGGTGGTCAGCGTGCGGATCATCAACGTACGGAGAAAGCCCAGCTGGGCTCTCAGGTCGTAGAATGGCAGCCCGTTGGCGATGCCGTAGTTCTTCAGGTGCAGGCGGATTCGATCTGCTATATGGTCCTGCAGGTGGCATTCCTCGATGTCGAGCACTTTGTCGAATGCACCAGGGATGTGGAAGCCTGCTCCCGAACGGTCGCCGACGGCTTCTCTGCTTCGTAGCTGTTCCCAGGTAATCCATCGCTTGTTGGAAAAAGTATATTCCATTTTGTTGCGGTATTCCCAGATACGTTCTGAGCCGATAATGGGCGATATTTCGGGAAGCTCTACTTTGGCTATGCGCGTCAGAGCGTCGACTACCTGCTGCTGTTTGGCTTTGAGTTGATACTCATACGGAAGATGCTGCCATCGGCAGCCGCCGCATGTGCCGAAATGCTTGCACTGTGGCTTCGTGCGGAGTTCGGATGGCTTCGTGAGTCGTTCGATATGTCCTTCAGCATACGAGCGTTTCTTGCGGTCAATCTTTATGTCGGCCACGTCGCCCGGAGCTCCGTAGGGTATGAACAAAACCATATCGTTGACCCTTGCGATAGCATTGCCCTCGGCGGCCACTCCGGTTATTTCTATATTCTCAAGTAATGGCAATTCTTTCTTTTTGCGTGACATTGTATTTCTGATGTACTTTGAAAGGGGTGTCGGGAGGTCCACCAATTGTGCTGATAAATCTCAGCCGCCGACACCGTTTTTACGAGTGCAAATTTAAGGATTATAGGACAAAATCGCCTTATTATTTGCTTCAAATGGGAATTTTAGCGAAGTCTTGACTATTTTTTCATTCTCTTTACGGCAAATTTCATGGCAAAGTCGTATCTTTGCAAATAATGCCAGAATGTGTGCATGCCTTCCTGTGTCGGGTTCCGGCCTGCCAGCCTACTGTCGAAGCTTTGAATGCAAGCCTTTTCCGGCATATTGCAAAGACAATATGAACAATATTAAATAATCTAATCTTTAAACTTTCAAAACCCAAATGAAAAAGATCTATACATTTGGCGACGGTAAGGCCGAGGGCGATGCCTCGATGCGTAACCTCCTCGGTGGCAAAGGTGCCAACCTCGCTGAAATGAACAAGTTGGGAATGCCGGTTCCTCCCGGATTCACTATCACGACCGATGTCTGCACCGAATATACCCAGTATGGTCGCGACGAAGTGGTCAAGGATATCAAGTCCGATGTCGAGAAAGCTATCGCTCACGTAGAGACTCTTACCGGCAAAAAGTTTGACGACCCTCAGAATCCCCTCCTCGTTTCTGTACGCTCCGGAGCACGCGCTTCCATGCCCGGTATGATGGATACCGTGCTTAACCTCGGTATGAACGATGCTACCGTGAATGCTCTCGCCGAGAAAAGCGGTAATCCTCGTTTCGCCTGGGATAGCTACCGCCGTTTCGTTCAGATGTATGGCGACGTTGTGCTCGGAATGAAACCGAAATCAAAGACTGAAATCGACCCCTTCGAGGCCATCATCGACAAAGTGAAGGAAGAAAAGGGCGTGAAAAGCGACCTCGACCTTACGGTCGACGACCTCAAGACACTCGTTACGCTCTTCAAGAGCGCCGTTAAGGAGCATACCGGCAAGGATTTCCCGGAAAGCGCATGGGATCAGCTCTGGGGCGGCATCTGCGCCGTGTTCGACAGCTGGATGAACGAGCGTGCCATCCTTTACCGGCGTATGAACCAGATTCCCGAAGAATGGGGAACGGCCGTTAACGTTCAGGCTATGGTCTA
>UREH01000195.1 GCA_900546835.1 uncultured Porphyromonadaceae bacterium
AGGGAGAATACAGTGTTTGCATATGCGCTTTCATAATCTCTGTTGTCACCAGCATCCTCATACAGGTTGCTTTCGCCATTTTCGCCTGCCACCGCAGCGATGATTAAATGGTCGGGGTGTTCGGTCACATTCTTAACACTTTCAGGATTTAACGGGATTATAGAGCCTTGACGATAGAAATATGGGATATCGGTCATTGAAAACTCCATTGTACGGGTACACGGACCTTCAATCAGTTCGTTTGTGGCGACACTCCACCATTTGCCCTGAGGGAACCAAATTGATTTTTTACAGATGCCATTCTCCGATGCTTCTGTTATCGGAGCGACAAGTATATCATCGCCAAAGAAGTATTCTCCTTCAAATGAATACGCTTCCTCTGCGTCGGGATATTCATAATAAAGGGGGCGACATATTGAAATGCCGGTATCGTAAGCCTTTCGAGCCATTGTATAGATGTATGGGAACAATGAATACCGGAGTTTGACTGCGGCCAACATATCAGGAAAGTTTGAGAATTTCCAAATGCGACGTTCAATGCGGTCATCTTTTGTTGCATGAGATCTGAAAATAGGAGTGAATACCCCGAATTGCATCCATCTAAGCACAAGTTCCGGGTCATTGACAGTAGCCTCGTCGGTGAATGCATGGCCTCCTAAATCATGACCCCAGTAACCGTATCCGACATTTGATGCGGTTGCGGTAAAATACGGCTGGAAAGCGAGCGTCGGGAAATTTATGAGTGCATCGCCAGAAAATCCTATCTGATACCTGTGGCTGCCAAGTCCACCCCAACGATGGAAGATTACCGGGCGACGGTCGGGTCGGTTTTCAACCATATCGTTATAAAATACATGATTGCACCAGAAGGTTTGTCCAAGACCATTGGTATAAGGGCTTGTAAGATGCTGTTGCCAGTCCAGCCACCAAAAATCAACACCTTCATTTTCATGGTCGCGTATTACGGTATTAAAGAATGAATTAGTGAAATCAACATTATCGAGATACCAAGGTATTCGTTTGCCCCATGATTCCTGAACATCATATTTACCATTGAGATACTGATTCATCGCATTAAAATATTCCGATGATTCATGGCTATTGATACCATCGGCAGGATGCAGATTTAATGCAATTTTGAAGTTACGGGCGTGTATTTCGTTAAGAAGTCCTTTGGGGTCTGGTATCAGATTAGTATTCCACGACCACCCTGTCCAACCGCCAATACCTCCTGATTGGCTGTTCGCATCGCCGTTCCAGTGCCAGTCCATGTCAAGTATCATAACATCAGCCGGAATGTCGTTAGCGGAAAGATCATTCATGATACTGCGATAATCATCGGATGAATAAGAGGCATACCTGCTATACCAATATCCAAAAACGAAGGCAGGCGGAAGAGGAATTTTACCGGCTATCAGTGTAAAGTCTGAAAGAGCTTTTTTATAGTTACTCCCATAGCCTAAAAAATACACATCCATTGCGTACGGATCATTACGTTCTGCCCACCAATTATACCCCAATTCATCATTCGGTTCCAATGCGAATGAGCGACTTCCGTCAGGGCGTGCCGATGTCCATGAATCTTCAATGACAGCCCAACCGGAACGAGAAATCAAACCATTCTCAAGCTCAGATTTTTTATTGTCGCCATTGCTGCCATCAAGAGTCCGGCAAGTACCTTTAAGGTTCATGGGATCCGGTTTGCCGGGATACCAAAGGACTTCACGCCCGTTGTGATTCATCGTGATCGACAAGTTTGTTGCAGATGCCGGAACAGTGCGGGGATTCGTTCCTTTACGGTATTTTAGCCGAACTTTGTCTGTTTCCAGATAAAAGAACGTGTCATCTTCAGACGTTCTGAATTCAGGGACGCTGAGGTTGCGGTTGATAATTGTGAATGTTGCCCGATCTTCAAACAAGCCCTTGTCGCTATATTCAAGACGAATCATTTCGGGCGTAAGAACCGTAAATCTCGCATTGCCACTGACTACAGTGGCTTCCGGATTTGCCTTCGGGTTATTTATATTCTCGCCTTTTAGAGCTAATGTCCCGCATAAAAGGCATAACAATGTGATAATATGGAGTTTTAGTTGCATCTGATTTGTGATTAAATAGCCATACCATATAACAAAAGGCTCTTGGAGCGATGTCTGCGGTATGGCCATTGGTGGTTATAATATTACCTTGGAAACCTTATTCCCTATTTTCTTAATGAAGATACCATTTTCAGGATTTGACACAACCATACCTTGCAGATTATAGTAAATCGGCGTAGCGTGATTGTCGATATTGACCTCGGCGATACCTGCTGAGATATGATGTGCGATAGAAATCGTATTGTCCAATAAGTCTATATCAATATCATATTCACCGGCTGCCGCAATCTGCCATTTACGATCATCGGTGCCGTCGGATGATATTTTATTGTAATCTGTCGTGCCATTTTCACCAACTCCCGCGAAGAACCAAGGACAATCCCATGCACCGGTGTATGGGTTCGTGTCGATTTTGAACTCACCTGCGTTCAATTCGCTTGTGACCGTGAACTTGAAAGGTGTATTTTCACCTCCCCATACCATAGGCGTCGCTTTGGCAATGTCCCAATCACCTACGGTTGCCGAACCCACGAGATATAGAGCATTGAACCGAATTGGATTTTCTTGATATTCAGCTTTGGATACTGAGATTGTCATATCGGAAAGATTGCACACCACATTGTAGTTTGCACTCTCTGTCACTTGAAACTGGTAGTCATTGTCGCCTCCCTGAACCAGTTTTGATATATCTGTCGGAGTGGAAGATTCGTTACGATATTCTTTATCAGGATCGCTGAAATCATTGCCGGAGGTGAACTTGAAAGTCCCTTCTGAATTGAGATAGCCTGTGTATAAGAACACGTTTTCGTTTTCAGGATCTTGCACCATCAAGAGTCCATCGTTGATGCTCCAGTTTCCCGGTGTGGCACTGCCTATTATGGTCAGATGATCGACCGCCAAGGCACCCAAAGCAGCGAACATCATTAAAATGCTCGTAGCCATCGCTCGTGTAAAGTTGTTCATTACGGTTTAATTATTAGTTTTACATGTTTAGATAGTCGGTTGCGCATCAGACATCTGTCACAAAGTTAGATTCAGGTTGTCATGTTTCCAAGTCAAAATCCTAAGAGGTAGCGAATAAGTTGTTTAATCCGATTTGTCAACTCGTCAAATACCTGATATTCAACTTGATAACCATATACATATAATATGAAAATATAGTTGATAACGTATGGTTCTCTTAATGGAAGAGATTTAATTATGAA
>UREH01000196.1 GCA_900546835.1 uncultured Porphyromonadaceae bacterium
GGAGATGTGTATAAGAGACAGATGTAGCGGTCGTCGCCACCGATTTCCACCTGTGCACCTTCGTTTACGAAGTCGCCGTTGGCGTCGATGCGGGCATTGACTATGGTCTTGTGGCCGCAGGTACAGGTTGATTTTATCTCGTCGATTGTGTCGGCGATTTCAAAGAGGCGCCGCGAACCTTCGAAGAGGTGGGTCTTGAAGTCAGTGCGCAGTCCGTAGCAGATTACGTTGCAACCGAAGTCATCGACGATGCGGCTGAGCTGATCCACTTGCTGAGCGGAGAGGAACTGGGCTTCGTCGACGAGAAACCACTCCACCAGCGCGCCGATTTCGCGAAAGTAGTTTCGGGCGAACTCGTAGAGGTCTGTGTCAGGATAAATCCAGCGGCATTCGCGCTCAATGCCGATACGCGAGCGGATTACGTTTTTGCTCTCGCGATTGTCGACAACGGGTTTCATGCAGAGGTAGCGCATGTGGCGCTCCTCGAAGTTGTAGGCGGTGGTAAGCAATAGAGCCGTTTTTGCCGAGCCCATTGTGCCGTATCTGAAATAGAGTTTTCCTATCCGGTTCATTTCCAGGGTATGAAGGGGTCAGAGCTCGATTGTCTGCTTGCGGTCGGGACCAACGGACACGATTACCACGGGCACGCCAAGTTGCTTTTCGATGAAGACGATGTAGGCGCGGAATGCGTCGGGGAGGTCGGCGGCGCAGGTGACGCCGGTGAGCGGGGTCTGCCAGCCGGTGATATCGGTGTAGACGGGTTCAATCTCGGCGTGCGGATCGTCGAGGCTGTAGGGGAAGCGGTCGGTCAGAGTGCCGTTGATACGGTAGGCCGTGCAGGCGCGGATGGTATGGAAGGTGTCGAGCACATCGCTTTTCATCATTATGAGTTTCGTAACGCCGTTGATCATTACGGCGTAACGCAGGGCTACGAGGTCAATCCAACCGCAGCGGCGTTCGCGACCGGTCACGGCTCCGTATTCATGGCCGAGGTCGCGGATGGTGCGTCCTGTCTGGTCGAAGAGCTCTGTGGGGAAAGGTCCGGCACCCACACGGGTGCAGTATGCCTTGAAAATTCCGTAGACGTCGCCTATCCGGTTGGGTGCTATGCCAAGGCCGGTACATGCACCGGCAGTTACGGTGTTGGAGGAGGTAACGTATGGATAGCTGCCGAAATCCACGTCGAGCATTGTGCCCTGGGCGCCTTCGCAGAGGATGGATTTCCCCTGGGTAAGGAGATCGTTGACGAGGTATTCACCATCAACGATGCGGTATTCCTTCAGGTATTCGATTGCTTCGAGCCAGCGCTTTTCAAGGGCCGCAAGTTCGTCGGGTGCAGGAATGGCGTCGAGTGAGGCCAGTCGGGCGATGTGGCGCTCGCGTGCGGCCGTGTACTTAGTCTCAAAGTCGCAGAATATGTCGCCCACGCGCAGACCGTTACGCGAGGTCTTGTCGGTGTATGTCGGGCCAATGCCTTTGCCGGTAGTGCCGATTTTGGCTTTGCCTTTGGCACGCTCAGAGGCAGCGTCGAGCAGGCGGTGGGTTGGCAGAATCAGGTGTGCCTTCTTCGAGATGCATAGCGTGCGCTTGAGGTCTACGCCACTGGTGCACAAAGCCTCAGCTTCTTCGCGGAAGAGCACGGGGTCAAGCACTACGCCGCCTCCTATCAGGTTGGTGTCGTTCTGGAAAACGCCTGAAGGGATAGAACGGAGTACATATTTCTTTCCGTCGAACTCCAGAGTGTGACCGGCGTTAGGGCCACCCTGGAAGCGAGCCACAGCGTCGTAGCGCGGAGTGAGCACATCGACTACTTTCCCTTTTCCTTCGTCGCCCCACTGGAGGCCGAGCAATACGTCAACTTTCATGTCGGTTTTTATTGATGCAGGATGTGGATATGATTTGATTGAGTTTAATTATTTCTATGATTGGTCAGGATTTTCGGACCGTCTGGGCGGCTTTTTCGCGCTTCAGGCGCTTCTGACACCACGAGCAGAGTCCGTAGACGTAGAGGGCAAAGAACTCGGTCTTGAACGTGGGGTATTTGAGCGTGCCAAGTTCGGCCATAAGCTGTGGGTTGCGCACGGCGCGCACACGCCCGCATGAAGTGCATACCAGATGCAGATGGCTCTCCGAAGCTCCCTGGGGCACGCGTTCATATTGCGCGGGTTGGTTGCCGAACTGATGGCGGCGTACCAGACCAGCTTCCAGAAAGAGTTGCACGGCGGAGTAGACCGTCGACAGGCTCAGGTGCATCCCGTCGAGCGTCAGCGCCTCGTGGAGGGCGTCGACGTAGAAATGGGCGTCGGTGGAAAATACCTTCTCCAATATGGCATAGCGTTCGGGTGTACGCCTCATGCCGTTGGCCTTGAGATATTTGTCGAGAGCCGTCTTGGCCGGAAGAAACAGTTTATCGGCCGGATCGGCGGGATTTGTTTTCGCGTTGCTTTTCATCGCTCTGCAAAGATAGCGAAAATTTGCTACCCCACAGCCCTCCGCCGCCAAAAAAATCCCCCGGCACACTCAAAGCGCTCCGGGGGAGATGGTAAGATCGGATTTTGGTTTTTTCCTGATAAGTTCCGATTTGTCCTGATTGATTTTGATTAATCTCGATTTTTCTCGATTGGTTGATTGATTGGCAGAGCAATCAATCGCAATCTATCAGTCCTGGATAGCGAGGAAATTGCCGTCGAGGTCGAAGATATATGTATCGGGGTCGCTGATTGCAAGTTCGACTTCGATGGCTTTGCCGCGGCGGTTAAATTCTATGGATTCGACCGAGGAGGACAAGCCTGCATCGTTGAGGCGACGGAAAGATTTGCCGGGAAGAACGTCTTTGACAACTTCTGAGGCGAGTACCATGGCGTCGGGGGCATTGATTTCGCGTACGGTACCTTTGTTATCGAATTCGATGTCGATTCCGTTTGCGAGTTCAACCTCGTAGGTGCCTTTAGCGAAATAGCGCTCTGTGCTTGCGATTCCTACGTTCTTGAAATGACGGTTGATGAATTTGCGAGCGCCTTCCGGTAGCTGCTGATAATTCTGTGAGGCTGCCAGGGCGATGCCAGGGATGGAGCCCGCGATGTTGCGCGGCTGCTGTGCCAGCATATTTGCGGGAATCAGAGCGGCCGCTGCGATGGCCGCGATAGAGAGAAATTTTGCGAATTTCATAGTTTTCAAGTTGATAAGTAACTGTTCAAAATTATTTTATACTTTCCTGATC
>UREH01000197.1 GCA_900546835.1 uncultured Porphyromonadaceae bacterium
CCGGGCGATTTCAAGAGCCTTCTCGTAGTTTCCGGCCTGACCGTAGAGTCCGGAAGTCGACTTCCAGCGGTCGGAATTCGAAGGGTCGAGGTCGAGGGCGTATTCCTGCTGTTCGGCGGCAGCCCTGGTGTTGTCGACGGCTATGAGATAGGAAGAGAAGAGGTCGCGGATGGACGTCTCGTGGGGATGGCTGATAAGCAGCGTATCGAAAAGAGCCTCGATCCGAGGCCGCTGAATAGTATCGGCAATTACCTGCCGGATATAGCCGGAAAGCATCTGCAGCTTTACGTCGAGGTCCAGACCGTCCTGACGCACGGCTTCCACCACCTCGCGGTCGTAGGCTATGGAATCGCCGGTGGCTCGGTAGAACTCGGCACGCTTATAGTACGGCAGACCGTTGGAAGGGTCGATTTCGCAGGCGGCGTTGTAGTATGCTATGGCCGAATCGGGGCGACCGAGGGCCATGAAGACGTCGCCGGCATAGATAGAATTTGGTACGCTTGCCTTCGACGAGGCAAGCAGATGGTGGACTTCCGCAAGTGTGGCCGCAGTATCGTTCAGAGCCATCAGGGAGGCTACCTTGTGTGAGCTCAGTCCGATATCGGGTCCTTCGGCACGCTCTATGCGGTCGAGCACCCGGATAGCGTGCCGCAGATTGGCCGAGTCGCGGCTCTCGTGGAGAGCCTCGGCATATTTGAGCGCGACGGTAGGCTTCGACGGATTGAGCGAGTCGAGCGTCTGCCATACGCGGATGCTTTCCCTGTTGTTGCCCAGCTGGTTGTTCACCATGCCGTAAAATATGGCATCGTAGTAGTTGTCGGGATGAGCGTTGAAATTATCGCGCATCATGGCATAGCCTTCGGCGGCCATAGTGGAGTCGGTCTGCCCCAGTGCCATCAGATAGTAGCCGAGGTATAGCGACCCTTCGGTATCGGAGCGGTCGAGGTCGCGCGCTCGCGTCAGAAGCTCAAAATAGGCATCATCGTTGCCAAGAGCGTTCTGGCGCATGGCCTCCATATACACGTAGTCGGCCTTGCGGCGGTTGGCTTCCGCGTTCCAGTCGGCCTTTTTATGGCTGCGGCTCCCCTTGCCGTCGGCCATAAAGCCGGAGGCAACCACAGCCACGGCCATTGCCACGGCGAAAAGTCGGAAAAGTCGGTGGGCGGAGTTAATCATTTTCTGAAGTGATGAATGGAGTGGTCAATTGGTGCCGGTATGGCCGAACGCTCCGTCGCCACGCTCGGTCTGGTCGATGCTGTCGGTCGGCTCCCAGTCCACGCGCGTGTAGCGTGTGACAACCATCTGGCATACGCGCTCGCCGTCGACGATGGTGAAAGGCTCGTTGCTGAGATTCACCAAAATTACGCCGATTTCGCCACGGTAGTCGCTGTCGACCGTTCCGGGAGTGTTCACCAGCGAGATGCCGTGCTTTATGGCCAGGCCGCTGCGCGGACGAATCTGGCATTCATAGCCGTGGGGAAGCTGCATGTAGAGCCCCGTTGGAATGAGCGCCCGCTCGAGCGGACCGAGTGTCACGGCGCCGTCGGGCAGGAAGGCGCGCACGTCCATCCCCGCCGAACCGGGAGTGGCATACGCCGGAAGCGGATGATGCGACTTATTGATTATCTTGACCTTGATGGTTTCCATATCTTTAAAATTTAAATTTCGTAAGTGCTTTTCAAATTATAACACACAAACGACCCGAAATAACCTACGAAAGTAGCAAAAATATCGCGAACGTCCGCGCGCGCACATCAAATTACCCGATTTTTTATGCCTTTTTGGCATTTCCCATTCTCCAATCTACTCCATGGCACTTATAAGGCCCAACCAACGGATGATTATCTGCTTCTTTCCCCTCTTTAACCCATTTGTAGCGCTTTCTGGCATTTTTAATAGTCAATAGTGATATCGGTTTCGTAATCCGTTCATATATGAACAGGCTATTAGCAGTTGGCAGATGTATTGGTTGGGGGAGCTATTCAAACGTGATTACCGCAATAATCGGTGAATTTTCACGTTATATAGGCGGTAAAATACACGCATGAGAAATCTTTACAACAATATAGCTGACAAAACTTTAAGCATCCTCGGTCGCAGCATGGCGCGCAAGGCGCTCGCCGCGGCGGCCCTGGCGCTGATTGCCCTGGCTTCGGCGCCGTCAGCATCGGCTCTTCCTGCCGATACCTATGCCGCAAGCTCCCGCCTGGCTTCGGGGCGATGGATCCAGGTGTCGGTAACCAGCTCGGGAATGCACAAGATTTCCGACGAATCGCTGCGCGCCTGGGGGCTTAATCCCGCAAAAACAAAAGTTTACGGATATGGAGCACGGCGTCTTCCCGAGGAACTTAATTCCGGCTATCTCGACGACCTTCCCCAGACTCCGTCGGAGTATGTGGGTGGCCGCGGACTATTTTTCTACGCTGAAGGGCCGCGTACATTCACGCTGCGCAACGGCAACTACGCCACGCCGGTCAACAACCCCTTCACCGATCTGGGCTATTATTACCTCTCCGACAGCGGTTCCGACCAGCGGCTCGCACCGGGCGAATCCGGCTCGGCCTACGCTCCCACCGGGCAGTCGCCCTCCACATTCTACGACCGGGCCGTCCATGAAGTCGACCTCTACTCACCCGGCAACGTGGGTTTCTTCCTGACAGGCGAAGACTTCCGCTATAAACCCGCACAGACCTTCACGCTCAACCTCTCAAACCCCGACGAGTCCCAGCCGGCTCTCGTAGAGGTAAGTTTCGTGGCCCATACCGTCAACGCTGGCGGCCGTATATCAGTCGGGGTAAACGGCACGACACTCCCGTCGACCGCATCCGACAACTTCACTCAGGTCACCGACGTGCACACCTTCGGACGTGAGATTCTTACCCGTAAGCAGGCTCCGTTCAAGGGGTCGCGCCTCAACGTGGAGATTCGCTTCAGCGCCTCCGGCAGCGTGACACGCGCAAATCTCAACTATATCTGCGTGAGCTACGCGCGCAAGCTCCAGCTCGGCTCGGGCAAATGCCTGAACTTTACCCTCGCCAACGCGCGCCCCACTCTCGGCGGCGCATCCGACGCCACCCGCATCTGGGACGTCACCGACCCGCTCGAAGCCACTGCCGTGCGCCATCAGGTGTAAGGAGGTTTCGCCGGATGGCAGAGCAGCTACGCCGGGGCCACACGCCGATATGCCGCC
>UREH01000198.1 GCA_900546835.1 uncultured Porphyromonadaceae bacterium
CTCTTCAAACCTCAAAATTCCCTCAAAAACAGCTCCAAAAATCTTTTGGAAAAAAATTTTAGACAACCTCTAAGAAATAACGGGAGGCGGAACGGATAATGTTAGGCAAATTTTTCTTATCTTTGTCAATCCGCAACCTTGGGCGCCCGATTGGAGGGCAGTCTACATGCATCGAAAACAATAAATTTATATTATCAGCTCATGAACAGCAAGAAGCTAACAATCGTGGCCGCAGCAGGCGCTCTGCTGCTTACGGGTTGCAGCAAGAAGCTCAACCAGTTTCAGGCCGACTATTTTTCCGTTAATCCCAATCCGCTCGAAGTGGTGGGCGATCGCGTTCCCGCTACGGTGACGGCCCGCGTTCCGGCAAAGTTCTTCGTAAAGAACGCGCAGGTGACCGTAACCCCCTATCTGTGTTTCGACGGTCAGGAAGTGGCCTCGCAGGCTTATTCCTTCCAGGGGGAGAAGGTGCGCGGCAATGCCCCTGTAATCAGCTACGATAACGGTGGCACGGTTACCATCCCGGTGATGTATGCCTATCAGCCGGAGATGATGCGCAGCGAGCTTGAACTTGCGTTCGATGTACGCCAGGGCAACAAGCAGTATGTGCTTCCGCGCGTCAAGGTTGCCGACGGTGTGGTCGCCACGGCCGCTCTCGCCGATGCTTCGACCGTAACTCCCGCGCTGGCTCCCGACAAATTCCAGCGCATAATCAACGAAAAGTATAACGCCGATATCCACTTCCTCATCAATCAGGCCAACATCCGCGACGGCCAGCTTAAGTCCGACCAGATGCTCGCTCTCAATCAGCAGATCAAGGACGCCAGCGGCGACGCCAAAAAGGAAATCGAGGAGATAAACATCGCTTCGTATGCATCGCCCGAAGGGTCGCTCGACATCAACACCCGTCTGGCCGAGAACCGCGAGAAGAATACTAAGGCTTACCTTAAGAATCAGCTCAAGAAGGATAACATCACTGAGTTCGGCGAACTGACCGCAAATTTCACGCCCGAGGACTGGGAGGGTTTCCAGAACCTCGTGTCGAAGAGCGATATCCAGGACAAGGAGCTTATTCTCAGCGTTCTCTCGATGTATAAGGACCCCGAGCAGCGCGAGAAGGAGATTCGCAATCTCTCCAGCATCTTCGACCAGCTCGCCGATCAGATTCTGCCGCAACTGCGTAGGAGCCGCATTACGGCTTCGATCAATGTGATAGGCAAGAGCGACCAGGAGATTCTCAGCCTTCTTTCCACCAACCCCAAGGAGCTGAGTGTCGACGAACTGCTGTATGCCGCCACGCTGACCGACAGCAACGCCGAGAAACAGAAGATCTACAACACGGCCGCCGAGCTTTATCCCAACGACTACCGCACGTACAACGACCTTGGCCTCACACAGTATGTGGGTGGCGACTACGATGCCGCCAAAGCCAACTTCGCCCGCGCAAGCCGTCTGGCCCCCAACGCAGCAGAGCCTCAGATGAACCTCGGCCTCGTATCGCTCCTCAACAAGGACTACCGTCAGGCCAGCCAGAAGTTCGGCGCTGCCGCCGGTCTCGAAGAGCTTAACGACGCAATGGGCACCTACTACCTGATGACCGGCGACGCAACCGCTGCGGTGAAGGCATTCGGCAATGCGAAGACCAACAACGCCGCTCTGGCCCAGCTGCTCGCAAAGGATTACAGCAAAGCCAAGTCGACGCTTGCCGGCATTACCGCCCCCAACGCCATGACCTATTACCTCACTGCTATTCTGGGCGCGCGCACCAACAACGACACGATGGTAAACAATAACCTACGTCAGGCCGTTAAGCTTGACCGCTCGCTGGCTGCCAAGGCCGCCAAGGACATCGAGTTCCAGAACTTCAACATTTCGGCAATCCTCTGATTTTTCGGGGAAGCCGCCTCCGACTCTCATACCGCGCTATGGTTTGTTTCATCGCGGCCGCATTGCCATTGCGGCCGCGAAGGAGCAAACCATAGTGGCGTAACAGCTGACATAATTATCTTATCACGACCGGGCAATCAAAAATCAAGTTATGGCTCAACCCTCTTCCCGCCGTCCCGGCCCGCGCCGAAGCCGAAGCCGCCGGCCGTCGGCTCCGCGCCGCACGGCTTCCGGACGCCGTAATCCTGAACATACCACCAGGCGTCTCGCCTACGTAATGGCGGTGGTCGTTATCGGTGTAATCGCATGGCTCGTCGCCTCGGCAAAGCAGACTGACGGCGCGGAGCGTGTAGACCTTCCAGGGGGCTCACTGCTTGCCGTGGCTGCCTCCAAGGACCTTCCGCAGGAGATAATCGATTATTCCGGGATGACCGTATCGTTCAATCCCGAGACCCACGAGCCTAACTGGGTGGCCTGGGAGCTGCTCGGGTCGGAGACCACGGGCCTGCATGCGCGTGAGTCGCAATTCTCCGTCGACGACAATGTAAAGGGTTGCGCAACGCCGGCCGACTATCGTCGCAGCGGCTACGACCGCGGCCATATGGCACCGGCCGGCGATATGAAATGGAGCCGCCAGAGCATGCGCGAGTCTTTTCTGATGACAAACATATGTCCGCAGGCGGGGGAACTGAATCGCGGTGCATGGCAGAAACTTGAGGAGAAATGTCGGCAAAGGGCCGAGGTCGACAGCGCGGTTATCATCGTGTGCGGACCGGTTTTCCGGAAGGGGGAGGCGGTGGAGCGCATCGGCGAGACCGGTGTGGCAGTGCCGCGGCAGTTCTTTAAAGTCGTCCTTTCGCCGTATGCCGACCCGCCGGTGGCGATAGGATTCCTGATGCCCAACGGTCCCGTTGTAGGAGGAATGCAGCGCTGCGCCGTTCCGGTCGATTCAGTGGAGGCCGTCACCGGCTACGATTTTTTCGCCGCGTTGCCCGACGATGTGGAGGCCGCTGTGGAATCGCAATGCAATTTCGCGCGTTGGAGCCGTTCGCCCAAACCAAGAAAATAACTGAGCCGATTGGGGAATGTATGGATAATTGTAAAGGGATAAACATTTTGTGTAAAGGAATATAGCATGACAATCTGCGCAATTTCCACACCTCCGGGCATCGGAGGCATCGCCGTAATCCGCATCAGTGGCCCTGAAGCAATCGCTACTGCTGATCGCGTATGGCGCGGTAAAAGCC
>UREH01000199.1 GCA_900546835.1 uncultured Porphyromonadaceae bacterium
CCTCGCCTTTCACGTTGGTACCCTTGTACTGAACGGCCACCCAGTCGGTGGTCTTCACCATTGCGGAGGGATCGCCGGGATTCTCGATTTTGTAGGCGATGCCACAGCTGTCCTTCACGTAGCCCTCCTTAAGAACTTTGTCCATATATTCCTGGCCCTCCTTGAGGTTGGCCTTGGCCTCGTCGCTGTTGGCGATTTCCTCGTCGTGGCGAGCCTTCATGCGTACCTGGATTTCGGTCATGAACGCCTGGTAGCGGCCGTAGTATTCGGCCATCTCGCCTACTGAGTCGGCCATATATACTTTCTTGAATGCGTCGAGAACAACCTTCTTGTCAACCGGAATCTTAGCCTCGTTGTTGATGCCGATTACGGGATTTACGAGCTGAAGACCCATCTGAAGGCCCTGGAAATAGGCCATCTGGGTGGTGTCGGCGTTGAGCACGGCCTCAAGGCCTTTGAGGAAGGCCTCCTTGCTGAATTTCTCGGCCTGCTCGGGATTCATTTCCTTCATGCGGTTGAGCTGCATGGCGCTGTTCGCACCGGCGAATTCGCCGAGAGCCTGAGCCACGGAATCGCCGAAAGCCTTGTCGGCCTCGGATGCGCTGTTCGCACCCTTGTTGCAAGAGGAGAAGCCGCCCACGAGAGCGAGGGCAACTCCGAATGTCACAATGATTTTTTTCATTTCAAATTGATTATGGTTTGTTGTTTCTAAGTTTCGTTACGATACGCCGGAAGCCCCTCTACGGCCTCACAACATCGAGCAGACGGATTGTGAAGTCAAGCACCGCGCCGGGAGGAATCACGCCTGCCGCTCCCTTGTCGCCGTAGCCCAGGGCCGCCGGGATTATGATACGGTATTCGCCTCCGGCCTTCATCATCTTGAGCCCTTCGGTGAAGCCGGGCACGAGGTTGGCCACCGGAAACTGCACAGGGCGCTCCGTGGAATCGAACACGGTGCCGTCGGAAAGGCGCCCCGCGTAAGTCACACTCACACGGTCGGCATCGGTGGGCGTAGCTCCCTCACCCTCGGTGATTACCTCGAAGAGGAGTCCCGATGGAGTCTCGATTACCCCTTCTCGCGCCCGCTGGTCGGCCAGATAGTCGGCCTGCGACTGCAGCGAGAGCGGTTCGGGTTCAGGCACAAGGCGCTGCATATAGCTTTGCAGGAAATCGTCGGCGCTTTTCACGTCGAAGCCCATTGCTGAGCCTGTGAGGGCGGAGCCGAGCTGAGCGCAGAAGGCGGCGTTGGTGATGGGAAACCCCATCTGCTGCATCTGCTCCACGCGGTCGAGCATGGCCATGCCGGAACGCACACCAAGATAATAGGGCGCGTCGACATTCTTGATATCGAATGCGTGGGCCACACCGCGCATATATTCGGCAATGCTGTCGGGCGTGGCGGTGAAGCTTTTCTGAATTTCCGGTTTCAGATACTGAGCCATTGCCGTGGCGAAGGCCGCGGCAACTGAATCGGCTGTTGCGGCGGAAACCTCGGGCGCAGGTTCGGAGGCACCGACGCGCGAGGGAATGCACGTCGCTGCCGCGGCCAAAATGGTTGCGGCAGAAACGCCTATACGGTGCAGAGTCTTGGAGAGCATAGGTTTTACGGACCTTACTTACCGATTACCTTGAGAAGTTCGACGTCGAAAACCAGCGTGGCGTTCGGGCCGATGGGGCTGCCGGGAGCGCCGTTGGGGCCATAGGCGAGATTCGAGGGGATGAAAAGGCGCCATTTCGAACCGGCCTTCATGAGCTGGAGAGCCTCAACCCATCCGGGAATCACCTGCGTCACGCCGAAAGTAGCGGGCATACCGCGGTCTACGCTCGAATCGAACACGGTGCCGTCGATAAGCTTGCCGGTATAGTGCACCTCAACCTGGTCGTTGGCCTCGGGGCGGGGGCCGTCGCCCTCGGTGAGGACCTCATACTGCAGGCCGGAGGGGGTGGTCCTCACCTCGACGCGCTTTCCGTTATCTGCGAGGAAGGCCTCGCCGGCTGCGGCGTTTGCCTTGCCGAGCTCCTCTGCGGCGGCACGCTGCTTCTTCTCCATCTCGGTGAAATATGCCTGTATCTCGGCCTTGGCCTCGTCGTAGCTCATCTTGGGAGTGGAGCCGTAGAACACGGCAGCCACACCGTCGGCGAAGTCCTGAACGTTGATTTCGGTGATGCCCGAGGCACGGAAATTATTGCCCATGCTGAGACCGAGCGCGTAGCTTATGCGGTCGAGGGATTTGTTTTCGTTGTTGTCCATTGTTTGGTTGTTAGTTGTTTACAATTTAGGAATGTATAGATGTAAACGCCTAAAAGCGTTGCAAAGTTAGGCAAATACTGCCAACAATATCCAGCACCCTATAATAATATCTGTTAAATTCGGGCGAATGAGGATATAAATCGGCGACTACCTGAGCCATGCCGTGGGATTTTCCTTGACGCGCTGATTGCGGATTTCGAAGTGAAGCACCGAGCGGTTGGCGTCGGCCGTATCGGTGAATACAGTGCCGATGGCCTGACCGGCCTTCACTTTCTGGCCGTTGCTCACGGAGATTGCGCCGAGATTGGCGTAGACCGTCATATATCGGCCGTGGCGTATCACCACGACGGTATTGTAGCCGTCGGGGCGGAACACGGCCGACACTTCGCCGTCGAACACCGAGCGCACCGTGGCGCCGGGCTCGGTCTGCATGTCTATGCCCGAGTTGTTAGTCTCCACATGGGGAAGCGTCGGGTGCTTCTGGCGTCCGAATCCCTTCACGATGGTATATCGGCCGCTCACGGGGTAAGGCAGACGTCCGCGAGCCTTCTCGAAGTCGGAGCCGAGGTCGGTCTCGACGGCAGTGGCGGCGATTCCGCTGGCACCGTTTGCGGCCGGAGCGGCCAGGCGAGCTGCGGCAGCTTCGGTGGTCGACGACGAGGCCGGGAGCGCAGCGCCTCCCATATTGTTCTTCCCCTTGTGTTTCACAGGCTTGCCGGCACGCGCCTTGGCCTGGGCAGCCTGCTTGTCGGCCTCGGCCTGACGTTTTGCCGCTTCGCGCTCGGCCTTTACGCGTTCCTGTTCGGCCTTTTTGGCGGCGGCACGCTCCTGTTTGGCCTTCTTTTCAGCGAGCTTGCGCTGCTCCTTGTCGGCCTCGGC
>UREH01000200.1 GCA_900546835.1 uncultured Porphyromonadaceae bacterium
CGTCAGATGTGTATAAGAGACAGGTGGTAAACAGTTTCATCAAGCAGCAGATTGAGAAGGGCTTCTCGATGTATGTCTATGATTTCAAATTCAGTGACTTGTCCACGATAGCCTATAATCATCTGCTCAACCACCCGGAGGGATACAAGGTGAAGCCGAAGTTCTACGTGATAAACTTCGACGACCCGCGACGCAGCCACCGTTGCAATCCCATTCACCCAGATTTCATGGAGGACATTACGGACGCTTACGAGAGCGCGTACACCATCATGCTCAATTTAAACAAGAGTTGGGTGCAGAAGCAGGGCGACTTCTTTGTGGAATCGCCCATCATCCTTTTCGCGGCTATCATCTGGTATCTTAAGTGCGCCCATAAGGCAGTGTAATAAATATCTATTTAGCAATAGATTAGGTTAGAGTTCTATGAAAATAAGACCTACTGTCATCCGACTTATCCTAGAGGGAAACCCGAGGGGGAGTGTAGCATGTCGGAGAAGCCATAAGTCAGCTAACTGCCATGCTGCGACTGAATGGCAAGACAGAACGACGGACATGAGGATGAAGCCTGAATTGGTTGAACAACAATCCAGTGGCACACACCAGAGCTGTGGCGGAAGGCAGTTACTAACGCCACATCGCATGTACCCCAGCAAGTGCTCAGATTGTTTGGGGCGAAGAACTGACTGCGACACGTCTGCTATAAGCAGATTAACGGACGAACGTTGCATCCGACAGTCTGTCATGCTTGTTATTACACCCGCTAAATGGGGATTGCCTAAACCGAAACGCCGTAAGGCTATAGAGACTGCTCTTGAATATTCGGCATGGCAACGGAGCTTCCATAGTAGTCCGAGCAGGATAACGCCCTGCACATGGCGAAGGGAAGCAGTTATATAATCAATATAATCAAAGGAAAATGTGAGAGACATTATGAGAAGTCCAAAGAATGTATTGAACAACTTAGTGAAACACAGCAATGTATCGGGCTATAAGTTCGAACGGTTGTATCGTATTCTATTTAATGAACAGATGTTCTATACCGCCTACCAACGAATCTATGCCAAACAGGGCAACATGACCGCTGGAACAGACGGCAAGACAGTTGACGAAATGAGTATTCAGAGAATAGAAAATCTAATCTCCAAGCTTAGAGACGAAAGTTACAAACCCAACCCAGCCAAAAGGGTCTATATCCCTAAGAAGAACGGAAAGAAACGCCCGTTGGGTATCCCGTCTTTTGAAGACAAGTTGGTGCAGGAAGTGGTACACATGATACTGGAAGCCATATACGAGGGAAGTTTTGAGAATACCTCACATGGCTTCAGACCACGTAGAAGTTGCCAAACTGCATTAAACCAAATTCAAGATACGTTTCTCGGAACAAAATGGTTTATAGAGGGGGACATAAAAGGCTTCTTCGATAACATAGACCATAACGTTCTGATTGGCATACTCGAAGAACGCATAGCGGACGAGAGGTTCATAAGGCTCATCCGTAAATTTCTGAACGCTGGGTATATTGAAAATTGGAAATACAGACACACGTACAGTGGAACCCCGCAAGGCGGCATCATTAGTCCCATACTGGCTAATATTTACCTTGACAAGTTCGACAAGTACATGGAGGAATACGCCCAATCTTTCAATAAAGGCGCAAGCAGAAGATTGGATAAGGATTACCGTCGGATTAAAGACCGTAAGAACAAGCTGGAAAAGAAACTGAAATCCGAAACCGATACAAAGGTACGGAAAGACCTTATTGATAAAATCAAAGGGTATTACCGACAGATGCAACAAATGCCTTGCGTCATGGAAATGGATGAAGAGTACAGACGGTTGAAATATGTCAGATACGCAGACGACTTCTTGATTGGGGTTGTCGGCAGCCTTGAAGAATGTGGGCAAATCAAAGCGAATATCACGCAATTCATGAAAGATAAGCTAAAACTTGAACTGTCGGCAGAGAAAACGCTTATAACCCATGCGCAAGAAAAAGCTAAATTTCTGGGATATGAAATAACCGTACGCAACTCCAAAGCCACCAAGAGAGATAAGAATGGAGTGCTCAAAAGAATGTTCAACCGCAAGGTTGTACTTCTACTCCCGAGAGAGGTGGTCAAGAACAAGTTGATTGACTACAAAGCCATGAGGGTTATACAAACCAATGGTAAGGAGGATTGGAAGCCAAAGGCACGCAGTTATATGATGAACTGCAAACCGGAGGATATTGTAGCCCAATTCAATAAGGAGATAAGAGGATTCTACAATTATTACTCGATAGCGAACAATGTATCTACTCTTTGCAAAAGGTTCGGTTATATTATGGAATACAGTATGTACAAAAGCATCGCCAAAAAGCAAAGCAGCAGTGTACGGAAGATTAAAAAGAAATACTCGAAAGACAAAGACTTTGTAATCAGTTACACGGATGCAAAAGGGCAATGCAAATGCCGTGTGTTCTATAATGAGGGTTTCAAGAGAAAAGACGCTCAATGTGATGCTAAATGCGACATAATTCCAAACACTAATTTTCTGCCAGCCTCAAGTCTTGTTGAGAGACTAAAGGCGGAACAGTGCGAGGTATGCGGAGCGCATGGCAAAACGGTGATGCACCATGTTCGTGCCTTGAAGGACTTGACAGGCAAGAACGAATGGGAGCGCATCATGCTCAAAATGCACCGCAAAACATTGGCAGTCTGTCCAGAATGTAATGCTAAAATACATGGCAATGTATAACACTAAGTTGAATTATAACGGAGAGCCGTGTACATGGAGACATGTAAGCACGGTTCGGGGGCAGGCTCTCGGAAACCTACCGCAGAAATGCGGCAAGGCGCCGAGTGCCGAGCCTACAATTTTTCAGAACGGCAAGTATTGCACGTTCCCCCATGCCATCGAGTTCCTGAACCGCCGTTACGAGGATATTTTCCCGATTCTGACCTCTTATCCCGAACTGGAGAACTATCTCTCGCCATTCATGGACGCGTGGCTCGGAGGGGCTGCGGAGCAGTTAATGGGGCAGATTGCTTCGGCGAAAATTCCGCTGTCACGCATGATTTCCCCGCAGCTCTATTGGGTAATGTTGGACAGCGAGTTCACGCTGGACATCAACAA
>UREH01000201.1 GCA_900546835.1 uncultured Porphyromonadaceae bacterium
CTACACTCCTTCTTCATCGAGAAAAATCTCCTGAAAATTTTCCTCCCGGAAATATCAAAATAATTTCGACCAGTTACTTAATCAATTTAAAATAAAACAACCGGAGCGGTTGTCCGGTTGTTTAAAAATTTTTAATCGATTGTTATTTTATGTCGGATAAATTGCCTGAATAAAGGGCGCGTACTTTCCCTACGGGTAACTTTCCTTCGAGCAGCAGCGGGATGCGTGCCGCGCCGGTGGAGATCCAGGCGTCCATGGCGTCGGAGCTGACTTTACCTCCTTCCTGAGTGAAGGTGAAGGTGATGTGGTAGGCAGGGAGTCGCTCCTTGTTGAGTTTTACGTCGGTCAGTCCGCGGTAGTGAATTGTGAGGAATTCCTTCTTCTTACCCGAAAATATATTGAGCCTGACGGATTCCCCCGATTCCATTTTTGCGTAGTCGATGGAACGCATGAAGTAGAAGGATGATAGCATGTCGAGGGTGGGGCCTTCGGCCTGATGAGTGCGCTCGTCGTAGTCCATCGGGTCTTTCTTTTTCTTTCGCCACACGCGTGCTTTGGCAGTTGTGGTATTGCCCGAACGCGAATAATCGAGGATGTCGTGCGAAAAGCGTCCGCCCTCATGGGCTATACGTTCGTAGCGTGAGGGCATGAGCGTAGAGGTGTCGATAGTGCCCAGCAGCGTGTCGCGTACATGATAGATGTGATCGGCCCATGGGGCGGAGGCAGCCGTGAGGGTCGACTTGAATGCCGGGGAGCCTACGCCCGATGTTGCCAGAGCCACCTCGCCGGCTTTTTTGTTGATAAGTCCCCATTTGTACATTATGTTGTATGTAAGCCGTTCGCGCGGAGCAGTCCAGGCAGATGCGACCTCAGGAAGTAGAGCTGCCAGCAGGAGCACGGCTGAGAGGCGTAGAATATTCTTCATTGGATGTTGTTGATACTTGTTACGTAGAGTTAGACGTGCCGTTGGCCGGAACGTTTAATATGCGGGCATTTAAAGCGCCGCCCGGCATCGTTTTGGAAGATGCGTGGGCGGCGCTCGAAGGGGTAGCGGTATCGTTCGCCTGGAGACTTATTTGTCGCCGGTAAGGGTGAAGAGGAGGTCTTTCTCGTCGTCGGGGTTGGTCTGGATTTCCAGCTTCCCTTCGCGGGCGAGCCATCCGGCAGCGGCGAACACTTCCTTATCTTTCAGTTTGGTGATCTTCTTGAGCTGCTTGAGGCCGAGTACGTCGGTTTCATTGAGAGCGTTCCATACGAGGCCTGCCCAAGTTCCAATTGTTTCTGCGTTCATAGTTTAATAAATTAGAGTATGGATTGATGTTTGAGAATTTTATTGATAATCTGCCCGCGGCGTTTGACTGGCTGGCCTGTGTCGCGGCATTCGACCGAGTGAATGTAGGTAGTTTTTACTTAAAAATCTGATTTTACGATGCAAATTTAAGTAAAATTTTTCAAATCGGCACAATTTATCGTCAAATATTCCTCATAGACTTGATGCTATATCCGTTATTTCACGCTTGGAGGGTCTGTAGGCACCTCTGTGCGGTTATTTATTTAACAAACAGCGGCCGGGAGGGTTCATGGAGGAGAGGCATGGGAAGATATTTGCCGGAATGCTTGCTTCCGGAGTGATAATTTCATAACTTTGTATGAATGCTTGCGTCGCAACGGCGTCGCGTTTATGATTGTCATTTCACTTTGCTAATTTACTTACTTATTTATGGATTTTATTCTTAATTCGCAATATAAGCCCACTGGCGACCAGCCCGAGGCTATCGCCCAGCTTGCGCATGGTGTGGAGCAGGGGCTCCCGGCGCAGACGCTTCTGGGCGTCACCGGCTCGGGTAAAACCTTCACCATGGCCAACGTAATCCAGCAGGTGAAGCGCCCCACGTTGATTCTAAGCCATAACAAGACCCTCGCTGCGCAGCTCTACAGCGAGTTTAAGCAGTTCTTCCCCGAAAACTCCGTGCAGTATTTCGTGAGCTATTACGACTACTACCAGCCGGAGGCCTATATACCATCGGTCGACAAATATATCGAGAAGGACCTTATGATCAACGACGAGATCGAGCGTCTGCGTCTGGCCACGGTGTCTGCCCTTCTCTCCGGTCGCCGCGATGTGGTTGTGGTCAGCTCCGTAAGCTGCCTTTTCGGTATGGGCAACCCCGAGGACTTCAACGCCAATGTGCTCGACATCGCCGTAGGGCAACGGCTGGAGCAGCGTCACTTCCTGCGTCGTTTGGCCGAAGCTCTCTACAGTCGCAATGAGGTCGAGCTCCAGAGCGGAAATTTCCGAGTGAAAGGTGAGACGGTCGACATCCGCCTGGCCTACGAGGATATATTGTTGCGGGTGGAGTTCGATGGAAATACAGTGGATGCGATTTCCACGATGCGCCCGCTCGACCTCACGCCACTTGGCGACCACGACCGTTTCCGCATCTACCCGGCCAATCTGTTTGTCACCTCGCGCGAGCGTCAGGCCTCGGCGCTTGCGCGCATGGAGCTTGATCTTGGCGACCAGGTCGAGGGCTTCAAGAGGGAAGGGCGGCTCCTTGAAGCGCAGCGGCTGCAGGAACGAACCACCTACGACATAGAAATGATTCGCGAGATAGGCCACTGTCCCGGCATTGAGAACTACAGCCGCTATTTCGACGGCCGCGAGGCTGGTATGCGCCCATTCTGTCTGCTCGACTATTTCCCTAAGGATTATCTTACGATTATCGACGAGAGTCATGTAACCGTACCGCAGATACGCGCCATGTATGGCGGCGATCTCTCGCGCAAGCAGAATCTTGTGCACTATGGCTTCCGCCTGGATAGCGCCCTTGACAACCGCCCCTTGCGCTTCGAAGAGTTTCAGCAGCTTACGAATCAGACTATCTACGTGTCGGCAACACCTGCCGACTTCGAGCTCGCCGAAAGCGAAGGCGTAGTGGTCGAGCAGGTGATACGTCCTACCGGTCTGCTCGACCCGCTGATTACCGTCAGGCCCTCCGACCATCAGATTGACAACCTTATGGAGGAGATTGCCCTCCGAAAGGACCGCGGCGAGCGCGTCCTCGTCACCACTCTTACCACTGTCTCTTATACACATCTGACGCTGCC
>UREH01000202.1 GCA_900546835.1 uncultured Porphyromonadaceae bacterium
GCGATGGAGTTCGGCACGGTTATGGCTGTCGAGGCTGCCGGAGGGTTCATCGGCAAGCACCACGTCGGGGCGGTTGATCAATGCTCGGGCCACCGCACCCCGCTGGCATTCTCCGCCGGAGAGCTGCGCCGGGCGGTGATCGGCGCGGTCGGCCAGACCGAGATACCCGATCAGACGCGAAGCTTCGGCCATCGCCTCCTTTTTGCTCCTGCCTCCAATCATGGCCGGCATAGCCACATTCTCAAGCAGCGAGAACTCGGGCAGCAGCTGATGGAACTGAAACACGAATCCGATGCGCTGATTGCGAAAGCGTGCCACGCGCGAGGGGGAGAGCGTGTCGACACGATCGGCCCCATAGACCACACTCCCCGCATCAGGCCGCTCGAGGGTGCCCATAATCTGCAACAGCGTCGTCTTGCCGGCGCCGCTGGCGCCTACGATTCCAAGGATTTCGCCGCGCTCCACGTGCAGGTCGACTCCCCGGATAACCTCCAGGGAGCCGAACCGCTTGTGTATGTCGGATAGACGTATCATCGGGAATATTTCGAGGGCAATGCGGTTATTTCACGCTCCACTCCACTCCGGACTTCGTATCCTTCACGTTGAAGCCGAGGGCGGCAAGGCGGTCGCGAATAAGGTCAGAGGTCGCCCAGTCCTTTTTTGCCTTGGCCTCGGCGCGCACCTGCAGAAGCAGGTCTACGGCGCCGCGATAGGGCTCGAAAGCCTTTTCGTCGCCACCGAGATCGGCGGCTTCGGGACGCATACCCAGAATGTCGAAGAGGAAAGTCTGGAAGAGAGCTTTCAATGCATCGATGTCGGCCGCAGTGGCCGTTGCGTGGCCGTCGGCGACACGGTTAATTATTCCTACCGCCTCAAAAAGGTGAGCGATAACAATCGGTGTGTTAAGGTCGTCGTTGAGGGCGTCGTAGCATTTCTGCTCAAGATCGGCGATTTCGGCTGTAACAGTCGAGGTATTCGCCCCCTTGAGATCAGCCAGTCGCCGCCACCCTTCGAGCATGCGGTCGAGCGCCTTCTCAGAGGCCTGAAGCGCTTCGTTGGAGAAATCGACGGTGGAACGGTACTGCGCCTGCAGGATGAAGAACCGAATCGTCATCGGCGTATAGGCCTGGGTAAGCAGCGGATGGCTCCCGGTGAAAAATTCATCGAGCGTGATGAAATTGCCCAGCGACTTTCCCATTTTCTGGCCGTTGATGGTGATCATGTTGTTGTGCATCCAGTAGCGCACGGTGTCGTGGCCGTGGTGAGCTACGCTTTGTGCAATCTCACACTCGTGGTGCGGGAATTTGAGATCCATTCCGCCGCCATGGATGTCGAAGGTCTCGCCGAGATATTTCTCGCCCATTGTGGAGCATTCGAGATGCCAGCCGGGAAAGCCGTCGCTCCATGGCGATGGCCAGCGCATGATATGCTCCGGCTGGGCCTTCTTCCAGAGGGCGAAATCGGCCGGGTTACGCTTCTCCTGCTGACCGTCGAGCGAGCGCGTCTCCGAAAGCAGTTCTTCGATATTTCGGCCGGAGAGCTTTCCGTAGTTGTGATCTCTGTTGTATTTGGGCACGTCGAAATATATCGAGCCATTGCTCTCGTAGGCGTATCCGGCATCGAGAATCTTCTTGATGTACTCGATCTGCTCGATGATGTGGCCCGATGCGTGGGGCTCAATCGAGGGTGGAAGCACGTTGAGGCGCGCCATCGCGTCGTGATAGCGGTTGAGGTAGTGCTGCACCACCTCCATAGGCTCCAGCTGCTCCAGACGCGCCTTCTTGGCGATTTTGTCCTCACCCTCGTCGGCGTCGTGCTCCAGATGGCCCACATCGGTGATGTTGCGCACATAGCGCACTTTGTAGCCGAGATGAGTCAGATAGCGGAAAAGTACGTCGAACGTGATGGCCGGACGCGCATGTCCCAGATGGCCGTCGCCATAGACGGTGGGACCGCATACATACATGCCCACGCGCCCCTCCACGAGCGGCACAAACAGCTGCTTCCGCCGTGTGAGCGAGTTATAGATAAGCAGATTCTGCTGCATCATGGTCGGATTGATTTGGTAGTTAAGCCTGGAAAGGATTGGGGAGATTGCCGTTGTTGCCGTTGCCTTTGGGGAGTTTGCGCTCGATAGTGCCGAAAGTAGCCTCATACTTGCGGATATTGTCCTGAAGGGCGCCGAGAAGATTCTTGGCGTTTTCGGGTGTCATGATAATGCGGCTCTGCACGCGTGCCTGAGGCATGTTGGGTGCCACATTGATGAAATCGAGAAACAACTCGTTGCCCGAATGGGAAATCACGGCGAGGTTGGCATAGTTGCCGCCGGCCACTTCCGGCGTGAGTTCTATCTTGAGTTCCTGCTTGTTGTCTGCCATAATAATGTCTGTTTTTACCGGTTTATGAGATTAGTAGAAGTGGTGGCCTCCACGGATGCGTCTCGGCCACCACTACAAAATTACAAAAACTTTCCGTTTCCGCAATCGCCTTCACTTGAGTTTAAGCACCGGAATATACCGCTCGACGGCGGCGGTATCGGAAAGAGCCTGCTCGAGCGTAATCGGCAAGACTGTAACTCCGACCACCCGCGCTCCGGGTATGACGGCCTTTTTCAGTTCATCCGGACTCGGAGCCCCTTTAAGTGCCGCATATTCCGCGTATGTATAGCGCGTGAAGACGGAGCCCTCTCCCACCCCGCGGCGGTCGAGCCACCATCCGTCGCGCAACGGCAGCGGGCGCTGCGCCTCGCTGATATCGGTAGGCGCGGGATAGCTGATTACCTGTCCGTCGGCGTCGATGGTAATAGGCACATTATCAGCATATGGACCAGTCATTCTATAGATTCTGGCCTTCGGACGAGACATCGACGGATGGCCGGACGCCGGGAGATTGTTGCCGCTTCTGGCAATCGAGGGTGAAACGGCCACCGCCGACATCGGCTCGCGG
>UREH01000203.1 GCA_900546835.1 uncultured Porphyromonadaceae bacterium
GAGCCATACTACCGGGATGGTAATCAGACCGAAGAAGATTGCCCAGCGGTTTTCGAGCGTGGAGGGCTTGCGGTAGCTCAGCCAGAGCATCACCATGAAGAACAGCAGCAGGTAGCCGCCGCCCATCACCATCACGCGGAAGGCGTAGAACGTCAGTGCAACCGGGGGGATCGCCTCGTCGACACTGTCGAGGAATCCGTAGCCGAAGTAGCGGAAATCCTTGTCGATGTCGGCCTTGGCAGCTGCCATGGCGGTCTGGTCGCCGGCTTTCATGGCCGAGTCGTAGCGGCGGAGCGCCTCCTGGGCGGCCTTGCCGCGGGCTATGCGCTCGGCGTAGCTTACGGTATTGACGGTGTCGCCGTTGGCGTCGATGCTTACGCCGTCGATTATATCGTTGATGCCGGGCACGAAACTTTCGGCGTCGTGGTTGGCCAGAATGGATAGCCCCTTTGGTATTGAGATTTCGCCGAGGAGCGCTTTCTCATTGTCGGTGCGCTGCTTGTCGGGGTTTACGATGCCGAAGGCCACGAGGCTCTGGCCGCAGCAACCGTCGTAAAGTCCTTCCATGGCGGCGAGCTTCATGGGCTGCACGCGGGCTACCTGTACGGCCGAGCCGTCGCCGGTCCACATTGTCAGCACGATGCCCGCAAGACCCACCCAACCGGCGATTTTCATCGAATCCCTGGCAAGGGCGAGGTTGCTCTTTTTATAGAGTAACCAGCAGCTTACGCCGACTACAAACACTGCGCCCAGCACCCAGCCGGAGCATACGGTATGGAAAAATTTGTTGACGGCCACGGGCGAGAGGGCTACGGAGGCGAACGAAGTCATCACGTTGCGCATCTGCGCAGGGTCGAAATCCATCCCCACGGGATACTGCATCCAGGCGTTGGCCACCAGAATCCAGTAAGCCGACAGGCAGACGCCTATCGCCGTAAGCCATGTGGCGGTAAGATGAAAGCCGCGGCTCACGCGGTTCCAGCCGAAGAACATCACGGCTATGAACGTCGACTCCAGGAAGAAGGCTACTATCCCCTCGATGGCAAGCGGGGCTCCGAAAATGTCGCCCACAAACCATGAGTAGTTGCTCCAGTTGGTGCCGAACTCGAATTCGAGGATTATGCCCGTGGCTACGCCGCAGGCAAAGTTTATGCCGAAGAGCAACATCCAGAATTTGGTGATTTTCTTCCAGCGCTCGGCGCCGGTGCGGTAGTAGAGGGTCTCCATTATGCCCACTATGAGCGAAAGCCCGATGGTGAGCGGCACGAAAAGCCAATGGATTATGGCCGTCAGGGCGAATTGCCCGCGCGACCAGTCGACGGTGGTAAGGAGGTCTTCCATATGGTGAATTTGAAAGTTGGTTTTTCAGGTTGCTGATTCCCGGGCAATGCATCAGGGCCTGGTCAGGTTTGTGCGCACCGCCTCGGCGCGGTCGGCGTCGTTGTCGTAGCGCTCCTGGAGAATGTCGGGAAAGAAAAAGAGGCGGAATACCGCGAAGAGAATCACGAGTTTCACGATGATTATGGCCCACAGGCGCCGTCCTACCGTCATTTGCCGGAAGCCGTCGGCATACATGGAATATGCCCTGTAGAGAAATCCCTCGCGGTTGAAGTTCATGGTTGTCTAACGCTTTTTCGCTTTGCAAAGTTTGGATTTTTAGCCTAACTTTGCCGGTGGTTTTGATTCTCAAAATTAACAAAGTTTTTTCAATTTCCACAAATAATATTGAAATATTATGGCAAACTGGTTCGAATGTAAGATTCGTTACGATAAAACTCAGGAAAACGGCTCGATCAAGAAGGTTACGGAGCCTTATCTGGTGGATGCGCTCAGCTTTACCGAGGCCGAAGCACGCATTATCGAGGAGCAGGCTCCTTTCATAAGCGGCGAGGTCGACGTCAACGCGGTGAAGCGCACCAGGATAGCTGAAATAATGTTCGACGACTCGGCCGACAAGTGGTATCTTGTAAAGGTGGCTTTCATTACCATCGACGAGAAGACGGCAGTTGAGAAGCGTTCCGTATCGCAGGTGCTTGTGGCCGGCTGCGATTTCAAAGCCGCCTACGACAACTTTATGGAGGGCATGAAAGGCACGATGGCCGACTTCGAGATAGTCTCGATTGCCGAGACTCCCATCATGGACGTCTACCGCATGAAGGTGAAGGAAGATGCCAAGCCCGAAGCCCCGCAGGCCTGATTATATAATTAATGTGTGACTATGGGTGTTGCCGAGAATATCCGGGAGATTAAGCTGGGGCTCCCCGAGGATGTCACGCTGGTGGCTGTCTCGAAGTTCCATCCGGCTGAAATGATAGCCGAGGCGTATGCCGCCGGCCAGACTTGTTTCGGCGAGAGCCGTGTGCAGGAGCTCGCACAAAAAGTGCCGGCTCTCCACGCTGAAATACGCTGGCATTTCATCGGCCATCTGCAGACCAACAAGGTGCGCCAGCTTCTGCGCCTGCGTCCCGCCATGATCGAGAGCATCGACACCGAGCGCCTGCTACGCGCCGTCGACGCCGAAGCTGAGCGGCAGGACTTCACAGCCCGTGTGCTCATGCAGCTCCATGTGGCTGCCGAGGAGACCAAGTTTGGTTTCTCGCCCGACGAGCTGATGGACTTCTTCCGCCGACGCGGCTACGAGTCGCTCCGCGCAACACATATCTGCGGCGTGATGGGGATGGCTTCGAATACCGACGACGAAGCGCGCGTGCGCGAGGACTTTGCCCGCATCCGCGCCACCTTCGACGCCATCCGCTCGCTCTGCCCCGATCTGCGTGGCTTCGACACGGTCAGCATGGGGATGAGTCACGACTACCACCTGGCTATCGCCGAAGGCTCCACCATGGTGCGTGTCGGCACCGCCATTTTCGGCGACCGCCAGTATTAAGCGTGATTTCGCATCCTGAGGGGTGCAATTACGCAGGTTGCACACAAGCCGGTA
>UREH01000204.1 GCA_900546835.1 uncultured Porphyromonadaceae bacterium
GTCGGCAGCGTAAGATGTGTATAAGAGACAGGCGTAGAGCAGCCAGCGGAAGCCGTAGCCAAGGCGAGAGCCATAAAAGATAACGGTTTCATCGCAGAGCGATTTTGCGGGTCGACTTATTGCCGGCGGCGTCGGTGGCGCTTACGATATAAATCCCGGCCGGGATAGACTCCATATCGGCCACGGCGGCGATACCCTGATTAGCCATAGGAACATATACCTCGGAGCCATTAGCGCTGACCACTACAACGCGCCCGATGCTTGCCGAAGAGGCTACGATAACCTTGCGGCCGTCCATCTTAATCTTCAGACCGTCGGCCGGCTCGGAGTCGAGATCATCGATGCCGCCTGTCTTGGCGGTCGTAAACGTCAGACCATCAATCTGCGCATACCCGCCTCTGGTCATGTCAAGATAATAAAGTCCGGCATTATATGCAGTGGCAGGCTGCAGATTCGCGGCCAGAGTTCCGGAAAAATCCACGCTCTCTCCTGCCTTGAGGTTTACAACGGCAATACTGCCCTGACCTACGTTGGTCTGTCCGCTGAACAAAGCTACAAGAAGGGTATTGCCATATACGCCGGCCGTACAGTTGACCGTACCCTTGAAAGGCACATTATACGGATCGACATTCTGAGCGTCGCCGTCAATCGCGAAGCTGGAACACGTGAGCGTTGTATTCGGATACTCCACAAATCGCACTGTTCCGACCTTAGTCGCAACAGACGAGTCAAAGTACGAAGCGCTTGCATTCTGGTTCGGATCATACATATAGAGATCGTAATCATAATTAAGCGTGGGCAAATACAGCATCGAAATCTCAAGACTGATATCCTCCGACTTTGATTCTCCCGGCATCAGGTCGTAGTAATCGCCGGTAGTATAGGCATAAACCGTTCCGCCACTTACAATCTGGAACGCTATACCGCCGACCTGTTCCATTTGAGTATTATTTGTCACAGTATAGGCGACCGAAGGATTTACCGGGACATACTGATTCCTGGAGGAGAAATATATCTCATTGAAAATCTTACTGAACGTAATCGCAGGGGTCCCGACACTGATATTCTGTACTGAATAGCTGTTTCCGCTCTTTGTAAGGCGGAAATGGTCGGAATGACCGTGCTCTACCAGCATCGGATAATAAGGATCTCGGCTGCCGATGGCTGTCGAGACTATATATACATCGTATGTGCCATTTGCAAGCGACACCCCGCTCAGGCTCAACGGCAGAGTGGAATAATACTGGTTCATTGCAAGCGTTACCGTATAGATCTTGCCATATACAGTCGAACCATTGCTTACCGGTACGAACTTTGCATACAGATCGGCGCTGACGGTGCCTCCAGTAGCATTCTGGAACCCACCCTCCAACGTAAGCTGTGAGCCACTGACGGAAGCTGTCAGCCCCTCGTAACTTGCAATCAGAGGAGCGGATTCGGATGTCGATCCCGTTGGCCGTTGCGCCCCGATAACCGCACCCTGCATGAAGTTATAGCCTCCGGCAAAGCCACCGATTCCCTGACCGTCAGGATTAAGGGCCTCAAGCGAATAGTATCCATTGTATGCGCCGCTCCAGCCCCAGTTGAAGTGGTAGAAACCATCGTCGGAATAGCCGTCGCATATAAAAGCGTGGCCGCCGTCGGTAGAGCGTCCGGAGTAGAGCACAGGGCCGCAGTTCTTCAGATTGTTGTAAATCAGATTATGCCAGTCATCACGCGAATAATATGAGCGGTCAGCCCAACTGCACCCGGGATCGTAGTTGAAATTATTCACAAGCGCCGAAACGACCTCAGAGGTAACAGCTCCGGAAGCACTTGTACCGTACGACATGTCCACGCTGTAGCCGCATGCCTTCATCAGCGTCGATACTGCCCTTCTCTGCGTCAGAGTGCCCGATGTTGCCGTAGGATATGAATCCAGCATATTGGCCCAATTGAGGGTGGTAGTAGCAAGATTCATAGAAAGTGTCTGATTGTTGAAAGTCACGCTTACTGTGCCGGTTCCCTTTTCAGGATACTTGAAGTAGTTCATCAGCTGTGCCATAGCTGTGGCTACGCAACCGGTATATGTTGTCTGATCGCCACTTTTAGGGCAGTCGTTATTATATGGAGCGCCCTGGTCCCACGTTGTTTTCACCAACGGGGCGATGGGCGTACGTTCGGTGGCGGGTGCGAGAACTGCGCCGGGAGCCGACTGGCCGCTGTCGCCGACGCCGTTGAGCTGGGCATAGGCGATCTGAGAGGCATACTGTTCAAGCCACCACCTGAGCTGCGGGGGCATCTCGGTTCCGGCGGGAGTGGAGTCTGCATAGCCGAGAAGCGGCGCCACTACATCGTCGGCACTCACAAAGAGCACCTGATTGCTCGCCTGGTTATCAAAAACATACACAGTCGGCTGCCCGGTCTCTGTGGTCTGAGTAAATGCCAGATGTGGCTGCGCTGCCGCTATGCCACGCGCTGCGGAAGCCTTCGCGGCTGCAGGGTCGGTCTGAAGGCGGCTCAAGGCCTCGTCCGGAGTCAATGTGCGCGCCTGGGCGCCCAAAGCGGCCAGAACCGCCAGCATCGGAAATAAGAATTTCTTCATAATGTCTGTATGGAGTTTGAATATTTTAGTTGAAACGGCGGCGACGCACGTCAGAATTTCTCTGCATAAAAACCGCACAGATTCGCCGGAAACTGCAAAGTTATAAATTATCAGCAAATTTTTCCATCCCACATTTCCTCATTAATCCAACATTTGGCTGCATTAAAATGTTTTTAAGTAACTGGTCGAATTTATTTTAATATTTCCGGGAGGAAAATTTTCAGGAGATTTTTCTCGATGAAGAAGGAGTGTAG
>UREH01000205.1 GCA_900546835.1 uncultured Porphyromonadaceae bacterium
ATTTGACTGAGATGCTAATCAAAGCCAAATTTTGATGCGGTTGCCCTGACATACATCCGGCTGTCACGCCAATCACGATTGCCCCGATCAGCACGATACACAGCGCCACAAGGCGCCCCAGACGTTTAGGCCAGTCTATTTCGCAAATGGCCGTACCCGCAGCGACGTTGCTCTCCACCTCCGCTACGGTCTTATTCACCCGGCTCACAGCGGCCGGCATCACCTCAGTCATTTGCCCGATATTCATACTTCCTTAGTTTTATATGTTATCCCTTAAGAACGTTGCGACGCCAATCGAAAAATCGCGTCCGCGTCACATTATTGTAACAATCGAATGCACAGTAAAGATAGCGCGCATCAATACGTTTTAACATTTATTCACTAAGGATATCCCCCACATGCCGCCGGACGCCGCAGGCAATAAATCGGGTATTGCGGCGTTATCAGATTAATGAGAACAATTCTGACTCACATATATCTGCGTATGGCGGCTCTGGCCGTCGCAGCCCTGGCCGGCTTCATCCCTTGGGCACCCGGAGCGCATGCAGAACGCCTCAACGACAAGGTGCTTAACCGCCCATACAGCGACAACCGCCGCTGGCATCTCGGATTCTCCGTCGGTCTTAATACGATGGACTTTTCGTTTCATCACAACGGTTTTGTCACCGAACAGGGGCAGACATGGTTCATGGAGCAGCCCTCGTTTTCGCCCGGCTTCTGCGTCAACGGCCTTTTCAGTGTAAGGCTGAACAACTATTTCAGCGTGCGAGTCACCCCCGGCATGTATTTCGGCAACCGTGTGGTGCGGTTCCTCGATACCACCGGCGGCCAGGAGGAGAAACAGGACATCAAATCGGCCTATCTCGTCCTTCCGGTCGATCTGAAATTCTCCTCGCAACGCATGCGCAACATCCGCCCCTATATGGTGGCCGGCGTGATGCCCGCGTTCGACGTAATGAAGAAAAAAACGGATTTCCTGCGCACCAACTCCACCGACTTCATGCTGTCGGTCGGATTCGGCTGCGACCTCTATCTTCCCTATTTCAAACTGATTCCCGAACTTAAATTCTGCTTCGGACTCTCCGATGCATTAAACCACGACCGTCCGGACCTCGTCGACGATCCGCTCCGCGCCGGCGTCAGCTCGTCGGTCAAGAAAGCCACCACCAAGATGGTGGTCCTCTCGTTCTATTTCGAATAGCCGCACCGGCCGCAACACATTCTCCATGCAACAACCCCACATCATCATAGGCCGCCTGCGCCGCCGCGTCCTGCTGGTCGCGGCAGCCGCAATGCTGGCGCTCCTTGCGCCCGTGCGCTCCGTCGGCCAGACCGACGCCCAGTTTTCCCAGTATTTCGAAGTTCCAGCCTACTACAACACGGCCGCCATCGGCACTACCGACCTTCTGAAAATCCGCGCCGGCATGCGCATGCAGTGGGTGGGAATCGACAACGCTCCGCGCACCTTTCTCGCCATCGCCGACATGCCGTTCAAGCTCTTCAACAAGCGTTTCGGCGTAGGCCTTGTAATGCAGCAGGAAAGTCTCGGCCTCTTCAAGAACATGAACATCGGCGCCCAGATAGCCTACAAGCAGAAGCTTTTTAAGGGCACACTCTCCATAGGCGCCCAGATCGGATTCTTCGACCAGTCGTTCAAAGGCTCGGAAGTCTACATCCCCGACGACGACGATTACCACCAGAGCACCGACGAGGCTATTCCCCAGCAGGACATCCGCGGCAACGCCTTTGACCTCGGCCTCGGCTTATTCTACACCCACCGCTGGTTCTGGGCCGGTCTGTCGGCCACGCACCTTAATTCACCCTCGGTAAAACTCGATGCCGAGACCGGCGAAAACGGCAATGAACGCAACTACGAGTTCAACCTCGGACGCACCCTATATTTTATGGCGGGAAGCAATATTCCCGTGAAAAATACGTTATTTGAAGTGTTGCCTTCAATGTTGGTCAAGACCGATTTCACCTTCACCACCTGGGAGGCAACCGCACGCGTGCGCTACAATAAATTCCTGACCGGCGGCTTCGGCTACCGATGGAAAGACGCCGCCTACGTGGTGCTCTCGGCCGAATTCAAAGGCTTTTACATCGGCTACAGCTATGACTATCCCACATCGGCCATCGCCAAGGCCTCGAGCGGCAGCCACGAAATCTTCGCCGGCTACAGCCTTAAGCTCGACCTCGGCGAGAAAAACAAGCACCGCCATAAGAGCGTGCGCATAATGTAACCCCGACCCGGGCGCCCTCAGGGCTCCCATTTTCTTTACAAGCTAATTCAGAAGGAACACCCTCGATATGAACAAGAACCTAACGTTTTACCTCCTCCCGCTGGCAGTGGCCGCCCTGGCTGCTTCCTGCGCCTCCGGCCGCCGGAGCGCCACAGGGGGCGAAGTGACCGGCGTAGGCGGTACGGCCTGGGCCGAACCCACCCCCTACGGCATGGTCCTCGTCAGCCGCGGCTCCATGGAGATGGGACCCGCCAAAGCCGATTCCGCATGGAATCTCGCCGCCGACCCCAAAGGGATGTCGGTCGACGCTTTCTGGATGGACGAAACCGAAGTCACCAACTCGAAATACAAGCAGTTCGTCTTCTGGGTGCGCGACTCCATTATCCGCGAACGTCTCGCCGACCCCGCCTACGGCGGCAATGAAGACTACCGCATCGAGGAAGACAAGCAGGGCAATCCCATCACACCCCACCTCAACTGGAGCAAGCCTATCCCCTGGCGTAATCCGGGCGAGGACGAGGCACGCGCCATCGAAAGCGTATACCCTGTCTCTTATACACATCTGACGCTGCCGACGATA
>UREH01000206.1 GCA_900546835.1 uncultured Porphyromonadaceae bacterium
CGGGCATCACGACTGACGAGAAAGGCAAAAATGGCCAAAATATGCGATGAGTTTAACTCCTATTATTCATAATACCTTCTTACGTTTGGAATTTAACAGATATTATTAACCACCCTCTTATAGCCATGAGAATAGCCATAAACGGCAACCGCCATCAGGAAGGATATTTCGAGCATATAGAGCAGCTCGTGGCCACGCTCATGCAACGCGGCGACGATGTAGTTCTCGCCGAACCGTTTCTCGACTACCTCACCACCCATCTCGGCGACAGATTCGCCCTGGGGCTCGACTACATGCCGCTCACGCGGCAGCCTCACGCCGACCTGGCCATAAGCGTGGGTGGCGACGGCGCATTTCTCAAGACGGCGCGATGGATCGGCGCCGAGGCCACGCCGATAGCCGGAATCAACACCGGCCATCTGGGCTATCTCTCGGCTTTCACCTTCGAACAGGAGGGGGCGGTATACGCATCCCTGCTTCAGGGGCGCTACGCCGTGGAGCCTCGCTCGCTGCTCCAGGTTGAAATACTCGCGGGCGAAGGGGAAAAAACCATCGCAACTACGCTTACGGCACTCAACGAAGTGGCAATAACACGCGGCGACAACGGCTCGATGCTCCGCATAAGCGCCCGGTTGGGCTACAGCTCAACTCTCAACTATATGGGCGACGGCCTGATTATCGCAACACCAACAGGCTCCACAGCCTACAACCTCTCGGTAGGAGGCCCGATTCTCGCACCTGAACTGGAGGGATGGGTGCTCT
The DNA here is from genome assembly GCA_900546835.1 of uncultured Porphyromonadaceae bacterium. Taxonomy (GTDB): domain Bacteria; phylum Bacteroidota; class Bacteroidia; order Bacteroidales; family Muribaculaceae; genus UBA7173. Next base: position 763 of record UREH01000206.1, read on the forward strand.
CGCCAATAGCAGCCCACTCGCTGTCGATGCGGCCGCTCGTGGTAAGCGACCGCTCCCCCATAGAAATCGGCGTGGAGACCCGCGGCAGCGGCTTCCGCCTGGCCGTCGACGGCAAATCGCAGACACTCCCGCTCGAAACCACCCTGAGGCTCAGCCGCGCCCCCTATTGCGTGAATCTGGTGGTCCAGCCCTGCCACTCATTCACCGACACGCTGCGCGACAAACTCGGCATGAAGGGCTTTATATGATAGACTGCCTGCAGTTACCCCCCTACACACTCCAAAACGGTATTCAGAACTCTACAGATGCCCGTATCCGAAATCAACCATAGCGCTCTTGGAAAGGTCCTTGTGAACGTCAGGCGGAACTCCCAGCAGATTTCCGCCCGCTGGAAGCAGGGACTTGTGAACGTCAGCGTGCCTCACGGCACGCCCGTAGAGCGCCTGCGCGATGCCCTCGACGGGTTCGCTCCGCGCCTGCTGGCCATGCGGCCGCAGGTAGCCTACCGCGACGGGCAGCATATGGAGTTCCCTTACGTCGACGTGATCATCCGCCGCCAGATGATCGACCCAAAGCGCATACTATGTTCGGCGCGAGGCGCCACAATCGCCATAGAAGTGGGGCTGGGCTGGGACTTCGAGTCGGCCGACACTGTACGCGCCGTAAGCGACATGATGTGCAAGGGAGCCCGGAGGCTTGCCGCCGACCTTCTGCTGCCGCGCGCACGCCAGCTGGCGGCGCGCGTGGGGCGTCACCCCATAGGTTGGACCATCTCGCGCGGACACAGGGTGCTCGGCCGCTGCTCCTCGTCGGGAGTGATTTCCCTGAGCTATGTGCTGCTCTTCCTGCCGGAAGAACTCTCGGACTACGTGATACTCCACGAACTGGCCCACCTGACGGAGATGAACCACTCACGTCGCTTCCACGCCCTCCTCGACGAATATCTCGGCGGCCGCGAGGCCGAAACCGTAAAACGACTGAAAGCCTACCGCTGGCCCGTATTACGCAACTGAAGACGTATCTTACCGACAGATCCACGGCGTAACCGAATAACGCCGGCGAATATCCTAACTTAAGAATTGTAAGCTACGCAGATGTTACAAACGTGGGGCAAAGTAGTAAAACGGCACTAAACGCGCCATAATGCCGTAACAATCCGGCGAAATGTTATAAATTGTAACCACAAAGGAGTTACAAATCGATTGCCGTCTTGCAATCCAAGGCGGCTCTTCCTATCTTTGATATCGGAAAGTAGACCACCGGCCGGCTCAGCCCCCTCTGCGGAGGCCATAGCGGCTGCCAAGCCAATCTATATAGTAATATTATCACCCGGCTACCTCGCCCCTGCTAATGGCCGTGACTCCGGCATCAAGCCAATCACACGGCCCGTCGGCTCCGACCAGTGCAGCCCGATATCAATACCACGGCTATCAGTTGTATCCATGCTGACAAAGGATCCGACAAACAACCCCATAAATCAAGGCCGCATACTGGCAATCGACAGCGATTCGACCATATGCGAGATGATTCGCACCCATTTCGGGCCGGAAGGATTCTCCGTGGATTACTGCACAAGCTATGAGGATCTGTTCTCCCTCAATATAGCAGGATACGCACTGGTAATCATCAGCCTTGACCTTGACGATGCCGACTACGCCCTGAGCCTTGTGGAGCAGATTAAGCAACACAGAGTGTCGGCCCGCACAGGCATAATAACCTGCTCGTCGCAAATGTCGCCGGCCACAGTAATCGATTCGCTCAACGCCGGGGCCGACGACCATCTTCTGAAACCATACTCTCTCCGCGAGCTGATGGCCCGCGTGCGCGCCGTGCTCCGCCGGCACATCTGAGTGGCGCGCCCTACCGCCCGGTTTCCTATCGTTTCCGACGGACCTATGCTATGGGTTCGCCGATTTTTTTGTATTTTTGCAATCCGACGGCCGCAAGAGCTTTCACCATCGCCGGCCGCATTCAATCCTATACGCAGTATTACCTTAGAGGGTGTTTAATAATAGATGTTAAATTGCAACAAGC
>UREH01000207.1 GCA_900546835.1 uncultured Porphyromonadaceae bacterium
CGCTCAGTGTCTCGTGGGCTCGGAGATGTGTATAAGAGACAGAGTGAGGACGCGCCATAACGGCCGGTCTGAGTCGTCGCCGGATGCAGCCGGATGAAAGCAATCATATCGCTTATTTGAAAGATATTACAACCAAAATATAAACTTACAATGAAACTTTCTGAATCCGATCTCCAGACGCTTGCTTCACGAGGAATTACCCAGGAGCAACTGGAACAACAGCTGAAATGCTTTGCCACCGGCTTTCCATACCTGAAAATCTACGATTCGGCACGCGCCGGCGCAGGCATTACAGTGCTCACCGACGCCGAGCAGACCAATGCATCTAAACGCTGGGACGCCTATCTGGCCGAAGGCGGTCGCGTAGCAAAATTCGTGCCGGCTTCTGGGGCCGCATCGCGCATGTTCAAGGCGCTTTTCGCTTTCATCAATGGGGAGGAGGCTCTGCCCAGGAAAGGGAGCGATGTAGCCGCCCTGCTTGAGGGGATTCACAAGTTTGCCTTCTATCCAGAACTTGAGACTACAGTAATGCGCCGTTTCGGCAAGGGAGTGGATGCTCTTCTGGCCGAAGGCCGCGCCAAGGATGTGGTCGGCTCAATAATCCTCCCGGAGGGGATGAACTACGGCCAGCTGCCCAAGGGGCTGCTGACCTTCCACCGCGCCGAAGGAGGCTCCGTTCGCACTCCGGTCGAGGAGCAGCTCGTGGAGGGGGCGCAGACAGCCCGTCAGGCCGACGGTTCTGTCGACCTTCACCTCACTGTGTCGCCCGACCACCGCAAGGCATTCGAGGCCAAACTCGAGGAGGCTGTTCCTGCCATCGAGGAGAGCATGGGCGTGAAAATCAAGGTCGGGCTCTCCGAGCAGATGACTTCGACCGACACTGTTGCCGCAAATGAGGACAATACACCCTTCCGCGATGCCGACGGACGTATGGTGTTCCGGCCCGGAGGCCACGGCGCCCTGATCCGCAACCTCAACGACATTGATTCGCAGGTAGTATTCGTGAAGAACATCGACAATGTAGTACCCGACTCGATGCGCGGCGCCACCATCCACTATAAGAAGGTGCTGGCCGGATACCTCATCGAACTCCACGATCAGGTGACCCGCTACATCCACCTCATAGACGACCGCGCCTACACCGAGGCCGACCTGACCGAAGCCTGCGCCTTCCTGGCCGACCGCTTCAGCTTCGACTCACCGGAGATGCACACTCTCAAGGGAGAGGATCTGGCCACATATCTGCGGGTGGTACTCGACCGACCGATGCGCGTGTGTGGTATGGTAAAAAACGAAGGTGAACCCGGGGGAGGCCCATACATAGCCTACAATCCCACGGGATCGCGCTCGCTACAGATATTGGAGGGGGCCCAGATTGACACCTCAAATCCAGAATTCGCCGCAATGATGGCAAAGGCCACGCATTTCAACCCGGTAGACCTCGTCTGCTACGTCAAGGACGTCTACGGACACCATTTCAACCTTCCCGACTACGTCGATCCCGCCACAGGCTTCATCTCCTCGAAGTCGCTCGGTGGCCGTCCGCTGAAGGCGTTGGAACTCCCCGGTCTCTGGAACGGCGCGATGAGCAACTGGCTCACCGCTTTTGTTGAGGTTCCCGTCGAGACATTCAATCCGGTGAAAACCGTCAACGACCTTCTTCGTCCCACCCATCAGTGATAGCGCCATAAACTATATTTTCCCGATTAGTCCGGATTTCCCCCCGACTAATCGGGATTTTTTCAAGGAATCAACGCGGGAGGGCAATATAATCGCGCCAATAGATGCGGTTTACAGCATGCACTGCGGTGTCTCCATGCTCTACCACTATGAGTTGCGGTGTCTCCGTGTCGTCGGAAACGGTGGAGTCCATATCGAATTCAGCTGTGCGGCCGTCGCTGCCGGTGAAACTGAGAATGCGTGAGCCGGCCGAGCCTTCCACAATCATAACTCCACGCAGAGAATCGGCCGGAATATCGTGTAGACTCGTATCTCGAGGATATACAAGCATGCGGAAACGCGGATAATCTTCTTCCGGATCGGCCTCGGCCTGCGAGGTGAATTCCGACTCGGAATCATCCTGCCCGTCGGTGCGGTTAGCGCGATGGCTTTCCACGTCGATGCGGTAGATGGTGCCATTGTCCTCCCCTATCAGGCAGAAAAATGGTTCCCAGCCCGCACGCAGCGAGGGTGCGAGACTCTTTTTCTCCTCCTCGACAAGGCGTCGGCGCAATGCGTGCTCGGCCTTTGAGATATAGCTCACAGCATAGAGTTTACCATCCCACCAGAGATATTTTCCATTGTCGAGTGTCCATCCGCGCCACCCTTCGGGACGCCAACGCTCAAACTGGGCATTGCGCACGGCGGTTTTCAGCGAGTCGTCGATCATCAGTGGGAAGTAGGTTTCCATCTCGGCAGAGTCAGCTATGTTACGCAGCGGGTAGGGGCGCTCGATGGGATAACTACAGTCGGCTGCAAAAGCCTTTGCGTTGCCCGATGACATATGCTGTTCCAGCGCCACAATTCCTTTGAGCGCTTCCGAGCGTTCGGGCCACTCCAGCGGCGCGTCGGCGGCGGCCGAGTCCCGAAGCTCCTTCGAACCGGCTGAATCTGTTTCGTGATTTTCCCGACGGCCACACGAACTGACGGCGACAACCGCGAGTAATGTAACAGTAACTGGGAATATGCTGCGTTTAAATAACATAGCCATAAATTTTATATTGCTGTCCGATAAAACTCGTTGACAGGCAAAATGTATGGCTCGGCTGCTGAT
>UREH01000208.1 GCA_900546835.1 uncultured Porphyromonadaceae bacterium
GTTCTGGTAGTCGCCGGTCACGGCGCCGCGAACGTCGGCTGCCTCCTCGGGTGCTTCAAGCACTTTGTTGAGGTAGGGGAAGTAGTAGGCCCATTTGCCTGTGGCTTCGGGCTTTTCGCCGCCGAAGCCGAGGTAGTCGGTTATGGCGTTCTCGCCTTTCGAGGCGATTACCGTCTCGACCTTTATTTCCTTGGAGCCGAACTTCTGGCGGAGGGCGGTGGCTACATTGTCGGGGGCCTGCGGATTCTCGGCCAGGAAGGCCTGGGCGGCCTGGGCGATGGAGTCGGAGGTGGCGAACACGATGAAGCTCTTGAAGCGTGGCTTGTCCCAACTGTAGCGGTCGCGGTTGGCCTTGAAGAAGTTTTCCAGGCCCTCGCGGTCTTTCTTGGCTTTCGACCATACCTTGCGGTCGGAAACTTCGAAGAGAAGCATTCCGTCGCGATATTCATTAAGGAGGTTGCGGTAGTCGGTGTTGGTCTCGGCGAGGGCGTTGCGCTCGGCTTCAATCACGGCGTTGTCGAGGTTGCCGTTTACGAATTCGGCGAAGCGGGCGAGTTGATCGTCGATGGAGCCGCGGAGGGGGCTGTACATTTCGGCAACGATTTCCGATACGGGAATTTCCTGTTTGCCGATGAGAGCGATGGTGCGGTTGTCGTTGATGTAGCGGGCCATGAGCGTGCTGTCGAGGCCGCCGTTGGCTGTAATCTCGTCGTCGACGGCCTGAAGTGTGCGGGCGTCGATGCGGGCGTTGTATTTCTTGCGGAGCTGGGCAACCTTGCGCTGGCGGGGCCAGGCGCTGCGGTCGTCGCGGCTAAGCGCGCTCTTGATCTGGGGAGTGAGGTTATCCTTGGTGTCGACGCCGCGGGCATCGAGTTTGTGGACGATATGATACCCGTAAGCGGTCTGCACGGGCTTGGAGATGCCGCCCACGGGGAGTTCGAAGGAGATGGCTTCGAATTCAGGCACCATCTGTCCGGCTCCGAACCAGGGGAGTCTGCCACCCTCGCGGCGCGAGCCGGGATCTTCGCTTTCTCGGCGTGCCACGTCGGCAAAATTGGCGCTGTCGGCGGTCACTACGGTGTAGAGCGAATCAATCTGGGCTTTCTTGGCGGCAGCCTCTGCGTCGGAGAGTCCCTGGGTAAGCTTAAGAATATGCTCCACGAGCACCTGGCCGCGGGCCGGAGTCTTGGCGTTGACTTTCACGATATGGAATCCGAATGGTGTCTCGATTACGGGCGAAATCTCGCCGACGGCGGTGGCGTAGGCGGCGTCCTCAAACTGGAAGGGGAGGCGCATCACAGGGATGATGCCCATGCGTCCGCCCGTTCGGCTCACGGCGGGGTCTATCGAGAATCTGCGCGCGAGCTGCTCGAAATCGCTTCCGGCGAGGATGGCCGTACGTATCGAATCGAGCCGCTGGCGCTGGGCGCCCCGGTCGACGTTTTCTCCTCGGGAGGCCACCATGATGTGGCTTACGTCGACGTCGGTCTTCATGCGTTCGTAGATGGCGTTGACGAGGCTGTCTTCCACGGCACGGTCTTCAAGATAAGGGGCGGAAAGGTCGCGGCGGTAGCCGTCGAACTCGTTCTGGAAGGCTTCGCTCTTGTCGATGCCTTCGGCTTCGGCGTCAGCCACCTTCTGCTTGTAGGTGACAAACATCTCGAGATATTCCTCGATAGGCTGGCTGGCGAGCTGCTGGCTCTGGTTCTTGTGGTAGAGATATTCAAACTCGCCAAGGCTTACAGGCTTTTTGTTGATGGTCATAAGCACCTGGTCGCCTGCGCTTTTGGCGGCGACGGCACATGCGGCTCCGGCAGCGATGGCCAGCAACAACGATGCTTTGTTCATGGGTTCTGAAATGATATTATTCCGAAAATCATAAAGTGCCTTAATCTGGAATGGCACCCTGTAAATCTTAACGCACGCGGGGCCGATTTATTGTGGCCGCGGCCTGCTATATATCGGGGAATGTATTTATCGCCATGGTTGATTGATTTTTGCTTAAAAATGAAAAAAGTATGTTATATTATTGGCGTCCTTGCGGAAAATCAATATATTTGTATGCGGAAAGATGATCCGCTCCCCCCGATTATCTTCCCATTAGAAAGTCTTACAGAATGTGACTTGGCGGGAGTTATTGATGCAATCCGCTCCGGATGCTATGGCTTAATCCCGAAAAGTCGCTTATAATTTCTCACCTTTATTTCTTACAACTGAAAAAAATGAGCAAACCCTACGTAGTCGGAATCGACATAGGTGGCACCAACACAGTGTTTGGCATTGTCGACGCGCGCGGCGTCGTGCTGGCCAGCAGTTCGATTAAAACTCGCAAGCATCCTACCGTCGAGGCTTACATTGACGAACTCCACACAGAACTTACCAAACTGATGGACGCCAACGAAGCCATCGGCAAGATTCACGGCATCGGCATCGGCGCCCCCAACGCCAATTATTATACCGGAACCATCGCTGAGGGTGTGAACCTCCCGTGGCCAACCCCCATACCCCTGGCTCAGCTGGTAGCCGACAAATTCGGCGTACCTGTTTCCGTGACTAACGACGCCAACGCCGCCGCCATCGGCGAGATGACCTATGGCGTGGCTCGCGGCCTGAAGGATTTCATTATGATTACGCTCGGCACCGGCGTAGGCTCCGGCATCGTAATCAACGGTCAGTTGGTCTACGGTCACGATGGCTTTGCCGGCGAGCTCGGCCACGTAATCATGAAGCG
>UREH01000209.1 GCA_900546835.1 uncultured Porphyromonadaceae bacterium
TCGGCGGCAGCCTTGCGCTCTGCTTCGGCAGCACGCGCCTGAGCTGCTTTCTCCGCCTCCTTGGCTTTCTGAGCCTCGCGTGCGGCGGCACGGGCCTTTTCAGCCTCCACGGCGGCGAGCCGTTCGGCCTCGGCATTTTCAGCGGCCTCGTGCTCAGCCTCGGCTTTTGCGGCTGCCTCAGCTTCAGCCTTACGACGTGCTTCGGCGGCAGCTTTTCGTTCGGCAGCCTCTTTCTCGCGGCGAATTCGCTCCTGGCGGGCTGCCTCCTCGGCAATGATGCGGTCGAGCTCGGCGTCGAGGGCACGCGCCTCGCGCTGACGGCGATCCATTATTGCGTTCAGCTCGGCTCCCTCGGATTTGAGGCGGTCGACGAGCGTAGATGTCTCCCCCTGTTTCTTCACCAGGAGGGCCTTCTGGCCGTTGAGCTGCCCGAGCGTGGCCGAGGCCGACTCGCGCAGACCTGACAGGGCCGTCTTGCGCTTGTCGATGTCGGAGCGCAGCGTAGTGATTTCCGACGAACGGCGCTTGCGCCATTTAGAGAACTGCTTGAGCGAACGCATGCGCCGGTAGGCCTGGCTGAACGATTCGGAGGAGAAAATGAAGGCCAGCGCTCCTTTCTGCTGGCGGGTGCTCTGAGTTTTACGCACGGCGCGTACATAACGGTCGGTAATGGCCTTCAGACGTGTGTCGAGTGCCTGAATGGAGTCTGTGGCCGAGCCGATGGCGCGGTTTATGGAGTCGATGTTGTGGCCGAGCGTACCGATATTCACGTTGCAGTTGGCGATTTCTCCCTCAAGAAGATTGAGCTGGTTGAGGCGCTGCTCGGTCTCCTTGGTGTTGAGATTGAGCTTACGGCGCGTCTCACGCAGGGCTGCGGTATTCTGCTCGCGCGCTTTCTTGATTTCGGCGGCCGTGCGAGGTTTTGTCTGCTTCCCCTTTCCGGCGCTCCGTTTCTCCTTGGTTTTTCCGGCAGATGTGTTTTTTTTCTTGTTGGCCGAAGGGGCGGAAGTGGTCTTTTTCCTCTTTTTCGACGAGGTATTCTTCTTACCTCCCTTCGAGGCGGTCTGTTCGGTGGGAGCCGCAAGGGCGGAATCGCTCCCGGATATTATGGAAACGCCTGAGAGTATGATGATTACTGATAGAAATGCTGCAAGCTTTTTCTTCATTGCGGAGATGTATGGTCTGTGATAGGAGATATCGACTGGTTTTCAGAGGGGAATGCGGGGTTCAGAACGTCTGCAGCAGCTTCAGAAGCTGCTCTGTGGCCATACGCGTATATCCTTTCGGAGCAGTCCACTGCTGGGTTACTCCGCGGTTCCATTTGGCCGACTGGAGATTCCACGTAAGCGAGAGGTCGACCGGCTTCCCCTTCATGGTCTGCATGGCTGCCACGGAGCTTACCGCCCCGGCAGGAGTGGAATAATATGTAGCGTAGTTTATTACGACAGCGGTCGATTCGCCGATGGTAACGGACGCCGCAGCCAGACAGTCGGCGGAATTGTCGAGGATGAATCCGTAGTTGAAGTCGTGCGGCTCGGCGGCCGGGAGTATCATCAGCCCTTCGGGCGAGGGAATCATACGGATGACTCCCGACGATGCCGGCGTGAGCGTTCCACCCGCCTTCCCGGTGAGGAAGGCGCGCCCCAGAAGCATGTCCTGAAAGTTGCCGATAGTCACGTCGTTGCTCCCCAGAAAGCGCTGCAGACTCTCCGAGAGGTAGCGTTTATGGTATTTGTCGACGGCATGGACGGAATCGTTGTCAAGCCATACCTTCGCCACCTCGAATCCGAGCATCCGCACGGAGAACAGCACCCATTGGTTGTGTTTCATAGTGCACTGGGCCGTGACACTGAATGCCTTCGGCCGTGTAATCGACAGGCGAACGGGGAGGGCCACGTCGTCCCAGTCGGCATACGATGCCGTCAGCGAGTCGAAGCGCACGGCAGGAGCCACTTGCGAGAGCGCGCCGGTAGAGGCGCCGGCAGAGGTATATGCAGGAGCCTTCTTCACGGTGCTGCAGCCCGATGCAAGGAGGATCAGCACAGCCACCAGCGGCATAAGCAGCCGGGAGCGGAGGAGGCGGTTTATTGCAGGGTTATTCATAATAATGCGTGCGGTTCTTCACTTTTTTGCGAAGCAGGGCGTTGTCTGGGTCGAGTTTAAGGGCTTCCGTCCATAGGCGGATAGCCTCGTCCGGGTCGCCGTTCATATAATATATGTCGCCGGCATGATGGAGCACATCGGGCTGCGGATTGTCAGCCTCTAAAACGAGTGCCTTGTCTATAATCTCGCGGGCCTTGGTGTAGTTTTTCTGCTTGAAGAGTACCCAGGCATAGGTGTCGAGAGCCGTGTCGTTTTCGGGATTATTGCGCACGGTTATGGCACTCATTCGCTCTGCCCGGTCGAGGTCTATCCCCTCCTCGGCCATGAAATAGGCGCAGTTGTTCAGCGCGAGCATATTCTCGGGATTGTAGTCGAGGGCACGGCCGTAGTAGACGAAGGCTGAATCCTTCGCACCGGCCTTGTAGAGCTCGTCGCCTATGGAGCATAGGATGTTGGAGCGCAGGTCGGTGTCGGCTTCGGGCGCGGCGCGCAGGGCGCTGTGAAGCGAGTCGACCGCCTCAGCTCCGCGTCCGAGCATCCCCAGCGAGTTGGACGCGTAGAATTTAAGCAGCGGGTCGGCGGGAAGGTAATGGATTCCCC
>UREH01000210.1 GCA_900546835.1 uncultured Porphyromonadaceae bacterium
CGGCAGCGGATTCTACGGCGTCGTCAGTCAGCACGACACCATCCATCAAATAACCATAATTATTTTTATATTTTATGAAGATTCAAATCTCTACCGATAAGGCTCCCGGTGCAATCGGTCCTTACAGCCAGGCGATAGATGCCGGCGCATTCGTTTTCATTTCAGGTCAGATTCCTGTGGATCCAGCTACCGGAAATATTCCCGAGGGTATAACAGCCCAGACGACGCAGTCGCTCGCAAATGTCCGTGCGATTCTTGCAGAGGCCGGTCTGACAGTCGCCAATGTAGTCAAGACCACTGTATTCCTGGCCGACATGGCAGATTTCGGACCGATGAACGAGGTGTACGCTTCTGTGTTTACGGCTCCGTTCCCGGCCCGCTCGGCAGTCGCTGTAAAAACTCTTCCCAAAAATGTTCTTGTTGAGATTGAGGTGATTGCAGCACGCTGATATTTCCGGAATTTCACGTGAATATATTTGGCGGGTCGTCGGAAGTCCGATGGCCCGCTGCTTTTTTATTTCGAGGTCTGGACAATCAGAATGTGACATGGAGAGAGACACGTAAGCCCGACCGGCTGACTCCGGGTGTATCGCGGTAATTCAGACGCCATACATAATCCACTCTCAGGCATTTCAACAGATTGTCGATTCCGGCGCTCATCTCCATATATGGCCTGCTGTGCATAGGCGTTGCGAGAACGTAGTCAGGCCAGAGCAAAAGTGGATTGTCAATGCTTTTTCCGCTTGATATATCGGAAAGCTCCACCATCGGGTTGTTTTTGTCGGAGAGCCGGCTCCACCATCCTCTGAAAGCAATCACTTCGCGCAGTTTCAGCTTTTTCAGAAGCGGAATGTAGTTGAAGAGCGCTCCGTTTGCCCAGTATGTCAGATCCCATTGAATACCTGTGTCGCCGAGAAATTCCATTGGGTCGGTCAGGGCAAAACTCTCGGGCTGGATGGTATAGGAGAGGTTGGCGTTAGGCGACAGTAGATTTGTGTATGCGGTTCTGCCCCATTCGCGGGCACCTTTTACTATCACGTCGGCAAATCCGAAAGCCGAGAACCAGAACCTTTTCTGGATGCTTATTTCAGTGCGGTTTATGCCGAACCGGTTGCCAAGGGCGTTTTCGGGACCATAGGTATGCGTCAGAACGAAAACCCATGGGTCGAGATTGATAGGTATGCGGGCGCTTTTTGTCTGGTAGAATTTCTCTCCCGGAGCGTATCTCAGTGTAATGGATGCTCGGTTTTGTGTATAATGAGTCAGTGATTGTCCGGCAGTGGTGAGAAGCGGAACCCATGGACCCGGTTCCATGCGCCTGGACGAAGCCGTGACTGTAGTAGAAAAATTGTTGGCCAGTTCAAGCTGATAGGTCGCCGTGGTATGTCGCAGGTAGGTGATCAGATGGTTAGATCCGCGCTTCAGCGCCAGAAACATATTGTCCGGATTGGTAAACATGTAGTTCTGCCCCAACTGGTCGATATCATACTGGTGCTCAAGCCGGATTGAGTGGATGGGGAATTCTCGCGAATGATAACGCTTGCGGTTGAAGGAATATTCTACTTCTCCGCGATATTTCCACCTCTGGTCGCGGGTGCCGTAGGCAACGTATCCTCTTGCAAAGAAGTGCCTTGAAAGATTGGCCGTAGTGATACCACCCGCCCGCAAGCGAAGCCCTTCCACAGAGTTGCCGCTCAAAGTTGTGTTGAGCGGACCGAAGTCGAATTTCGAAGGAATCCCCGTGGGGACGTAGCCTACGACCATAAGTTTCAGGAATCGTTCGCCGTAGCGATAGAGAGGCACCTGGCGCAAGCGTGCCATCATCTGAACGATGCGTTTATTGCCCGTCGGGGTATCCCCTTTTTGGTCCGTTACCCGGGTCCAGTATGCGCTGTCGCGTTCGTAGGCCTGCTCATCGTCGAACATATCGCCCAGGCGGTCGAGATATGTGGTCATCTCGGCGGCGGGATTGAACGTATGCCCGGAGTAGCTGGTTGTCCGCCGGGCATACAGCGGTTGTGTGCCTTTGATTACGCTTATCACCGCGTTAAAATCATCGATTTTTTTCAACCTTGTTCCGTCGGGGGCCTTGTCATATTCCTGAATGATTCGGATATGGTCGATGAAGTTTAGGTTGATAGTGGGTGATACTCCCATATCGACTCTTCTGACAAACATGCTGGTATCACCCTTTTCCACATAAATTCGGCCGAGAAATCCGAATGTGGCGGGATTGCGCGGGGCAAAACTCAATACTATGCAGCGCATGTCGCCGAGACTCACGGTGTCTGTGAGGTAGAACTTATAGAAATCCGGAGCGATTGCCGACAGTGGACTCACAAAGCGGTTCTGCAGCAGATTGACGTTGTCGTCATAGAGATCAATTTCTCTGAAAACATCTTCTACCATTGTTTGTACGTTCTGCAAGTCGGCGATTTCGTCGACACCGTTCTGCCTGATTCCTCTTACAACCAGCTTCTCCGAGCGCGGCGACCGCCGGTAGACAACATCGGAATACTTCTCTTTTATAGAAAGCGGCAAGCGAGGTATTCCCGAGGCATCGGTTGTGTCTACGTATTCTTTCAGAAATGCGAACTTACCCGCCTTTTTCCCGGTAGTGGTATCGGCGACAGAAAAGTCATGGAGTCCGAATTCCATCCGGTCGTATT
>UREH01000211.1 GCA_900546835.1 uncultured Porphyromonadaceae bacterium
TTATAAGGGCGATGCGCCAGCCGGCGCATCGCCCTTATATTTTTGTGGCCTGATATGTTTACTTGTAGTTTTCAGCGAGTTCGCGTATGGCATGGAATATACGGTTGTCGGCCTCGGAAAGCGAGCGGCCGCGACGAGCCATCATGCGCTTGGCTATGTCGAAGAATTTCTCCATGGGCAGATCGGTGAAGCCAGAAGGTCCGCCCTCGCTGAACGAGGCGATGAAATTGCGCGGGAAACCCGAGCCATGGATGTTGACTCCCACGCCTACAACGGTGGCCGTGTTGAACATCGTATTGATTCCGGCCTTCGAGTGGTCGGCCATAATCAGGCCGCAGAACTGCAGACCGGTGCGCAGGAAGCGGTGGCTGGGATAGTTCCAGAGCTTGATTTCCGTATAGTCGTTCTTAAGGTTCGAGGCAACGCAGCCGGCACCGAGGTTACACCATTCGCCGATTACGGCGTTGCCCAGGAAGCCGTCGTGGGCCTTGTTGGTGAAGCCGAAAATCACAACGTTGTTGAGCTCGCCGCCTACCTTACACCATGGGCCGAGCGACGTGCCCGGGTAGATTCGCGTGCCCATATTGACGGTGGAATGCTCGCCCAGCGCGATGGGGCCGCGGAGGCAGCTTCCTTCCATGATTTCCACGTGGCGGCCGACGTAAATAGGGCCGTGGGATGCGTTGAGCACCACACCCTCCACTATGGCGCCGCTCTCGATATATATCCGCTCGGGATCACCGATCACGGTATTGCTCCGCGGAATGCTCTGCCCCTCGCGCCCGGCGGTAAGGACGTCGAAATCGGCTTCGATCTGGCGCCCGTTGAGCAGAAATATGTCGTAAACGTAGTTGATGGCGTCGACTTTCTCCTCATATACGATTCCGGCGGGCATGGAATGAATCACCTCGTCGAGGCGGTTGGCACCGCCCTTGAAACCCACAAGCACGCGCTGGCCGGCCATGGTGTCGGCCATCAGCACCTCGCCCGGCTCAAGCGAATCAAGGCGGCGCGCAAGCTGCTCGGTGGCGATGATATTCGAGGCGATAAAGAGATTTTCCTCAGCAGCCTTCATCGGGTATTTCTCGGAGAGATAGCCCACTGTGGAATATGAGAACTCGCCTGCGAGAAACGATTCCCACTTCTTGCGCAAGGTCGTGATTCCGACCAGAAAGTCGGCTATGGGCCTGGTGTAGCTAAGCGGAAGGAGATTTTCACGCACCGCAGGGAGGTCGAAAAGGATGATGTTGCGCTGTTTCATATGGGGATAGTTTTAGCAGTTGTAAAATTGGCTTTTGAATGTTGAGCAAAAATAGTATTTTTGCAACATAATAACAACCCGCCGGCCGATTGTTTTGGCCGATGTTAAATTTTTTCACGCCCGGAGGGCAGAATTTCTATAAAACGACATATCTATCTTTAGTTATGACTTTCATTCCTACTGAAATAGAAGGTGTATGGATTGTCGAACCGAAAAAATTCGGCGACGCCAGAGGCTACTTTATGGAAACTTTCAAACAGGCCGAATTCGAGGCCGCCACGGGCATCGCCCCCGGATTCGTGCAGGACAACGAGTCGATGTCGACGCGCGGCGTGCTCCGCGGGCTGCATTTCCAGAAAGGCGAATGGTCGCAGGCCAAGCTGGTGCGCGTGTCGCGCGGCCGTGTGCTCGACGTTGCCGTCGACATCCGCAAGGGGTCGCCCACATTCGGCCGCCACGTGGCCGTGGAACTTTCCGACGAGAATGCCCGTCAGCTCTACATCCCGCGCCACTTCGCCCACGGATTTCTCGTGCTGACCGACGTGGCCCAGTTCCAGTATAAGGTTGACAACGTCTACGCCCCGCAGAGCGAGGCCACCCTCCGCTTCGACGATCCTGAAGTAGGCATCGACTGGCCTGTCGACCCGGCGGAAATGCTTCTCTCCCCCAAAGATCTGCGCGGCATATCGCTTGCCGAACTGAAGGAATCACTCCTCTGAGGCCCGATACACCCCTGACCAAACTTCACACGCACTAACCAACCCCGCCATAACTTCTATGGACCACCGCCCCCTCACCTCCGGCGAAATCGATATACTCGAAGCCAATGCCTGCACTTGCCACGACTGGACCCGCATCCGCGTTGCCGACCCCTTCCGCCCTCAGCACTACCGCCACGCCACGTTTTCCGGCGACGTAACTCTCGGCACCACCGAGGAGGTGCTGACGGGCGGCGGCCACGTGCCCATGCAGACGGGAATCTACTTCGCCCGCATCCACAACTGCAATATAGGCGACAACGTGCTCATCGACCGCATCGGCAACTATATCGCCGACTACGACATAGCCGACGGCACTCTCATCGCCAACACGGCCTGCATAGCCATGACCGGCGAATCGACCTTCGGCAACGGCATCGAGGTATCGGTGCTCAACGAGACGGGCGGACGCGAAGTGCCGATCTACGACTGCCTCTCGGCCCATGTGGCCTACATAATAGCCATGTACCGTCACAACAAGGAGCTGATAGGCCGGCTCCGTAAACTCGTAGACGACTACGTGGAGTCGCGGCGTTCCTCACGCGGCAAAATTGCCGACCACGTCACCATCGTCAACACCGGGACCATCAACGACCTCTACGT
>UREH01000212.1 GCA_900546835.1 uncultured Porphyromonadaceae bacterium
ATATATATTTCCCTATATATATAATAAGGCGTATAGGATTCGCAAACGCTATTGCCGGATTACCATAAAATTCGCTATCTTTGCATCAATATGGCGTATACCGAAATGCTGGAAGAACGACCGGAGGGAACACGACACCTGAAGACGCCCCGAAACCGCACACTGCGTGCGGTATGGCTCGTCATGCTTCTGGCCGCAATCCTCGGGGCGGCCACTCCGCAGGACGCACGCGCATTCAGCCTCGACCTCGATTCGATTGCGGCGTGGGGCAAATTTCCGAACTTCTGCATCAAGACCTACCGCTGGGGCGATAAATTCTTCAATTCCTACGACTCGCTTTATGTGATCGGTTCGGGCAAACGATTCAACGTCAAGGCGAAAGTCGACTCATGGAGCGACGTCTACAACTTCCGCATCGACGACGGCTACTCAATGCAGATGCTCAGCAACCCCTCGTCGACTCTGGGTTTCTACCTCACCTACATGGCCGTGTCGGTGGGCTACGACATGAACATCGGAAAATACTTCAACGGCGGCCAGCGTGCGCGCAAGCGCTTCAACCTGCAGTTCAACTGCTCGCTCTTCGCATTCGAATACTACAACATAAGCAACGACATCGGAACGACCATACGCCGGATGGGGCCGGTGGGCGAAAGCCACCGCGTCGACATCCCGTTCAAGGGAATCAACACAAGCCAGTGGGGCATAGACCTCTACTACTTCTTCAACCACAAACGATACTCGCAGGCGGCGGCATTCTACTACAGCAAGCTGCAGGTTCGAAGCCAGGGGACGTTTTTCGCCGGCCTATCGTTCAACGGCTCGCAGTACAACTTCGATTTCTGGGATCTTGAGCCGGCCGACCGCCCTTCCCTTCCCGCCTCATGGGCGAATTTCTATATGGTGAAGAACAAAAATTACGCCCTGAAACTCGGCTACGGCTACAACTGGGTGTTCCACAAGGGATGGGTGCTGGGAGTGTCGGAGGCTCCACTCATCGGCCTGCGCGTGGGCTACATCAACGACCCTTCGCAGCAGAAAACGTCGTTCGGCATGAGCAACCAGATGCGCCTGTCGCTGATCTACAACTACAAGACGAAATGGTTTTTCGGCGCCGTATGCCGCTGGGACATGGCCCTTATCTACGACCGCGAACACACGCTGATGGCCAACAATCTCTCGCTCGAAGCTTCGGCAGGCTTCCGTTTCAATCTATGGTAAAAGAATGACACACAAAGAATTCCGGGGTTTCATCGGGTTGGGCATACTGCTTGTAATCCCCCTTGCAATCAGTCTGGCAAAACAATGCACCAATACGCAAACTGAAAAGCACCTGCAGGAGGCGGTCGGGATAGCACAGGAGGCCGATTCTATAGCCGACATATCGAAAGCCCGCGCAGACTCCGCCTCAGTGGAGGCAGCCTTCGGGCCGGTCGAATCAGATGACAATCAGACCGCTCGGGACGGACGGCCCAAACGGACGGCACGGACCGGTCAGAGCAAGAAAAAGCCGGCGGGGCATAAAGCCCAGCCGGCAGATATGAGCAGTCCGCACGACCGCCCGGTGGAAAGCGGACAGTAATCAGCGACGCTTCGAGGTACGTTTCACGGTCGTCTTTTTCGCGCCGTGCTTCCCTTCGGCAGGAGCCGATTTCGACGATTTTGCCTTTTCCTTTGCGGAGGCACGGGCAGCCGCCTTTGCTTTTTCATGACGCGACATCTTCCGGGCCTGCTCGGCGGCGAGCGCTTTGCTCCGCGCGGCCTTACGCTCGGCTTTCGCGGCGCTCCGGCTTCCGGAAGCGGCTTTCTTTGCAGATTTTCCAGCTATAGACTTTTTGCCGGCAAGCGCCTGGGCCACACTAACCCTGGCGCCCATATCGTCCTGACCCGCAACAACCATGCGCGGGTCGACGATCACGAAATCAAGCTGACGCTTGTCGAGGTCGGCGCGGGCTACGCGAATACGCACCTTGTCGCCAAGGCGGAACACTATTCCGCGGCGCCGGCCGCGCAGGCAGTAGTTCTTCTCGTCGAAATCGTAGAAATCGTCGGCCAGCTCGCGCATAGGCACGAGACCCTCGCATTTGTTATCGTCAAGCTCCACATAGAGGCCCCACTCGGTCACGCCGGAAATCATGCCGTCGTATTCCTCGCCGAGATGGTCGCCCATATACTCCACCTGCTTGTATTTTATCGACGAGCGCTCGGCATTTGCAGCGAGCTGCTCCATGGCGGAGGAATGTTTACACTGGTCCTCGAGTTTTTCGACGTTGACGCTGCGGCCTCCGGCCAGATAGCGCTCGAGCAGACGGTGAACCATCATGTCGGGATAGCGGCGGATGGGCGAGGTAAAGTGGGTATAGTAGTCGAATCCAAGGCCGTAGTGGCCTATATTCTCGGTTGTATAGATGGCTTTGGCCATGGAGCGGATGGCGAGCACGGAGAGGAAATTCTCCTCGCCCTTACCCTTTACGTCCCGCAGCATTTTGTTGAGCGAACGGTTGATTTCTCCGGCCGAGCCATGGGTCTTCAACCGGTAGCCGAAAGCTGTCTCTTATACACATCTGACGCTGCCGACGATATGCAGTGTGTAGATCT
>UREH01000213.1 GCA_900546835.1 uncultured Porphyromonadaceae bacterium
TGTTTTATTATTTTAATTTTTAACGAAATGAAAAAGTTATTCTTGTCTTTCGCTGTTCTCGCAGGTCTTTCGATGATTTCCTGCGATAACAAGGCAGAAAACGCAGAAGCTGCTGACGCAGTTGACTCTGTAGAAGTTGTTGAAGAAGTTGCAGTTGACACTGTAGCTGTCGGCGACACCGTTGCTACCGACACTGTAGTTGCAGTTGAAGCTACCGCTGAATAATACTGCCTCCAACAGCACAAAGATTTTAACAGCACAATAAAACCGGTTTCCGGGCTACGGCCATGGGAACCGATTTTTTTTGCCGATTTTTGCGGCATAAGATTTATAAAAGCAGTAAGAGCTTTTGATTGAGGTTATTGGCGGGGGAAGGAGATGCGGAAAGTGGCTCCGGGAGCATCGGGAAGCGGTTCGAGCGAGAACCGGCAGCCGTGGCTGCTCAGAATTTCGGCAACGAACATAAGTCCGAGGCCCTGACCGCCGGTTTTTGAGGTGTAGAAGGATGAGAAGAGGCGTCCGTGTGCCTCCGGAGATATTCCGGAACCGTTGTCGGCAATAGTAAGTGTGGGGCCGCCGCCCGGCGAACCGGCATTCTCTATGAGGAGGGTCAGGCGGATGTTGCCATTGGTCCGGGCTGCGTCGCGGATGCTTTCTGCGGCGTTTTTCACGATGTTGACAAGGGCCTGCTCCAGGAGTACTTCGTCGAACGATGCAATCGCTTCGGTCTCCGGAAGTTCCATTGTCAGCGAGCAGTCCTGGCCCGCTACGCCGTGGGCCACCGATTCCAGAAAGGCGTTGCGGGAGTCGAGCCATCGGGCTAAATCGAGGCGTTCGAGCCGCGGGGCGGGAATCTTCACTACGTCGGCGTAGCTTGATATAAACGACCCGAGCGAGCGGCATCGGGCGGTGCATCCCTCGATAAGGCGCGCTACATCGGGGTCGTCGTCCTCATGGATTATTGCGAGAGTCTCGAGGGTAGACTGCATGCCCGCAAGGGTATTGTTGACCTCGTGGGCCATAAGGCGTATCACCTTGGCATAGGCGGATTTCTCGGCGAGGCGCACTTCGTCGGTAAGACTTTCGATCATGATGAACTGGCGACGGAATCCGCGGTCCGTAAACCATAGGCGCGAGATACGGTAAATGCCCTCGCCACACCAGCGGAGGTTTACGGTCCGTACTCCTCCGGGTTCAAGCGAGCGGATGGAGTCGGCAATCGGCCCCGAAAGAGCATCGAGCGGTGGCAGGTTATCGTCGCGCCCGAAGCCCAGACGGGTGCCAGCCCAAGGGTTGGCCGTTTCGATTTCGCCATCGAAGCCGAGAATGAGAATCCCCATTGGCGAGGCGTCGATGAGGCGCGTGAGGAAAGAGTTTCGCTCGTTCTGCAGCAGGCGTTCCTCCTTGAGGGAGTGCATCAGGCTGTTGAAAAGGTCGACGATGCGGTCGGCGTCGGGGAGGCCCACCCGGGCCAGACGGCTGCTGTAGTCGTGGCCGCGCAGCAGCTCCATACCGCGGGCGGCTGCCTGCATGGGCCGTACCATGGCGAAGTAGAGCATAAGGAGGATGAGCGTGGCGAGCGCGCCGGCGGCCGTACACCAGATGATGGGTGCGCCGATGGCGCACAGGAGGGTGCATGAAGCGGCGGCGAGAAGAGCCGCAAGCCATAGCCATTTATAGCGGAAAACTTTCATGGATTAGTAACTTGGCGGGGCGAAGCAGCGGTAAAATAATTTCGACCGGCTACTTATGTCAGTCGGCGAGGCCGTGTTTCTTGAGTTTGCGGTAAAGCGTCTGGCGTGTGACACCAAGGATTGAGGCTGCATGCGTCACATTTCCTTTGGCCGTTCGCATGGCTGCCTCTATGGTGCGTCGCTCGGAATCGTCGAGACTTGCGGGTGAGGCCGGGGTATCCTTGCTGTCGGATTGCTGCGTTTCGCCGGCCATTGCCGCGGTAGTGCGGAAATCGTCGGCGTGGAGGCGCGCCGACGGGGTAAGAAGCACAGTGCGCTCAACCAGGTTGCGAAGCTGGCGTATATTGCCGGGCCAGGGGAGTGAACGCAGCCATGCGATGGCATCGGGTGCAATCTCCGGCGCCTTGAGGCCCATGGCCGAGGCAGCTTTCGCGGCGAAGTGTGAGGCGAGAGGTCCGATGTCGTCGAGGCGCTCGCGCAGAGGTGGGAGTCGCAGCACTATGAGGTTGATGCGGTAGAAAAGATCCTCGCGGAAACGGCCGTCGGCCACCATGGCCTGAAGATCGGCATTGGTGGCGGCAATAAGGCGGAAATCGCTCTGGCGCGGTGTTGAGTCGCCGAGCCGCTCGAAGGTATGCTCCTGGAGCACACGCAGCAGTTTCACCTGACTGCCTGCGTCGAGGTCGCCTATCTCGTCGAGGAAAATCGTGCCCTTGTCCGCCAGCTCGAAGCGGCCCTTGCGGTCGGCCACGGCGCCGGTAAATGCGCCTTTGGCGTGCCCGAACATCTCGCTCTCGAAGAGCGAGCGCGAGATGCCGCCGAGGTTCACCATGACGAACGGCCCGTCGCGCCGCGGCGAATTGCGGTGTATAGCCTCTGTCTCTTATACACA
>UREH01000214.1 GCA_900546835.1 uncultured Porphyromonadaceae bacterium
TGTGTATAAGAGACAGATGTAGTGATGACGAAACATCAGACCTTATCCCCGAACCGAGCATCTCAATTTCTGCTTTAGAAAGTGAAATCGGGGCACTGAACTTCTCGATCAACGTGGACAATGCCGAGCAATGCGCTTACGTCTGCATGAACGCGAACGAATCGCTCCCCACGACTGCTGATGAAATTTTCGCAACCGGAACGAGCATTAAACTCACGGACAAGAACAAACTTTCGATCCGAGTTCCCGTCGACAAGCAGATTACATATGCCGTTATCGCTGCAGCTGCGAACCAGACGGGCAAGACAATTTCCAACAAATTACAACTTACCCCGCTCAAAGACGAAGACCCAGGGACGGAAGATCCCGAACCGAAACCGGAGCAAATCGATATCACTTTTTCAACAGGAGAATTACTTTATCTGCCTAACGGCATGCTACTAATTAACCTGTTCGAAACGGACAACACAAGTGTTTATCAGACCCAAATCAAACTTGAAGGTATCGAAAACAACGGCGCCTAGAGAAACGGCAGCCGCCTGCTTGCAGAAGACCTTTATAAAACAGTATCCTCCTCTTATCTGATAGACATCGAAGGGAATAGCGACATTGACGACAACCTTCCTGCAGGGACATTGGTCAAAATTGAACGAGGCACGGCAAACACTGTAATTCTGACCATTACAGGCACATTATCCAAAAGCGAAACCAAGTTTACCGGTCGATTCTCCGGCATACTCTCGCACGAGATGGAGTTAAAGAACTATTCTCTCAACAATGTGGTATTCGACGAAACCGGAGGGGCCAAATGGAATGCCGAAAAGAAGACAATCGCCCTTCCGCTACGCAGTTCTGCTCACCCCGACCTGAAACAGTTCTCGCTGGTATTCCATTCCGAAACCGAAACGCTCGCAACGGGTAACTACCCAATCAGCGAAAATGGAGAAGCAGGAACCGTATCGTTGGCCAAAGCCTATTTCGCCAACGCTCCCGTTTACATCAACGGTACACTCGGCCCGTCGGAAATCGGCTACAAAACCGGCTCGATAAAAGTTGAAGTGAGTCCGGAAACCAACGAATACACGCTCACAATCGACGCCCGTGATTCATACGATATTATCTATCAGGAAAACGCGTCGGCACAAGTCGTTTACGGAAGCACGCTGACTGGGTCGTTCCAAGGTTCTATAGGGGAACAAGGAGGAGGCGAAGATCCCGAGGAGCCTCAATATAATGTATGGCAAGACACCTATTCAAATACTCCAGCCGTAGTTTCATACGGACTTACGTCAGATTTGGAAGGTTACGAGCGTTCCTATATTGGACGTATTGACCTTCAACCCGACACCGAAGGAGAAGCCAACATGCGCCTCTTCTTTATTAATCGTGCTCCGGATGCATCGGCCGCAGGCTTCGATCCCACACAGATCGAGTTCATTCCCGGCTACTCATACGCCACGCTCGGACAGGATTTGGACGATCCCATATTTCCGTATGTACTCATGGAAGGCGACCTGAATCTGTCTTATGACAGCGGAAGCCAAAAATGGACGCTCCACTACGAAGGCTTCTTCGTAGCTCCACTCGGACACAAAATCAAAGTAATAGCTGACTATGTCGGTCCGATGGACGGCTTCACTGCTTTGTAAACAGACACAAGTAATCTATATTTTCAGCCGTCTTCTTTAATGACGGCTGAAAATATTTCCAACAAAAAAACACCAAGCCATGAAACATATATCAAAAAACATAAAGCACAGACTTCTTTATATCAACATGCTATTCTTGTGCGGAATCCTGTCAGGCGCTTGCAACAAGGAAAATGAGCCGGACATAACTCCTCCATCCGAAGGAGAGCAATCCAATCCCGTCGAAATGACTTTCACATTCGATGTCCAAACCTTGAGTCCGAATGCAGCCGAGATTTCCATCACACCATCAGACAATACACAAACATGGTATTGGACTCGTGCTACCGACAAGGAATTTACAGACGCAAATAAAAATAAAGACGCTTTATTCAAAGATATGCTCGAAAGCGACATTGAGTACGGCATTCAGGAAGAAGGATTCGACCGAGCCGGTGCCGTAGCCGACATCACCCACACAGGACCATTCAACAACACGCTCCAAAGTCTTTTCGGATCGACGACCTACCATCTGTTGGCCGCTGCGATCGACAAGGAGGGTAACCCGCTTTCGGAAGTCTCCCAATACACATTCGAAAGCCAGAAGACTCCGGTATCCCTAAATACATTCTCAATCAAGATTCCCGACGAAGACGTCTCTTATGCATCAGCCAAAATCTCGATTACTCCCACCAATCAGGATCCCTACACTTGGTTTATAGCCGTTTCATCACAAGGGACTCCAGAGGAACTCGCCGACGCCTATATCGATGCGAACGGAATTCTGATGAACACAGGACTTTACGATATTTACACGGGATCGCAAATCCGCACAATAAACGCACTGGACCCAAACACGTCTTATTCCGTCGTGGTATTCGGTTACCAAGCCGGTCGTACAACC
>UREH01000215.1 GCA_900546835.1 uncultured Porphyromonadaceae bacterium
CCATGCTCCAGACCGCCTCCCCCTACAACACCTACCGCTACGCCGGACTGCCCCCCGGAATCATCCGACTCCCCGAGGCCCGCACCATCGATCAGGTCCTCGACGCCCCCGACCACGGCTACATCTACATGTGCGCCCGCCCCGACGGCTCCGGCTACCACGACTTCACCGCCAGCTACGCCGACCATCTCGCCAACGCCAAGCGCTTCCGCTCCGCCGCCTACAACCACTAACCCCGAATTATTAAGAATCTTCGGTGAGGGCGTGTCATGATAGCCCGGATGGGCTATCATGACACGCCCTCACCATCCGGGTAATAAATAGGGCGATGTGTCAAATTATGGAAATTTGACACACTGCCCTCCAAACAAATGTAAAGCTCGCTTGACTTTTTGTAAAACTTTATATACCTTTGTGGCGTTAACGCAATAAAACCACAAAAGCTATGAAAAATCTGCTTTTCCCCGAAAAATTCAAAATTGCCGGCTGGATTATCTTCGTCGCAGCTGGGGTTGCCGGATGTCTGATATGGGCCGGTATGCTCCAGCCGGGCGGCGTGGCCGAGACGGCGGTCAACGACGCCGCAATTATCGGCACGGCGCTCGGAGCGCTGATGATTGTATGCTCGCGCGAGCCCCACGAGGACGAGATGATACGCTCGATACGTCTGGCGGCTCTGCTCAACTCGCTCTACGTATATGTACTGCTCCTGATTGCCTGCACACTGCTGATCAACGGAGTGGAATATTTCCGCTTCATGGCCGCGAATCTCGTGCTGCTTCCGATAATCTACGTGATTCTGTTCAGCCTGGAGATGCGCCGCTACAATAAAATGAGTGAAGATGAAGAATAGAATCAAGGTTGAGCGGGCCGAGCGCGCGATTACCCAGCAGGAGCTGGCCGAGGCCGTGGGCGTAAGCCGCCAGACCATCGTCGCCATAGAGAAAAACCGGTTTCTACCCTCCACACCGCTGGCGCTCAAGATTGCCCGCTATTTTGCCAAACCGGTGGAAGCCATCTTCATGCTCGAAGACGGCGACTGAAAATTTCCGAACCCAACCAACAATAATCGATATGAAAAGCAAAGTACATTTCAGCCTATACTGCAAAATAATCACCCTTGCGGTGATAGCGCTGTTCGCCATCGGCATAGCCACAACCACAATGGAAAGATCTACATTCTGTCTGCTTATTGCCGTCGTAGCGCTGGCCGTAGCTACAGGCCTCTACTATTGCCCGGTCTGCGTTGAGGCCGATGCAGACTCTGTCAAGATCCACCGGCTGCTGTCGCGGCCCAGGGAATTCAAGTATTCCGACATCGAGGCGGCCGACACATGCTACCCCTCGGCCGGCGGCATACGACTCTGTGGCAGCGGCGGCTTCTTCGGCTACTGGGGCTATTTCAGCGACATAATAATCGGCCAATATTTCGGTTACTACGCCGACCGCAGCCAGTGCTTCTACATCCGGCTTAAATGCGGGCGCCAATACGTGGCAAGCTGTGAGAACCACGTAGCGATGGCCGCCGCAATCGAAAGCCACATAGAAAATATCCGGGCAACCGGCCGCGACAAATAATCGTAAGCGGGAGTGTGCAAATCCAAGAATAATTCTTATCTTTGCAATCGAAACCGCGAGCACCCATAGTTCAATGGATAGAATATTGGATTCCGGTTCCAACGATTGGGGTTCGACTCCCCATGGGTGTACATATAGAATGCAGAGAGATGCCGTCCGGTGTGTTGCCGGGCGGCATCCTGTATAATCGGAAATCAACGACTATTTTTTCGTACTGTTTACAGATATCCTATGGAAAGACCAGGCAAACAAGAAATCTGGGGCCGGATGATGAGCGGGGAGCGCTACGACGCCGCTCATCCCCACCTGACCGAGAAACTGGAAGCCACGCGCGAACTGCTTTGGGAGTTCAACTCGCTCCGCCCCTCCGAAAAGGCGCGTCGCGACGGGATACTCCACCGCATTCTCGGCAGCCACGGCGAGCGCTTTCAGTTCAACCAGCCCTTCCGCTGCGACTACGGCGAAAACATCCACATCGGCGAGGACTTCTTCGCCAACTTCAACCTCACCATCCTCGACGAGGCGCGCGTGGACATAGGCGACCACTGTTTCATCGGGCCGAACGTAAGCATCTACACCGCCTGCCATCCGCTGGAGCCGGGCGAGCGCAACGACCTTGTGGAATGGGCCGAGCCGGTGAAAATCGGCCACAATGTATGGATCGGCGGAAACGTGGTGATACTGCCAGGCGTTACCATCGGCGACAACTGCACCATAGGCGCAGGCTCGCGCGACATCCCCTCCTCCACCCTTGCCGCCGGCAATCCCTGCCGAATAATCAGAAAGCTATAACGCCTCATAAACGCTGAAAAATGAGCATCCGAGAGCGGCGTCAGCCAGCATCTCCGGTGCTCATTTTCCGCATTATTGCCGTAACTGACCTCGCCATCCGGCCAACAACAAGAGGGCGTGTCATAATAGCCCATCTGGGTCGTCGCCTGAGGGGTTC
>UREH01000216.1 GCA_900546835.1 uncultured Porphyromonadaceae bacterium
CTACTGCATTCCCGGCAACGGACAGGATGTGCTGGTCAAAGCCGGCGAGTCGCTGATCGTCGTCAACAACGCCCAGAACCACACCATCGGCAACCCGAACTCGTGGGACGCCACGAAAGCCGATTTCGAGTGGTACGACGTTTCGTCGAACGAGAACTATCTGGATATCGACAACCCCGACGTGCCCAACCTCGACAAATGGTACGCTTCGACATTGACGGTCCAAGTGCTCCACAACCGCGGCTTCAACGCCGTGGCTATCGCCATGCCGCCCGTCGGCCTGACTGCAGAGCAGTTCCTCGCCGAATACCCGCTCAAAGACGCCCAGTATATCTTCCACACCCCGAACGGCTCGGACATCACGATGCCGCTGCGCAACTGCTACCGCGTGCCTAACGAATGGGTGCTCGACGCCGTGAACACGGGCTGCCGCGACGAATACTACATCGCCCCGTGGGACGCTTCGCTCGACGCAGGTTACGCATGGTGCGGTACGGCCGACGGAGATGCCTACCGCTTCGGCAAGTCGGTGATCCGCAAGACCGGTTCCGACGGCAAACTCATCGACTCGAACAACTCGACCAACGACTTCGAGTCCAATACGAAGGCGTCGCTGATCAAGTAAGCCGGAAGAACGACCATTCTTTATGACCGATTCTGTCATCGAATGCCGCAACCTCACCCATTGTTACGGGGAGCGACTGATATACAAAGACCTGAGTTTCGAGGTTCCGCGCGGGCGGATCCTCGGACTTTTGGGTAAAAACGGCACCGGAAAAACCACGACCATCAACATTCTGAGCGGCTATCTCCAACCGCGCGCCGGACAGTGTCTGATCTTCGGCGAGGATATCCGCACGATGCGGCCCGAAACCCGCGCCCGGATCGCCCTGCTGATCGAGGGACACGTGCAGTACGCCTTCATGACCATCGAGCAGATCGAACGGTTCTATGCGCGGTTTTATCCCCGCTGGAACCGCGACGCCTATTACGGACTGATGGAAATGCTGAAGGTGGCGCCCCGGCAGCGCATCTCGCGCATGTCGTGCGGACAGCGTTCGCAGGTGGCCTTAGGGCTGATTCTCGCCCAGAACGCCGATCTGCTCGTGCTTGACGACTTCTCGATGGGACTGGACCCCGGTTACCGCCGCCTGTTCGTAGAATACCTGCGCGACTATGCGCAGAGCGAGGAGAAGACCGTTTTCCTTACCTCGCACATCATTCAGGACATGGAAAAGCTCGTGGACGACTGTATCATCATGGATTACGGAAGCATTCTGGTACAGATGCCCGTCGGCGAACTGCTCGGCACGTTCCGGCGATACACCTTCACGCCGGGCGCCGACGTCACGATCCCCGCCGGCGACGGCCTCTACCACCCGAGCGTCGTGAACGGGCGCGCCGAACTCTATTCGTTCGACTCCCCTGCGACGGTACAGGGCGTGCTGGAGCGCTCGGGCATTGTCTGCAGCGGCCTGCGCGTCGAAACGCTGAACCTCGAAGACGCTTTCATCGGACTGACCGGAAAATACTAAACCCGAATTATGATCAAAGCCATATTCTACAAAGAGTGGATCAAAATGCGCTGCTTCTATCCGCTGAGCGCATTGTTCCTCTTCGGAGCCACCGCCTATGCGCTGCTGCGCGTCCAACGGGTGATAACCTTCAAGGGTGCGGCGCACGTCTGGGAGGTGATGCTCGAAAAGGAAGTTGTCTTCATCGACATTCTCCAATACCTGCCGGCCCTGCTGGGCGTATTGCTCGCAGTGGTTCAGTTCGTCCCCGAAATGGCCCAGAAACGGCTGAAGCTGACGCTTCACCTGCCCTTTCCACAGTGGAAGATGATTCTGCTGATGTCAGGCATCGGGCTGGGAGCGCTGGCATTGCTGTTCATCGTGCAAACCGCCGTGCTGTGGGGGTACTTCCACGCCCTGCTGGCGCCCGAACTGGTCGCGCGGATTCTGCTGACGGCGCTGCCGTGGTATCTGGCCGGGCTGACGCTCTACCTGCTGACGGCATGGATCTGTCTCGAACCCACATGGAAACGGCGGCTGGCGAATCTGCTGATCGCCGTGGGCGTCTGCCGGATCTTCTTCCTCTCCGACACCCCGCAGGCCTACGACGGCATGCTGCCGTGGCTGGCGCTGCTGCTGGTATGTTCGCTGTTCTTCCCGCTGCTTTCGGTATACCGTTTCAAGCAGGGATGTCAGGATTAACCCGCAAAACGACAAATCTATGATAAAGAGTATCAAAACCGGAATAATCCTCCTTGCGGCGCTTCTGCTGGCATGGCTGCTGCCGTGGTGCTACGCGTTCGTGTTCGCATCGCCTTCGTGGTCGCCGTTCACGCTCTACAGCTGCGTGACGCACGGATTCGCATCGGTGGATTTCGACCGCGAAAACAACGTCGCCGGACGCGATCTGCAGGGCAACACCTACACCCCTGTCTCTTATACACATCTGACGCTGCCG
>UREH01000217.1 GCA_900546835.1 uncultured Porphyromonadaceae bacterium
AGGTCGTGGAGATCGACGCCGAAAGCGTAGAATGGCTCGAAGCCAACGAGCCCCGCCTGCGCGGGCGCGTAGTCGAGGCCGACTTCCTGCGCCTCGACCTCTCCACGCTTTTTCCCGGCGCGGAAAAAATATGCGTGATAGGCAATTACCCCTACAACATTTCCTCGCAGATCTTCTTCCACGTGCTCGAATGGAAGGAGCTGGTGGAATGCTGCTCCGGGATGCTCCAGCGCGAGGTGGCCGAACGCCTTGCCGCGCCCGCCGGCACCAAGGCACGCGGCATCCTGAGCGTGCTGCTTCAGGCGTGGTACGACGTGGAATACCTCTTCACCGTCGACGAGCATGTGTTCAATCCGCCCCCCAAAGTCAAGTCGGGCGTAATCCGCATGGTGCGCAATTCCACCCGCAGCCTCGGATGCGACGAGGCGCTTTTCCGAACCGTAGTGAAGACCACATTCGGACAGCGCCGAAAGACGATACGCAACTCCATCCGGTCGCTGCTCGCCCCGGGCGCGCAGTTGCCCGAGTCGCCCATGCTGGCTATGAGGCCGGAGCAGCTCGAGGTAGCTCAGTTCGTGGAGCTTACCGCACTGCTCGCGCAAGCCAACTCCCGGACCTGAACGCCAGCCGTCGCTCTCCATCCGCATTTTGAATCCGCAACCACCGATGCCGCCACCCGCCCCCATCGACCCATAAAGGAGTCTTACGATTATGAAGGAGTTTAACGAAGAATATCTCGACAACATCCGCAGAATCATCGCCGAACACGACGATGCCAAGGCGCGCGAACTCCTCGACGAGCTCCACCCCGCCGACATCGCCGAGCTTTACAACGACCTCGACCTCGACCAGGCCGAATACCTCTACAAGCTCCTCGGAGGCGACAAGGCCGCCGACGTGCTCATGGAGCTCGACGAAGACGACCGCCACAAGCTCCTCTCCGACATGGAGCCCGAGGACATTGCCCGTAAATTCGTGGGCCACCTCGACTCCGACGAGGCTGTAGACCTTATCCAGGAACTCGACGAGGAAGACCGCAACGAGGTTATCTCCCACATCGACGACGTAGAGCAGGCCGGCGACATCATCGACCTCCTCAAATACGACGAAGACACCGCCGGCGGCCTCATGGGCACCGAAATGCTCGTGGTCAACGAGAACTGGAGCATGCCCGAATGCATCAAGCAGCTGCGAATGCAGGCCGAGGACATGGACGAGGTCTACTATGTCTACGTCGTCGACAACGACGACCGCCTCCGCGGCACCCTCCCGCTCAAAGAGCTGATAACCCACCCCTCCGTCTCCAAAATCAAAAACGTGATGGAGACCGACCCCGTCTCCGTGAAGACCGACACCACGCTCGACGACGTGGCAATCGGCTTCGAGAAATACGACCTCGTGGCAATGCCAGTGGTCGACTCCATCGGCCGCCTCGTAGGCCACATCACCGTCGACGACGTGATGGACCGCGTGCGCGAATCCTCCGAACGCGATTATCAACTGGCCAGCGGTCTGTCGCAGGACGTGGAATCCGACGATACCCTCTGGACCCAGACCAAGGCCCGCCTCCCATGGCTCCTCATGGGTATCGTGGGCGGCATCGGCAACTCCTTGATTCTCGGAAACTTCGAGCAGGGCTTCGTCACCAACCCCGCCATGGCCCTGTTCATTCCCATGATCGGAGGCACCGGCGGAAACGTCGGCATACAGTCAAGCGCCATCGTGGTCCAGGGCCTCGCCAACGGCTCGCTAGACCTCAAGGAGTCCGGCAGGCAGATCCTCAAGGAAGTAGGCGTAGGTTTCGTCAACGGCCTTATAATCTCCCTTCTCGTATTCATCTACAACTGCTTCCAGCTTTCCCCCTGGAATCCCACCACCCTGGCCGTATCGCTCTCGCTGATGGGAGTGGTGCTCTTTGCATCGATATTCGGCACCTTCGTACCCCTCACCCTCGAACGCTTCAAAATCGATCCCGCCCTCGCCACCGGCCCCTTCATCTCCATCACCAACGACATCATAGGCATGCTCATCTACATGCTCATCTCCTCCTGGCTAATGAGCCTCTTCGCCTGACGGCAAAAACGCTTAAGATGTACGGATTCCTGCATTCCACCGAATTTCTTGTCAGCCTCTTCGTAGTGGCCGCCCTGCTGGTGGGCCTCATCGTGAAGCCGTCCCGACGCGGCCAGGCCGAAACTTCATTTGCCCGCGGAGAGCTCTACCCCGACGCCGACACCACCCCGCGCGTCGAATTCCGCGTCGCCCCCGACGGCACCCTCGAAATCTCGCGCTGCGGCCTCACCGGCCTGACCTCGGCCGACTCCGTATCCATCGCCATAACCCGCATAGGCTTCGACATCGACATTCAGGAACGCATCGTGCGCAACGACCACGCCCGCGTGCGCCGCGACCC
>UREH01000218.1 GCA_900546835.1 uncultured Porphyromonadaceae bacterium
CACCCCTTCCTCAAGGCCATCGCCCCCGTCGGCTCCGGAACAGACGGCAACCGCGCGCAGACTCGAGTTAACCACTCAAATTTTAATCTCGACTAACATCTTTCTCGAAATGTTACAACCGAAAAAAACAAAATTCCGCAGAGTCCAGAAAGGTCGCGCCAAAGGCAACGCCCAGCGCGGCAATCAGCTCGCCTTCGGTTCGTTCGGCATCAAGACCCTTGAATCCAAGTGGATTACCGGCCGCCAGATCGAAGCAGCACGTGTGGCCGTAACGCGCTATATGCAGCGTCAGGGCCAGCTCTGGATCCGCATCTTCCCCGATAAACCCATCACCAAGAAGCCTCTCGACGTACGTATGGGTAAAGGTAAAGGTAACCCCGAAGGCTTCGTGGCCTCCGTCACCCCCGGCCGCATGATTATCGAAATCGACGGCGTTCCCTTCGACGTTGCGAAGGAGGCACTCCGCCTCGGAGCCCAGAAACTCCCGGTTACTACCAAGTTTGTGGTACGCCGCGATTATGATCCCAGTCTTAACGTGTAATTAGAATGCAGAAATGAAAAAAGAAGAAATCAAAGAGCTCTCTACGGCCGACCTCCGCGAGCGCCTCGCCCAGATGGAGAAGGAATATCTCCAGACGAAGGCCAACCATGCCGTTTCGCCCCTTGACAACCCTGCCAAGATTACGCTTGACCGCCGCATGATCGCACGCGTGAAAACCGAGCTCCGCGCTCGCGAACTCAACAACAAATAATAACCTCAAATCCCGCAAACCATCCTATCGATATGGAAGAAAAAAGAAATCTCCGCAAAGAGCGTATTGGGGTTGTTTCGAGCAACAAGGGTGACAAGACCATCACGGTGACCGTGAAATGGAAGGAAAAACACCCCATCTACGGCAAATTTGTCAACAAGACGAAGAAATACCACGCCCACGACGAAAAGAACGAGTGCGAAATCGGCGATACCGTACGCCTGATGGAGACCCGCCCCCTTTCCAAGACCAAACGCTGGCGCTTAGTTGAAATCATCGAAAAAGTTAAGTAACAATGATACAGACCGAATCCCGTTTAACCGTTGCTGACAACAGCGGAGCCAAAGAGGCCCTGTGCATCCACGTGCTCGGTGGCACCGGCCGCCGCTACGCCTCTGTGGGCGACATCATCGTAGTCTCGGTGAAAAGCGTTATCCCCTCGTCCGACGTTAAGAAAGGCACTGTATCGAAGGCCGTTGTCGTTCGTACCAAGAAGGAAATCCGTCGCCCCGACGGCTCCTACATCCGCTTCGACGACAATGCCTGCGTGCTCCTTAACAATGCCGGCGAACTCCGCGGAACCCGTATCTTCGGCCCCGTGGCCCGCGAACTCCGCGCCACCAACATGAAGATCGTCTCGCTCGCCCCCGAGGTGCTTTAACAATCTGATTCAAGCAAAACCCCGTAGACAAATCAAAACCCAATGAGCAAACTTCATATTAAAAAGGGCGATACCGTTTACGTTCTCGCAGGCGAGGATAAGGGCCGCAAGGGCCGCGTTCTCTCGGTCGATGCCGATAAGAACCGCGCCGTTGTAGAAGGCATCAACATCGTCTCCAAGAGCACTAAGCCCTCCGCCAAACATCCCCAGGGCGGCATCATCAAGATGGAAGCTCCTATCAATATCTCTAACCTCGCCCTGCTCGACCCCAAGAGCGGCAAACCCACCCGCGTGGGAATCCGCATCGGCGAAAACGGCGAGAAAGTTCGTTACGCTAAAAAATCAGGAGAGGAGATTAAATAATGAGCAGCACAACTCTTAAAAAGCAGTACGACGAGAAAATCGTCCCCGCCCTCACCAAGGAATTCAACTATACCACGGTGATGCAGGTGCCCCGCCTGAAAAAAATCGTGATCAACGAAGGTCTTGGCGACGCAACCCAGGATAAGAAGGTCATCGAGACCGCAATCAACGAACTTACCGCCATCACCGGCCAGAAAGCCGTTGCAACTCTCTCGAAGAAGGACATCTCCAACTTCAAGGTGCGTAAGAAGATGCCCATCGGCGCACGCGTCACACTCCGTCGCGAGCGCATGTATGAGTTCCTCGAACGTCTGATCCGTGTGGCTCTGCCCCGTATCCGCGACTTCAAGGGCATCGAAGGCAAACTCGACGGCCGTGGCAACTACACCCTCGGCATCACCGAGCAGATCATCTTCCCTGAAATCAACATCGACAACATCAGCAAACTCACCGGCATGAACATCACCTTCGTTACCTCGGCCAACACCGACGAAGAAGGCTATGCTCTGCTCAAGCAGTTTGGCCTCCCCTTCAAAAACAAATAAGATTCTCCCCGCTGACGGCCCTCGGCCGCAGCTGAGTAGAACCGGACAATACGTTTGAAAGGTCAGAAAACCCGCCGGCGCCCAC
>UREH01000219.1 GCA_900546835.1 uncultured Porphyromonadaceae bacterium
TGTGCCCCAGAATATACCGAATCCGGTAAGAAAGGTGCGCGTCTTATTACGTGCGAGCGTGGCTCCTATCTCTTTCCAGTTGTCGGTGTCGAAAAGCAGTATATGCATTTTGTTTCGGTCAGAATGATAGCGGTTGGTTTATTCATCGCGGAGGGCCTCCACGGGTTTTACTTTCAGCGATTTCAGCGCGGGAAATAGTCCGGCCAGAGCACCTGCCAGAATCAGGACGGCTGTGACCTGCACGGCAATCGAGAGATCCACATGGGGATGGGTCATGAAGTCGGATTCGCCAAACAGCGCGTCGACAACGCCCGTGGCTGCAGAGCCGAGCACTATGCCGATATACCCGAAAAGAGTTGTTATGGCGATGCTCTCGGCCATAATCTGCGTAAGGATGCTGCGTGGTTTTGCGCCTATGGCACGACGGATGCCTATCTCATGTGTGCGCTCGCGTACGCTCACAAACATTATGTTGCTTATCCCGACTACGCCGCTCAGCAGCGTGAGTAGCCCCAGTATCCATATGCTGGCGTTGAGGATGTTCATGGCCTGAAGGCCTTTCATTCCCTGCGAGAACTGGTTCCATATCCATACGGCGCTGGTGTCGTCGGGATCGAAATCGTGGGCGGCGGCAAGCGAGCGGCGCACGTCGGCTTCCACCTGGTCTCCCTGCTCGGCGGTCTCCACGTTGTGGAGCATTACTCTCATCGAGCCGAGGTCGTCGTCGTTGCCAGCGAGCATGCGGGCCGTGGAGAACGGTATGTAGATTTCACGGCCCCAGCGCGAGGTGTAGATGCCCACAACCTTAAAGCTTAGTCCGGACATGCGTATCTGCTTTCCCAGAGCCTCGTCGGTGTCGGGCAGTCCGAGCGATGCGGCATCGTCCTTCGACAGGACTATCACTTTGGCACGGCCGGCCATATCCTTTTCGTTGATAAAGCGGCCGCGTTCCATTGTCATCTCGTCGCGGAGCTTTATTTCCGACGGGTATACACCTGTGTAGCTCGTGCTAATCGATTTCGAGCCGTATGCAAGAGTGTCGGTGGAACCATAGAGAATGGAGGTCACTTCGCGCACAGTTTGGCGGTTGTCGTCGGTTATGCGCTTGATGTCGGCGTTCTTGAGCGAAATCACGCGCCCTTCGCGATAGCCGTGGTAGGGTTTTGAAGTGCGCCCGGGCCATATACTGATTTTCTGTGCGCCTGGAGTCATCGCCTGCTCACGGAATGAGCCTGTCACGCCGTTGCCCACTCCGAGCAGCACGATAAGCATGAAGATACCCCATGCCACGGCGAATCCCGTAAGGGCCGTGCGCAGCTTGTTATGGCGAAGCGTCTGGAGTATTTCGGATATGAGGTCGAACATTGATTGGAATATTCTTGATTGGGAGCCTGTTGTGATAGTAATTTAAAGCGTCGGTTCAGCTTGGTCGACAATGCGGCCGTCGCTTATGCGAATCAGGCGGTCGGTCTGGGCGCCTACACCGGGGTCATGGGTCACGATTACCACGGTCATCCCCTCCACTTGGTTTAGTTCACGGAATACCTGCATCACTTCCTTCGATGTGGAGCTGTCTAAAGCGCCTGTAGGCTCGTCGGCGAGTATAATCGAGGGTTTTGTGATAAGGGCGCGGGCAATGGCGACTCGCTGTTTCTGACCGCCCGAGAGCTCTCCGGGCAGATGGTGGGCGCGGTCGGCAAGCCCCATGCGTTCCAGTTGCTCCATGGCCATCTGGTTGCGCTTACGTCGCCCCACACCCTGGTAGAATAGCGGTAAGGCCACGTTCTCCACGGCGTTTTTGTAGTTGATGAGGTTGAAACTCTGGAACACGAAGCCAATCATGCGGTTGCGGTAGTCGGCGGCACGGTTTTCGCTGAGGTTCTTTATCAGGGTGCCGTCGAGGCGGTATTCGCCCGAATCGTAGTTGTCGAGTATTCCGAGAATGTTGAGCAGGGTGGATTTGCCGGATCCCGAGGCGCCCATGATCGATACCAGTTCGCCTCGCTCTATTTCGAGATTGATATCCTTGAGAACGTGGAGCGGAACGATGCCCGGATACGTCTTGTTTACATCCCGTAGTCGTATCATTGATGTGATATTGATTTTAATATTATTATCTGAAACACTTTTTAGACGCAGTTGGTATAGCTAAGGTTGCATCGGTGTTGAAAACTTTTTTGTATTTGCGGATTATCGGGCTTATGGGGGCCAGAAACGATTGTGGGCATTGTTGGGAATGTGGTAAAGTGAATAATATAAACGCCCCCGGAAAATACCGGGAGCGTTCTCATAATTTAATCGGAATAAATCATCCGGGCAAGCGCTATTCTCTATTATTGCTGTCCGATAAAAATTTTTAGGCGATAAAAATAAGGGCTGATTCCATTTG
>UREH01000220.1 GCA_900546835.1 uncultured Porphyromonadaceae bacterium
ACATGCACGTGGGGTGAACCTCGCGGATGGTGGTCTGGATTTCGCGCGGGTCGCGGTTTACGTAAACGCGGATACCGCGGTCGAGGGCGAAATATGTCCACGCTTTCTCGAAAATATGGCTCAAGGGGAGGAAACACATGGCCGTATCCTTGTCGGAGAGCGAGGAAAGGCGTGTGTGGTGGGCGTCGATTGCGGCGGTGAAGCAGCTGTGGGGGAGAATCGCACCCTTGGGGTCGCCGGTGGTGCCGGAAGTGTAGAGCAGAGTGGCGATGTCATCGGCTTCCGCACTGCGGGTGCGCCGGTCTACCTCAGCCCGACATTCGGCTGAAGCCGCTTCGCCGAGCTTGAGGAGCTGGCTGAAAGTCAGCGTGGTGGAGTCGTCGGCGTCGAGAGTGAAATCTGTGTAGGCCACGATGCGGCGCAGGCAATTCTGATCGGTCGCCACGCGTCGGGCTATGGCATACTGCTCGCGGCTTCCGACAAACAGGATTTCGGCCTGGGCATCCCCCACGATATAATCGACCTGCTCGGCCGACGAGGTGGCGTAGATGCTGACCGGCACGGCGCGGTTGGCGAAAGCGGCGAAATCAGTTATGAGAATATATGGGTCGTTGGCCGAGAATACGGCGATTTTGCTTCCCTCCTTTATGTCGAGAATTTCGAGCGCGGCGGCTGCCCTGCGGACCATTTCCTGCATTTCGATCCAGCTGTAGGGACGCCATTCGCCATGCGATGTGCGGTAGTAGACGGCTGCCCGGTCGCCGTAGCGTGTGGCCTGTCGGTCGACAAGCGTTGTCAGTATGTTTGCCAAAAGACTTAGTTTTTAGTTGAGAATCAGACCGCACCGAAAGGATGCCGGTAAATCCGGCGCAATGAAGTGGGGAGAGATGGTTCGGGGCGGACGGAGAGCTTTTGCTTTGCAAAGTTAACCTTTTCGTCCATAAGGCGCCCAAGATTGGGCGCTGAAAGTGGCGGTTGGTTAACGTTTATTTGCAAATTGCATGCCTTTTTGGCTTAAAATTGGCACAATTGGCCTATGAGTGTGCAGTTTTTCTGCTGTCTTTGCTCATTTTCCCGATGGGGCGGCGCGATATGGCTGAGCCGCGCGGTGTCGCTTATTTATTTGGCACGGCTCCTTCGCGGAGCAACCGGTTGTAGCGTTCCTCGTCGTTGATGAGGTCGAGAGCGGCGCGGTAGCTCGGGCTGAGCGCCGGATTTACAACACGGAAGTAGTCGGTGCTCTCGAAGAGGTCGCGGGCTATGAGACCTTTCACTATCGTGGCGATTAGCGGACGCGACTTCTCGAACATCGCCGAGTCGGGCATCACGCTGTCGGCGCGGCCCAGAGCCACGACTTCATCGAGCATCTCCGGCGTGAAGGTGAACCCGCGGTCGAAGGCCTCGCCGTCGGGATACTCGGCTCGGAGACTCTTGCGGTTGGCGTCGACATAGGTTATGGCGAAGCGGTTGATTATGCCTTTGGCCACGAGGTCGCGGTAGTATGTGGAGTACATCGTGGTGTCGATGGGCACGAAGAGGTCGGGCATAATGCCTCCCCCGCCGTAGACCGGGCGGCGGTTGCGCAGGGTGGAGTAACGCAGCGAGTCGGGCAGATGGATGGAGTCGGCGCTTGAGAATTCGCCCGCTTCATAGCGGTTGAGCATATCCTTGCGGTATGCCTCCTCGTCGCCGGGGGCGTAGGGTTTCTGGATTGAGCGGCCTGAAGGGGTGTAATAGCGCGACACCGTAAGGCGTATCATAGAGCCGTCGGGGAAGGGGAAGGGTCGCTGAACAAGACCTTTGCCGAAGGTGCGGCGCCCTACGATGAGGCCGCGGTCGTTGTCCTGCACGGCTCCTGAAAGGATTTCGGCTGCAGAGGCCGAATACTGGTTGGCCATGATTACCAGACGCCCCTTGCGGAAGTCGCCGGCACGCTCCACGCGGAAGTCGGAGCGACCCATTTTCGGCGC
The DNA here is from genome assembly GCA_900546835.1 of uncultured Porphyromonadaceae bacterium. Taxonomy (GTDB): domain Bacteria; phylum Bacteroidota; class Bacteroidia; order Bacteroidales; family Muribaculaceae; genus UBA7173. Next base: position 1,971 of record UREH01000220.1, read on the forward strand.
GTCGGTATAGACCACCATGTCGCCCTTCTCAAGGAAGTGCGAGGCAAGTTGATGGGCCGCCTGGAGATAACCGCCGCCGTTGTCCTCAAGGTCGATAATGAGATTCTGCATCCCCTTGGCACGGAGGTCCGAGAGGGCTTTCTCAAATTCCTTTTCGGTTTCCTCGCCGAAGCGCGAGATGCGGATGTAGCCGGTGGTCGGGTCGGCCATATAGGCGGCGTCGACGCTGTAGACCGGGATGTCGTCGCGCGTCACGAGGAAGGCTATCGGCTCGGGCGAACCCTTTCGGAGCACTTTAAGAAGTACCTGCGAACCCTTCTCGCCGCGCAGAATCTTTATGATGCGCGAGTTGGGGAGCTTGCGCCCGGCAATCACCGAATCGCCGG
>UREH01000221.1 GCA_900546835.1 uncultured Porphyromonadaceae bacterium
TATAAGAGACAGGACTATACACCGGGGATATTTGTGATGGATATGAAAAAAATCAATCCCAATAGTGCCGGTCATGTCAACTCTACACTTGCCCGTCAGTTGGCTCTATACGTTACAATGTACAGCCCACTGCAAATGGCAGCAGATTATCCGGAGCACTATGAACAGTTTATGGATGCATTCCAGTTCATCAAAGATGTTGCGGTTGACTGGGATGAAAGTAAATATCTCGAAGCAGAACCGGGTCGTTATATCGTGGCTGCACGAAAGGCGAAAGGTAGTGACAACTGGTTTATTGGCTGTACCGCAAATGAAGATGGCCATTCCTCAGAACTGTCTTTTGATTTTCTTGATAAAGATAAAAAATATGAGGCCGTGATTTATGCAGATGCCAAGGATGCCCATTATCTCAACAATCCGCAGGCTTATACAATATCAAAGAAAACCATATCAAACAAATCAAAGATTAAACTTAACGCAGCCCCCGGAGGAGGGTATGCAATATCACTTAAGCCCATTAGATGATAGGCATAATTGACATTTTTTAATAGGTAAAATTAGGTAAAAAGATTGGTTCATCTGAGGGATTCTGCGTGCAGAAATCCCTCTTTTATTATAAACACAAAGTAATAATGAATAAGGTACTAATTGTAGATGCCACACATTCAGATTTCCGAATTATGTCGAGCCTGCTCACTAAAGCCGGCTATGAACCGATTGGAGCTGAATATATGGAGAAAGCAAAAGAGGAGTTGGCGAAGATGCCACCTGGAGCTGTCGTTGTTGCGGCGATGAAATTCACCGACGGCACGGTACAGGAGTTAATCAACTGGCAAAAGCAGGAAGGATTGAATTTTCCCACTATTGCCGTAGTGGACAATATCAATACCATTGACATTATAGACATAATGCGTGGTGACGGTGCTATTGACGTGATACAGCGACCTGCCATTGACCGTCAGTTGGTAGAAACGGTTGGAAAATATGCCAAACCGGAGAACATAGTGCTGCAACTTGATAACACGCTTATCCCACGGCAAAGCAAGACATTCAAGAAAATCGAACAGTCAATAACAGAGATTGCATCCACAAACGTCAACTGCATCATCTTCGGTGAATGTGGCACGGGCAAGGAACAGGTTGCTCGTCAAATATACCTGCAAAGTTCAAGAACACAGAAACCGCTGGTTGTCATTGAAGCTGGTGGAGCAGCTCTTGTCGGAAAGCACGAACCTGATTCCGACCGGAGTGAAACTTACGACCGCATAGAAGGATACTTCCGAGATGCGAAGGGAGGTACGATTATAGTAAAGAATATACAGTTGCTCACCTTCGAACGGCAGTCGGTTCTGCTTCATATTTTTGAACAGGAACATCCCGAAGCGAGAATAATCTGCACCGCCAACGCATCACTGCTGAAGATGGTAGCCGAAGAAAAATTCCGTGACAACCTATTCTTCACATTACGTCAGACAAGTATCAACGTACCTCCGTTGCGAGAAACGACAGATGACATCTCAGACATAGCGGATTATCTGCTGTCAAAGTATGCCCGAAAGACTCAACAACCGAAGAAACGGCTTGATGCCTCGGCAATCAAGGCTCTCAAACTCCATCCGTGGCCCGGCAATATCCGTGAGCTGAAAGACGTTGTTCTTTTCGCCGCCTTCCATGTCAAAGGTGAGGTAATAACGGTAAGTGATCTCCGATTTGATGAGGCACGCCTTGACAATGCCGAGGATCTGACGCACCGTAACTCAAAGGCGGAAAAAGAAAGGATACTCAAAGCGTTCAAGCGTGCAAGGACATGGCGAGGAGCAGCAAAGCTCCTCGGAATATCGGAAAGGGCTCTATTTGAACTCCGTAAAAAGCATGGGATCAACACTGACGGAGAAATGGAATATTGACAACCTCGTAAAAATTCATTAACTTTGCAGTGCAATATTGCAAAGAACTGCGATTGAAGAGTCAATCGTTCCAACAATATAGGATAACATAGTTTACGCAACTGTTTCTGATGAAAATCTGGACAATTTGAATCGAAAGAAGACATTGTGTGATACTGTGCTATGCTTACTGCATAGCGCGTAATCACAATTTTTCTTTCAAGGCATGTCCAGATGCCGTCATCAGAAAATTGGTCTGATTACGCGCTATTTTTGTACTCTTAATCTAATTTGAAACATTGTCAAAAGTCGGAACAATTCTACCGATACCAAGAAATACACATCCGACACACAAATTTTGACTAGATTATGACTGTAATTTTTATTTTGCTGAATATATACATCTGTCTCTTATACACATCTCCGAGCCCACGAGACACTGAGCGATCTCG
>UREH01000222.1 GCA_900546835.1 uncultured Porphyromonadaceae bacterium
AAGAGACAGCCCCGGCCCCGCCGCTTCTGTATGTTCACAAAAAAAGGGTAAGCTAACCACATCGCGCCGCTACAACCCCCTACCGTTGCTTCGATCAAGACCTGGCGGAGTTCAGGGGGAGCTGGCCGTGTAGCACTTACCCGCCGCAAAGTTACGAAATCCGCGCGACTCTGCAAATTTTTTGAAAATTTTCCACCCCACGGGGCTTCAAAACGCACTAAATGCGTTATCTTTGCTATGCCAACAATAGAAAAGGTAACCTTGAAAAAAATGACGGATACCTCCACATTCCATACCCTTCTTGCCGAAGCCGAGCGCAATGCTCTCGACGGGCGACCCGCATCGGTCGACCTATGCCTGCGGCTGGCCGAGGCATGCGCCGAGTCCGACACCCATAGCCCGGCCGACGCGCCCGAGACCCTCTCGCCCGACCGCGAGGCCAATCTGCAGGCACTCTGCGAGGCAGCCGACCGCATACGCCGCGCCAATTGCGGCGACCATTTCGATACCTGCTCGATAATCAACGGCCGCTCGGGGCGCTGCTCCGAAAACTGCCGCTGGTGTGCCCAGGCTGCCGCCCACCATACCGGCTGCGCCGAATATCTCTTCGTCGACCCTGAGGAATTCCACGCCACCATAGGCCGCAACGACGCCCGCGGCGTGGGCCGTTTCTCGATTGTATGCTCCGGCCGCAAGGTCGGCAAAGCCGACCTCAGGCGCTTCGCCGACATGTACCGCCACGCCGCCGCAGAGTCGGATATGACCTTCTGCGCCTCGATGGGGCTGCTCGACGACGAGGAGATGGAAATCCTGCGCCAGGCCGGCGTTACCCGCTACCACTGCAACCTGGAGACGGCTGCGTCGCTCTTCCCCTCGCTCTGCTCCACCCACAGCCGCGCCGACAAGCTGCGGACCATTCGTGCCGCCCTGCGCGCGGGGATGCAGGTGTGCTCCGGAGGCATAATAGGCATGGGCGAGACCCTGCGCCAGCGCCTGGAGCTGGCCGAAGAGGTCAGAGAAGCCGGAGCCACGTCGATGCCCGTCAACCTGCTCAATCCCATCCCCGGCACCCCGCTGGAAGGCACTCCGCTCATCGCCGAGCGCGAAGTGGTGCTCTCCTGCGCCCTGATGCGTCTGATAGCCCCGAAGCTAACCATACGGTTTGCCGGAGGACGCGCCCGCATAAGCCCCGAGGCCACGGCCAGAATGCTCCGCGGAGGCGTCAACGGCGCCATCGTGGGCGACATGCTCACCACCGCCGGCAACGGCCTCGACTCCGATTTCGAGCTATTCCGCTCGCTCGGCTACTCCACCGCCCGCACTAACGACTGACTTCCCGATTTCCCATCCCTCCCGAAATTCCCTTATCCCTATTCTCCATTCCGCCCATGAAAAACCTCGACAAAACGAAAAACTACGTGATAACCGTCGGACGCCAGTTCGGCAGCGGAGGCCGCGAACTCGGCCGGATGCTCGCCGACCGCTTCGGCATCGCCTACTACGACAAGCAGCTGCTCGTGGAGGCCGCGCGCAAGGCCGGCATGTCGCCCGAAATCTTCGAGACAACCGACGAGCGCATGCCGCGCATGGCGGCCAGCTCCGTAGGCTTCTCGATGGGATTCGGACAGCTGCCGTGGTACAACGGCACGGCCCTGATCACCGACTCCGTCTATTCCTCTCTCGCCGACGTGATGGAGCATCTGGCCGCCACCGAACCCTGCGTGATTGTGGGCCGCTCGGCCGACTTCGTGCTCCGCGACAGCCCCACGCCAGTGGTAAGTCTTTTCGTACACGCTCCGATGGACGTGCGTGTGGCCCGCATCATCGCCCGCAACGACAAGACCTCCGAGCGCGATGCACGCACTCTGGCCGAGAAGACCGACAAGCTCCGCTCGAGCTACTACAACTTTTACACCGACAAGCGCTGGGGCGACTCCACGAGCTACGACCTTACGTTCAACTCCGCCGTGCTCCCGATGGAGGATATGTGCGACATCATCGCCGAATATATTCGGCGCCGCTTCCAGATCGAACCCTTGAGGGCGTGTCATAATAGCCCATCTGGGGCGTCGCTTGAGGTGGGCGGATTATAAGGCTTATCACTTTTATTTCTCGGCTTCCGATGGCTCCTCGGCCTCGGGAGCGGCCGGCTTCGCAGGCTCGGTTGCGGGCGCCTCGCCCTCTTTCAGGCGCTTGGGCAGCCTGCGGGCCATCACGCTCACGCATATGCCGTTTACGCCGAAAAGGATTGCTGAAATGCCCACGACAAGCAGCATCCACCGCTCGGCGCTAAGTTCATGAAGTGCCGGCACACACAGCAATACAACCC
>UREH01000223.1 GCA_900546835.1 uncultured Porphyromonadaceae bacterium
AAAAGGCAAAACTGCCTCAAAATATGCTTGTTGCAATTTAACATCTATTATTAAACACCCTCTAAGTGTGTTGTCGGTTAAAGAAAAATACCTCGTAGGGCTGGGCCGATGTGGAATCAGAGGTCGAGATAGTGGAGGAGTTCGTTTATGCGGGCCATAGCCTCCGACTGCTGCTCGGGAGTGAGCCGGGCCGAGGTGTCGACCGTCTGATAGCCGTAGCGGGCCAGTGAGCGCGATATCGCGTCGGCATTGCGGGTGTCGGCGCGTACGAGCACTACCGGATGGTCGTCGGGCGTACGCATCGCCGTAACCGTCAGCGCAAGCAGGCGTGCGTCGCAATCCTCCACTGCGCGGGCTATGGCCGAGGCGCTGAACTCCTCGGGGGGACAGGCCACGAGCAACTCGCACCCGTCGGCATGTTGGGGCAGAAGAGCCTCAAGCTTGTCGGATGCCGAGAGGTTGCCGGCAAGATAGTCGCTGAGAAGTCGTTGCGTCAGTTCGCTCATATTCCACTGGTCGATGTCGGTAAAATTTCCGTCGGTTGCAAATTTATGGAAAATCCTGCAATCCCTGCGGGCCGTCGGTGTTAAAAATAGGGTATGAATGTTTTGGGGTGTTATAATTCCATGATATGAGGTTGCCGCCGGAGAGCTTTTTTGCGTGCGGCATTCTTTCATTAGCGTTAAAATAGTTAATTTTGTGACACTGTAATTATAGAATATTTCCTTTTATGAACCCCTATGGAGTATATCACCACTGAAAACATTCTGCTTATCGGCTCCACGCTGCTGATTGCGGGCGTGCTCATCGGCAAGTCGAGCTACCGGTTCGGGCTGCCGCTTCTGCTTATCTTCCTTCTGGTCGGCATGGCTTTCGGCACCGACGGCGTGGGCATCCAGTTCAGCAACATGCATACCGCCCAGTTCATCGGTATGATAGCTCTCTGCATCATCCTCTTTTCGGGCGGCATGGGCACCAAAATCGCGGCAATCCGCCCTGTAGTGCTGCCGGGACTGGTGCTATCCACCGTGGGCGTCCTCCTCACGGCACTTCTCACCGGAGTTTTCATCTGGTGGCTTTCCGGCATGAGCTGGACCAATATCCATTTCGCGCTGTTGCCGTCGATTCTGCTGGCGTCCACTATGTCGTCGACCGATTCTGCCTCCGTATTCGGCATTCTCGGCAGCCAGAAGGTGGGATTGCGCAACCACCTGCGCCCCATGCTCGAGCTTGAAAGCGGCTCGAACGACCCCATGGCCTATATGCTCACGATAATTCTTATCGAGACCATAACCGTAGGTGGCTCGCTTTCGGCGGGCGCCCTTGTGGTGGAGCTCCTGCTGCAGTTTGGTGTAGGAATCGCCGGAGGCTTCGTGATGGGAAAGATAACGCTATGGCTGATCGGTATATACCGGCGTATCGACGCCCGTTCGGCCAACCGCGAGGACGCCGGGCAGGCCGCATCCATGATTTCAATCCTCATGATCGGCGCGGTATTCTTCACTTTTGCCGGTACAACCGCCCTTGCAGGTAATGGCTATCTGGCCGTATATATCTGTGGCATCGTAATCGGCAACGCTCCGCTGCCCAATCACCGCGGCATAGCGAAGATTCTCGACGGAATGACGTGGTTCGCCCAGATTGTGGTCTTTCTTATGCTTGGCTTGCTGGTCAATCCGCATGAAATGATTTCCGTGGCTCCGGTCTCGCTACTGATCGGCGTATTCATGATTCTCGTGGGGCGACCGCTCAGTGTGTTTCTCTCGCTGACGCCGATGCGCAAGGTCGGCATTAGGTCGAAGGCATTCATCTCGTGGGTGGGCCTGCGCGGCGCGGTGCCCATCATCTTTGCCACCTATCCGGTGGTGGCCGGCATAGAAGGAGCCGGTCAGATATTCAATATAGTATTCTTCATCACCATCCTTTCTCTTCTCATTCAGGGAACTACCGTCATATCGGCGGCCCGTCAGCTCAACCTTGTGGATCCCGGTAGCCATGGCGACGACGATTTCGGCGTGGAGCTCGCCGACGAGCTTCCCACTTCTCTCCAGACCCTCACCCTCACCCCCGAACATCTGGCCAGGGCCTCCACTCTGAGCGAGATGCAACTCCCGGCCGGCTCGCTCGTGATAATGATACGCCGCGGCAACCGCTATATCGTGCCCAACGGCCACCGCCGGCTCCACCCCGCCGATACCCTTCTTATAATAAAGGAGGACGAGAGCCGAGTGTAAATTTCTGTTAACGCGATAAGATTTCGCATTGGGGCGGGTCGGCTTGTTGAAATTTCTTGGTAAATTTGCAACTCAACAACATGGCAATGAC
>UREH01000224.1 GCA_900546835.1 uncultured Porphyromonadaceae bacterium
GGTCAGCGGCGAGGTGTATTCGGGGAGGCCGGCTGCCGCGGCGGGCGAGGTGGGCTTGAGGCGGTAGTCGAAATGGTAGTCCTCGCGGCGTGTGTAGTACTGCGGGTCTTTGCCCCAGAGGCAGTCGACGAAATGGTCGTCGTCGGTGCCGTTGGATTTGAGCAGGCAGCGGTAGAGGTATACCTGGGAGAAATCGAGGTCGCCGTGGCTGATGTCGCCGCCGTTGCCGTAGATTATCGAGTTGGTGAAGGTGGCGGAGAGGTAGGGGAGCGCGGCTTCGTCGCCTTCCTCCGAGGTGTGGTCGGCGTCGAGGTGGGCGAGCTGCACGGCGGGGCCGCCGATGGCGGTGAAGAGGTAGTAGTTGGCGAAGGTGCAGTGGCTGAATGAGTGGGCGCCGCCGATGAGGCCGACGATGCCGTAGCTGGCGTCGGTGAACTCGCATCCGGCGGCTTCGACGCCGGTATGGATGGCCAGGAGGGTATAGTTCTTGGAGTTACGCACCTGTGAATTGACGATGCGCAGGGCCGGTGACTCGGGGGTGTAGAAGGTGTGGTCGAGCACGATTCCCTCCATGGTGTTGCGGATGGAGGCGTGGGAGATGTAGTTGTCGCGCGAGGTTTCGGAGAATTCCACGCCGCGCCACTGGCCCGACATGATTTCGTAGGGGATTTTGGCGGCTACATAGCCGAAGCGGTCGCCGGTGAGGGCGACGGGTTTCTCGGCGGTGCCCTCGACGCGCAGGGAGCCGTGGACCACGAGTCGGGCGTCGTCGTGGAAGAATATCTCCATTCCGGGGGGCACCGTGAGCGTGGCGCCTTTCTCGACCACTATGGAGTCGTAGACCTGAATGGGTTTGAGGTCGCTCAGGCGGGTGTCGGCGGTGATGCGGGTGTTGCCGCGGAAGTGCTCCACATCGCGGCCGGAGGCCTTGACGGGGAGGCGCGAGGTGACGCCGTTGGTGAGGAATTCGATGTGGGCGATTACGTCGACGGCCATGTTGCGGCCGTTTTCGGGGAGTGTGGCCTCGACGAAGACGTAGATGGAGTCGTTTTCGCGGATTTCGACGTTGGAGAATTCTTTGCCGCTGATGCCGTCGACGTTGAGGCGGAAGGCGCCGGTCGGGTCGTCGGCGAAGGCTATGCGGCTGATTATGATGCCTTTGTCGTTGCGGTTGTGGACGAGAAACTTATGGGTCGGCGAGGGGCCGAGGGTGAAGAGGGTGCCGAGGCGCACGGTGTCGGTCGAGAACGTGGGCTGATCGGAGGCGGAGGAGCTGATTTCGTCGTTGATGCACGACGAAAACGCCGCCACGGCCATCACGGCGACGAAAAGAGCGGCCAGGCGCATCGGGGCGATGCGCCGGAATATCGTGGTAAAGAGAGAATTTGGAGACATATTGAGTAAATTATAGGCATGGGCCTGTGGCCACTGCGGATTCAATATGATTAACGCGCAAAATGCGGCTTTATTATACACAATAAATCGCGCGCGAAATAGTTATAGTAATGATTAACTATGTTTTGACATCCGGATGAAAAATATACTCACCGTAATCGTGGCCGCCTCGGCTTTTTTCAATATCAACGCCGAGACTCTGACACTTACTCCCGGTTCCATTTCTGCCGGAATCGCCGCGGATGCCGCTCCTGCCGAGCTGATAATCAAAGGGGAAATCGATATACGCGATTTCGACTACATACGCGATAATTTCTGGCGCACGCTGCGCACGCTCGACCTGAGCGAGGCCCGCATAGCGGCCTACGAGGGGGAGCCGACTCTGATCGGTGTATCGAAGAGCGAGGCGGATGTGCTTCCCGATGGCGCCCTGATGCTCGGCTCGCTGACTGAAGTGACGCTTCCGGCCTCGCTGAAAGCCATCGGCGACGGTGCGCTTGCCTCGACGGCTATTAAGGAGATTGTAATCCCTGCCACCGTGGAGAAGATAGGCGTTTCGGCGTTCGCCAACTGCAATTCTCTGGAGAGCGTGGCGTTTCCCGCTTCGGTGAAGGCGCTGGGGGTCAATGCATTTGCCGACTGCGGCGCGCTGAAGTTGGCCGATATTTCGGCTGCCGCGCTCGAGGATGTTCCGGCCGGCGCGTTCGCGCGATGCGCAGCTCTTGCCGAGGCCTCCCTCCCTTCGGTGGCTGAAATCGGCGCATCGGCATTTGCCGGCTGCAAGGCGCTGACCGCCGTGGAATTCCCCAAATCACTGAAAAAGATTGACGAAAGGGCTTTCTACGGCAGCGGTCTCGCTGCCGCCGACCTGGCGCCCTGCCCCACGCTCGGCGAAATCGGCGCCTGGAGTTTCGC
>UREH01000225.1 GCA_900546835.1 uncultured Porphyromonadaceae bacterium
CCACACGTGCATGTGCGCCGTGCCCCGCTTCTGGGAGAAAGCCTACGCGGCAATCAACGACAAGATGCAGCGCATGAAACCGCTGAGCCGCTGGATGTGCCGCCGTGCCCTGAAGGTGGGCTCGCGCCGCAACCTCGACTATGTGCGCCTCGGGCGTCCCGTGCCGCGTATGCTCGAACTGCAGTACCGCTTCTTCAATAAGCGCGTATTCAAGAAGGTGCAGCGAATAATGGGTATCGAGCACGGCAACATCTTCCCCACCGCCGGTGCACCGCTGAGCAACTCCATAACGGCCTTCTTCCGCTCCATGGGAGTCCCAATCGTGATCGGCTATGGTCTTTCGGAAACCACGGCCACCGTATCGTGCTTTCCCTATGTGGATTATGAAATAGGAACCGTTGGGACTCCTCTTGATATTATCGACGTGAAGATTGGCCCCGACAACGAAATCCTGGTAAAGGGGCCGACCGTGATGCGCGGCTACTACAACAAACCGGCCGATACTGAGGCCGCTTTCACCGCCGACGGCTATTTCCGCACCGGCGATGCCGGATACTTCGACGGCAGCGGAGCCCTGGTGCTCACCGAGCGCATCAAGGACCTCTTCAAGACCTCCAACGGCAAATATATCGCTCCCCAGGCCATCGAAAGTCGTCTGGGCGAGGATAAATATATCGAGCAGGTAGCCGTAATCGGCGATAACCGCAAGTTTGTTACAGCCATCATCGTGCCAGCCATCGAAGCCATCAAAGAATACGCCTCGTCGAAGAAAATTTCCTACCGCTCGCTCGAGGACCTCGTGGACAACCAGCGCATCAAGGAGCTGATAGCCGACAGGATAGAAGCCCTACAGGAAGGCCTCGCCTCATTCGAGAAAATCAAACGCTTCACACTCCTTTCAAAGGAATTCACCATGGAGTCAGGCGAGCTTACAAACACCCTGAAAATCCGGCGCCCCGTAATCAATCGCCACTACGCCTCCCAGATAGAAGCCATGTACGCCTACTGACCCACGATAGCGTGTCATAAAAGCCCATCCGGGTCGTCGCCTGAGGGATTCGGGTTCCTGCCATCCGGACCATTCTTTGCTACTAAAAGCTACCAAAGGTCGATGGCTGACAGCGCCATCTACATCCGGACGATAACAAGACCGTATGTTAATCATATTTGATAATTCAAAAAATTAGTCGTAATTTTGCGTTAGGCATTCGGGCGATCCAAAGCCCGATATATATTTGTATATTCCCGATTGAAAATCGTCAGCCCATGCGTAGACTATTGATTGTCATAGCGTTTGTTGCAGCTCTGGCCATTGGCCGGGGGGTGACCAACACGCCCGTGTGGGAGGAAGTTGCCGCTCCAGCACCTGCCACCACCCAGACAATCGACATGGATGCCGACACCCAGATAGCCGTGGCCAACGGATACATTTACCTTTGGACTGAGAAGTCCGTAACCGTAAAACTCTTCTCTATCCTCGGCCAGCTCATCTCGCAGGAAACCATCAAACCGGGCCTCCACCGCATCAAACTCTCTGCCCGAGGCATTTACATCGTACGTGCCGGCACCGCCACCCGCCGCGTAACCCTCTGACCATCACATTTTTTTCTTTCCCCTGACATTAATCAGCGATAACAGTTTGGCCACCAAATTGTAGGGATGCACCCCACTGCGTGTCAATAAATTATATTACCATCAACGACGCTGACGGAAGAAGGACTGGAGGAGGGAAGCGCACTCGGCGGCGAGAACACCCTGGGTGACGGTGGCGCGGGGATGGAAGGGTTTGCGGCTGACGTAGGTGGCGTAGCCGCGCTTCTCGTCGACGGCTCCGATAACTATGCGCGGTATCTGCGCCCAGCCGATTGCTCCCGCACACATAAGGCATGGCTCGACGGTGACGTATAGCGTGCAATCCGTAAGATATTTGCCTCCGAGGGTCTGGGCGGCAGCGGTGATGGCCTGCATTTCGGCATGGGCTGTGACGTCGCCGAGTGTTTCCGTGAGGTTATGGCCACGGCCCACAACTGTATTACCGGCCACAACAACGGCACCGATGGGAATTTCCCCCTGTTCATAAGCTTTGCGGGCTTCTCCCAGAGCGAGCCGCATATAATATTCGTCGGGATTCGTAAGCATATTCGTTCAAAATCAGTTGAAAAAGAATAAAGTAAGTAATTTCATAAGTAACTGGTCGAAATTATTTTGATATTTCCGGGAGGAAAATTTTCAGGAGATTTTTCTCGATGAAGAAGGAGTGTAGATGTCTACACGACTGATGAAGAGAGG
>UREH01000226.1 GCA_900546835.1 uncultured Porphyromonadaceae bacterium
CCCTTGCGTGTCAAGAAGGACTGCTGCAAGCAACGCCTTAAAACTCCACGACTTGATATTCATAGCTTTCGTCCGCGTTGAGGGTGAACACGAGGTAGCTCCGTTTGGCCACCGTGGCACACTGGTAGTACATCACTCCGTCGCCGAAAAATTCGTCGGCGCTTACATTGTGGCCGTGGCCGTAGACGCACATCTGCAGACCCGGCATCTCCCGGATGAGTGCCTGAAATTCTTCCGCCACGTTGTTGTTGAACTGCTCGCTCCCGGGGCACGCGTGCATCAGCACAACGGTCTTTTCTATTCCGGCGCCCCTGGCGTTTGCCACTTCGCGGCGAATGAATCCGAAGTCGGGCACCGGCTCCGGGGAGTCGAATTCCAGCGCGTTGGTATTCAGGCAAAGAAAGCGCGTATTGCCGGCCGTGAACGCGAAGTTCAGCTCGCCGAACACCGCCCGGTAGGCCTCCACCCCCGTGGCCAGGCAGTCGTGATTGCCGATTACGGCCACGTAGGGCATCGCCAGGCCGTTTAGAATGTCGCGTTGCCAGAGAAATTCCTTGGTGGCGCCGTAGTCGGTGAGGTCACCTCCGTGGAGCAGGAAATCTATATCGGCGCGCGCGTTGATTGCTTCCACGGCATCGGCGGTCTCGTCGTAGCATTTCTGGGTGTCGGAAATCACGGCGAAGCGTATCGACGTGCGCCCGCGCATGGCCTCGGTAATCAGGGCTATATTCTTCTCCGTGAGGTTCTTTTCTCCGGTCACATGTACGTCGTATGGATGACTGACAAGCATGTCGCATGCCGCGAACAGCAGCAATGCTGCGGTTGCCGGAAGGACACAACGGACTATTCTTCGGATATTCATCGGAAGTGGCTGGGGTGTTGGTGGGGTAGCTGTAGGCAGCCTTTATTCGGGCTTATGGTTGCGGTAGGCCACGGGCGACAGTCCCGTATGGCGCTTTACGTATTTGCCGAAAAACGACAGGTTGGGAAATCCCATCGCGTCGGCAATCTCCTTCACTGATTTGTCCGAGTGGCGGAGATGATGCTTTACGATTTCCATCGTATGGTCGTTGATCCACGATGTCGCTGTGCGGCCGCTCACACTTTTCACTATATGTGAGAGATATTTCGATGAGTAGCACAGACGGTCGGCGTAGTAGCCTACCGAGCGGTGAGTACCGTCGTCGGTGTATACGGCTTTGAGGAAGTCCTTGCACACAATGGTGGCGCGCCGCATTTCCCCGGAATTGCTGTGGCTCTCGGTAAGACGTCCGGCCATCTCGGTCATTATTTCGCAGAAAAAGGCGGCGAATATCCCATGCATGATTTTTCTTTTGAAACATCGGGCCGAGTCGGCGGCCTTGCGCGAGATTATGTTGCCGTAGAGCATCAGCACGTCTGAGTCAAGCTGGGTGGCCGATAACGATCGCAGTGGCGATTCACGCACATATTCCACAATGCTTTCAACCTTTCCTTCTCCCCAAAGAAGACCCTCCATGAAGGCCGGCGAGAATCCGAACATTTTTACACGGTGGGTATTGCTGAGCAAAGCGTCGCTTATTATCGAATTTGGCAGGCACGTCAGCATGTCGCCGCGCCGCAGCCTGTAGACAACGTTGTTGACCGTTATCTCCAGGCGCCCTTCTGTGCAGAACACTATCAGGCAGAACGCCACACGGATGCATTCCTCGCCTCCCATTACGTCGGCCAGACTGTTGCCGCACATCACGTACTCGTCGACATAGTCTGCCATATATGCCTTTCCCTCTATATCCTTTATGGAAATGGTTTTTATCCGGACGGCCGGATTATATGGTCGCTGAGAAGTTCCCATGTCGCTTTGTGATTTAGATGTTTAATGAATCCTTTTGAGGAATGGCTTGAACAACCTTTTCTGCTGTCTGACTTTTTTCATTGGCAAATTTCGCAAGAAAACATCACACGGCTTTTATCCGATACGCCGCGATATTGTCCCTTTTCGCCGGCCGGGTTGTCCGTTTTCTCCTTTGTTATGGTGAAAACAGGCAATCCCTTCCATACATAATGGTGAAGTCCGGCAATTCCTGTTGCAATAGTGAAATCCGGCAATCCCCGTCGGCACCGGCAAATTTGTCTGTGCTCCGGGCTTCAGCCGGGGTCTTGTCCGGTTCCATGACCTCGATGCCTTCCTGCCATCTGGGTCTCCTGTCGGTTTTCGTGCGCCGCAAAATTTTTTTTTGAAAAAAAAGTTGTCGAAAAATTTGGAGGGGATTTGGAAAGTGTGTACCTTTGCACCC
>UREH01000227.1 GCA_900546835.1 uncultured Porphyromonadaceae bacterium
GGGTGCAAAGGTACACACTTTCCAAATCCCCTCCAAATTTTTCGACAACTTTTTTCAAAAAAAATTTCGCGGCGCACGAAAACCGACAGGAGAAACCAGCAATAGAGCCAACGGGGACTCGTTTTTGCAAAGCGAACCGCGGACAAACCCGCGACACGAAGACAAAAAGAGCCATAATAAATAATATGAGCGGATGTGGCACAAGTAGACAAATTAACCACACTCCAATGGCGCATATATTCCGAATAATTTCAGGAAAATAACTATCTTTGTGGCAAGTGCATACATAGTAAGTAATTACATCTGTCGCAAAAGCGCCGGATGGGGTTCAGGCCCGACCAACAGACACTCCGAGCAACCACCCTACCATCAGGAACTCAACAATGGATATGGAGAAGAACAACGATGAACGACAGGCCCGACGTCCACGCCGTTCGAAGGCCGATATAGAAAACGCTATCGAAAAAGCTGCGATTGCCCAAATCAAGAAAAAGGGATTTGCGCGGTCGCAGGTAACTGACATCGTGAAACGCGCCAAGATAGAGCCTATCGTGTTCTACAACCGCTACAAGAATCTGGAGGAGTTTTACGAGGGTTTCGTGAAACGCTACGACTACTGGTTGAGCGACCTGGGAAAAGGGAAACGCCGCCAGACAGCAGACAGCGGCACAAACGCCGAGACGATGCGCACGCTACTCGACGGGCTGCTCGACAATGCCATCGTGGCCGAGCTGCTGCGCTGGGAGATAGCCGAGGGATGTCATATAACCCAACGCACAGCGGCAATCCACGAGATTGATTTCACGGCCTACATTGACCGTCAGACGGTCGACATATCCGAAGAGAAGCGTACGGAAGCGAGAGCGATCTTTGCTCTTGCCATTGCAGGCTTATATTATATTGTACTGCACAAAGACCGTGCCCCTTTCGGCGGCTTCGACATCAACGTAGCCGAGGACCGCGCCGAAATCGAGAAAGCGCTGGAGAAAATCGGAGAAATAATAGCGAACTATTAACGCCCCGTGTCGGCGCGAAAACGCTCGTAGAAATCCGGGAAGCGCTCGAGCGAGAGCAACACGGCAAGCGCCGTACGATACTCGCCGTCGACCACCATGTTTGCCTCCACAGCATCGGCATGGACCACCAATGAAAACGAAAGGCCGCCAGAAAGGCGCCATGCGCGTGCAAGCAACCTTCCTGCTGGACAGCGAAAATGTGGGGACAAGGCGCAATTGCTTCACTCACATATATTATTGGCGTCGACCGGCTGCCCGAGATACGGCTCTATATGAATGGTGACAATCATATCGGAACCATAGGCGCTCTTCAGCCGTTGCTCCACATCGGAAGCGATGCGGTGGGCATGGTCGACAGTGATACGCGGATTGACCTTGATATGGAAATCCACGATTATGTAATTGCCGTTGCGGCGCGAGGCGAAATGATGGAAAGCCTCCACCCCGGGGGTGCTTCCGATAATATGGAACATCCCCTCCTCGACCTCCGACGGAAGCGAGACCTCCAGAAGTTCCTCGACGGCCGGACGGCCGATTTTCACCGATACAAGAATAATAAACACGCTCACCACCATTGCGGCTATCGGGTCGAGCACATGGAAATGCGGGCCCAGAAACATAGCGCCTGCGATTCCGACAAGAGTGGCCAGCGAAGAAAGCGCGTCGCTGCGATGATGCCACGCATTTGCAATCACCACTTGCGAATGTATGCGCTCACCCGCATCGCGGGTATAGCGGAAAAGCCACTCCTTCAGCAGTATCGAGAACAGAGCCATGGCGAGGGCCACCCATCCGGGCGACAGAAGCGGATGCCCGTGCATGGCATTCCACGTTTTTTCGGCGCCGTCGATAAAAAACAGGATTCCCACTACCGCGAGAATCATCGCAAGCAGCATGGTGGCGAAAGTCTCAAACTTACCGTGGCCATACTGAAAGTCGCGGTTGGCCTTCCGCCGTGCGATACCGACAAATATCAGAACTATTATATCGGTAAAGAAATCGGAAAAGGAATGCACGCCGTCGACAACCATTGCCGTGGAACGTCCGAAGATACCGGCAATGACCTTCAACGTGCCTAAAACGGCGTTGCACCAGAAACCGACCCACGTAACGTGGCGCGCGATGCGCACCGCATCGCGGTCGCTGACAGGAGTATAGGAGGATACGGCAGGTGTCGGTCTCATGTTTTTCAGTTCCGGGA
>UREH01000228.1 GCA_900546835.1 uncultured Porphyromonadaceae bacterium
GGAGAGGGGAGGGATGAATGGGGAGAGGAGAGGTGGGAGAAAGGAGGGAGGAGAAGGAAGGCTGCGCGGTCAGCCGCGGCTTTGTCGTCGCATTCAAGATGCTGAAAGCCATAATGGTGGATGTGGAATCCGGCCATTGCAGGCAATGGAAGAGAGAAGTGCCTTCTCCGGCACTTTATTGCCAATTGCAAATATAGCCAATTATCGCAGTAAAAAGAAGCCCCGTTAAAGAATATTTACAATTTTTTCGGTTATGAAATTGGGGATTCTTGATAACTTTGCCGCCAAATCTTATGAACAGACTACGCAGAAATATCGCCGGCGGTTTTCTTTCCGTTCCTACGGGCGGCTTCACGCTCATAGTGGTTGTTGCCATCCTATGGCTTACGCTTGCCCGCTCGCCGTTTGGCGATACGCCGATGCCACATATTCCCGGGCTCGACAAGGTAGTGCATGCCTGTATGTTCGGCGGCCTCACGTTCGTGGGCGAGCTGGACTGTAGCCGCTGGCGCATAAAGCGCCGCAATCTCCGGGGAGACGCGGCGCTTGTAGGATGGCATCTGGCTGCTGTGATAGCTCTGGCCTCGATTGCCTTCGGCGGAGCTATCGAACTGCTCCAGGGGGCAATGCATATGGGGCGCGGAGCCGACTGGCTCGACTGGCTGGCCGACGCTGTCGGCGCGGCAGTAGCGGTCGTGGTATCTCCGCCGGTTGTCCGCTGGGTGCTTGCCCTGAAACGATAGAGTCTTTATTTTGCGTTTATTTTGCGGGCGCGACGCTGTCGGCGCCTTCTGTGGTTTTGGCGGTGAAAGTAGCAGCGCTGAGTGTTCCTTCCATCACGGCCTTTACGTCGGCGCGGAGTTCTTCGTCCTGCTTGTCGCGGCTGAGGATAGTGCCGTCAGGTCCGATAATAAGTATGGTCGGAATACCGGATATTCCGTAGAGGTCGGTGGGCACAGTCTGTGCGTTGATAATCTGGGACCATGGAAGCTGATGCTGCGCGATTGCGCGGCTGGTGTTGTCGGGCTCGTCCCATACGGCCACTCCGAGAACCTCCAGCCCTTGAGGGCCGTATTCTTTAAGCAGATCTTTTATGACAGCCGTCTCGCGGATGCAGGGACCGCACCAGCTTGCCCAGAAGTCGACGAGCACCGGCTTTCCTTTGCCGACGTAGTCGCTGAGGCTCTGGCTGATAGAGTCGTTTGTTATGGTGAAGTCCACGAATTTTTTGCCCGGCGATGTGGCTTCCTTGTTGACTGCGGCCGTGATGAGTTTGTTCACACGCTGATAGCCTTTAAGAACCGGATATTTCTCGAGTGCTGTTTTCAGCTCGGCGAGATTCATGCGGTAGGCCTTGTCGAGGAATAGGCTGTAGCCTACGGGATTGTCGGTGTTAGCTTTGAAAACCGAGTCGGTGTAGGCGTCGTAGGCGTTGAGAATTGCCTGCGCGGCGGCTTCGGCGGTGCTGTCGTTGGGAAGTGCGCGGAACTGCTGCTCGAAGCCCCGGATGCGTTTCTGAATCGAGGTGTTGAGGTCGTTGAGCGGGGAACCTGATACAACGGTGCCCTGCGGTGTGTGTTGTGTGGAAATCTCGGCGTTTTCGACTACGAGCGAGCCCATACGATTGCCGTCGACGATGATACGTGCAAGCGCGGGAGTTGCTATGGACCCCTTGAACACCGCTTTGCCGTTGTCGATCATTGTGGAGTCGATTTTTTCGCCGGTGTCGAAGTTTACCAGGTAGGCTGTGAGCCCTTCGAAATCGTCGGTGGGTATTTCGGCGGTTATGGTGTAGTTTCCGGTAGCTGAAGCAGCGGTGCATCCCACAAGGAGCGCACCCATGGCCAGGGAAATCAGTTTGGTTTTCATCTGTGTAGCGGTTTGGGTTGCTTAAGTTGTTTTTAATTCCTAATTTTGCACAAATGGGGGAATTTTGTGCCGTTTTGCTTACAAAGTAACGCATTAATTTGTTAGAATAGAAACACTCTGCGTTAATTTTATTGAAAGCATACAGTTACATCTATTCTAAAACGTTGCAACTATGTCGACAAATCTGCTTCCGGCTATAGCCGAAAGCATAAGGAAAAACTGGAAACGCCCGGCGCTTTCTGACCTCAACGGAACCACACTGACCTACGGCGCGCTGGGCGCCCAGATTGGGAAGATGCACCTGATTTCTGTCTCTTATACACATCTGACGCTGCCG
>UREH01000229.1 GCA_900546835.1 uncultured Porphyromonadaceae bacterium
TGTCTCGTGGGCTCGGAGATGTGTATAAGAGACAGCTACAGAGATGGGAAAGCGCGAATCAATCATATTTTTCTGGGGCAAATAGCCGATTGGAAGCCGGTTGCACTCGCCACCGGCCGAATTGCGATATATCACCGTACCGACCGAGGGGCGCAGAAGCCGCAGCATGATGCGGAGCAACGTGGTCTTTCCGCCTCCATTAGGGCCTGTGATAGCCAGAAAATCGCCTCGGTTCACCGTAAGGTCCACATCGGAAAGGATATTCTTTCCTTCCCACTGCATGCTGACTCCTCGAAGCTCTATTATCGGTTTACATATCTCCATAAGACAGAACGACTGGTAACATTAAAAAATAAATTTCGACCGGCTATTCAAGATGGGAGAACAGGAACATCAGCGTGGCGTCGCTCCGGCCAGGGCATCGACGGTGCGGCTCATCTCCCCTTCCCAGTCGGCGCCCATCGGATTTATCTCTACGGGATTGAGTCCGACGGCCCGGGCCGCCATCTCAGCCCGCGCCGGATCAGCGCCCTGCTCCACAAAAAACACAACCGGCTGTGCGCGTCGGATGCCGTCGAGCACCTGCGCCCTGCCTCCAGCCGAACTTTCCTTCTGGCCATCGGTAAGTGCGAGCTGGCGCAAGCCGAAATCGCGGGCAAAATAGCTGAGTGCAGGATGGCGTATGGCGAACGAGCGTCCCCCTACAGGAGCGAGCCGCCCCTTCCATGCTCTTTCCAGAGAATCGAGGCGCACTATCAAAGTCCGGTAATTGGCCGTATAATAAAGTGTGCGCGCCGTGTCGGCATGGCAGATTGCACGAAATACGTTTTCCGCGATAATACGTGCATTCCCTACCGACGACCATATGTGCGGATCAGCATACAGCTCTTCGCGCTCACCCGAAGCGTCGGAATGGCGATGCTCGCCGGCTTGTTCATGGCCGTGAGTGCCGTGAATAAGATCGATTCCCTCCGATACGCTCACAATCCGGAGCGCTCCCCCGCGAGAGGCGCTTTTTTGGGTCAGCGACTGTTCGAAAGGCATCAGCCCCGTAGACAGCAGAAGATCCGAGCCACCAAGCGCTTTCATGGCTCCCACCCCAGGCTCGAAAGTCTCGGGATCGGAACCGGATTTCAGAAGTGTGGTTACGGCAACGCTGTCGCCGCCAATGGCCCGGGCAAAATATTCAAGCGGAGGCACCGTGACGGCCACTCCGAGCGGCTCTCCCGCCTCGGGGGCTGCATCGCCGCGGGCCGAACACCCCGAGGCGACAACCGCCATCGGAAGCGTCGCAACCGCCAGAATGCGGAACATACGGCCACATCCGGCCGATGCTTCCGCCACAAACCCTCTGAATAGCTGTACAATCGGTTTCATAGCTACAAAGTTAAGGAAAAACAATGATTTAGAATCTAAATTTATATGGAAGTTTACATTTTCCGAATTTTATATTTTGAAATATAATAATTTATACTATCTTTGCAGGTACGCTATACAAGCGCGATTGTCGGTAGCGGCTTTTGCCGGTCCGAATTCCGGCCCCATCGATGGCCGGGCGGCATACGAAGGCCCCGCAACGCCCACTTATGGCATTTTGAATCACTTAAATCTAAATTATTAACGGTAATCAGGGAATTATTTACCTCAAGCTATGGCAAGAATCAATCTCGACAATCTTGACACCAAGATTTTGCAAATGTTGGTCGACAACGGCCGCAAGCCCTTTCTGGAGATTGCACGCGAATGCGGCGTCTCCGGCGCAGCCATCCATCAGCGCATAGCAAAGCTACAGGCCACCAACATTCTTGAAGGATCGCGGGCGCTGATTAAACCTACCACGCTGGGTTACGACACCTGCGCTTTCGTTGGCGTTTTCCTAAAGGAACCCAGCAAGTTCAACGACTTCGTGGAGAAGCTGAAAAACGTTCCTGAAGTGGTGGAATGCCACTTCACCACCGGTCAGTACGACATGCTCATCAAGATGTATGCCCACGACAACGAGCATCTTCTCCACCTGATTCACGAGAAGCTCCAGCCGCTGGGACTTCTCCGCACCGAGACGTTCGTATCATTCCGCGAGGTGTTCTCGCGCGCCCTCCCCGTGGGCAACGATTAAAGCTTC
>UREH01000230.1 GCA_900546835.1 uncultured Porphyromonadaceae bacterium
AACTCCTATCATTCATAATACCATCTTACGGTTGGAATTTAACAGATATTATTAAAACCCTCTAAATGCATAATGAGAACGTTGGCGCTCTCACGGATGTTTTTTTGATGTATCAGTCGGTTATCAAATCCTTATACGCGCCAAAGACACCTCCCTGCATTGCCAGCGATTTGCAACACCCTCTGCGTTTTTAGCGCATAGGCCGAGGTTATGGCCGCGAGAATGCTTAAATTTGCGCCATGGAATGGCTTGAAAGTCTGTTTTTGGAGCATTCGGCGCTCCAGGCCGTGTGCGTGATTTCGGTGATAATCGCCATAGGACTTGGCCTCGGCAAGCTACGCGTATGCGGAATCTCGCTGGGAGTTACATTCGTGTTTTTCACGGGCATACTCGCCGGCCATCTCGGTCTGTCGATCAACACCGAGATTCTTAAATATGCCGAGGATTTCGGCCTGATGCTGTTCATCTACGAACTCGGTCTGAAAGTCGGCCCGGGATTCTTCAGCTCATTCCGCAGCGGCGGCATCAAACTCAATCTGCTCGGACTGGGGCTGGTGGTGGCAGGCTCGCTCACGGCCATAGCGCTCAGCTATCTCATGTCGGTTCCGATGACCGATATGGTGGGTATACTCAGCGGCGCTACAACCAACACGCCCTCGCTCGGCGCGGCCCAGCAGGCTATAAGTCAGCTCGGGCTGCCGGCCGAAGGAGCGGCCCTGAGCTGCGCGGTGACCTATCCGCTCGGTGTGGTTGGCGTGATTCTCGCCTTCGCCGTGGTAAGAAAGTTCATAGCACGCAAATCCGACTACGAACCCCGATGCCACCCCGACGCCGACCACACCTACGTGGCGGAATTCCGCGTTACAAATCCCGCCGTACGAGGCCTGTCGCTCCGCGAAGTCAGTGCCCTCGGAGGCGCCCACTTCGTGGTGTCGCGCATATGGCATGGCGGTCAGGCGGCACTCCCGGGACCCGACGCCGTACTCGCCGAGGACGACCGCGTTCTGGTTATTCCCAACGAAGACGATGTGGCCCGGCTCACCGTGCTCTTCGGCGAGAAAAGCGCCCGCGACTGGAACAAACCCGACATCAACTGGGACAAGCTCGACAAGAATCTCGTGTCGCGCACCATCGCCATAAGCAAGCCTCAGCTCAACGGGCGACGCCTGGGCTCCCTCAACCTTCGCAAGCTCTATGGGGTGAACATCTCGCGCGTTAGCCGTTCAGGCATACGCCTCCTCGCCCGCCCCGACCTGATACTGCAGTTAGGCGACCGCCTCACCATCGTTGGCGAGCCCGACGCTATCGACAAGGTGGGCGCGCTCGTCGGCAACTCCGTCACCGACCTCAAGGACCCCAATCTGGCAGCCATCTTCATCGGGCTTGTACTCTCGCTTATCGTCGGGTCGATTCCCATAGCCATCCCCGGCATATCGGTTCCCATCAGGCTCGGTCTGGCCGGAGGCCCCATCGTGGTGGGAATACTTATCGGGCGTTTCGGCCCTCAGTTCCACATGGTCACCTATACCACCCGCAGCGCCAACCTCATGCTCCGCGGCATCGGTCTCTCCCTGTTTCTGGCATGCCTCGGACTTGATTCCGGCGCCCAGTTCATCGACACCATCATGCGCGGCAACGGACTGACGTGGATTGCAGCAGGCTTCATCATCACCCTGCTGCCATCTCTGGCCATGACCGTGGGCGCCATGCGCTGGTGGAGCCTCGACTTCGGCACCGCCGCAGGCATGGTGAGCGGCGCAATGGCCAACCCGATGTCGATGACCTATGCCGCAGGCTTCACACCCGGCGACACCGCCCCGGTTGCCTACGCCACCACCTACCCGCTGTCGATGTTCGCCCGCGTGGTTATCGCCCAACTGCTGGTGCTATGCTTCGTGTAGCAAGCACAGAAAGGAAAAGATGCGTGAATTTTACCGCGGAATTTTTGAAATAATCTGATCAGTAAAGTATAAAATAATCTTGAACAGATACCTAAAGAAAAAAATGACAAAAAAAATATTACTTTTTGTGGCCCTGGCCACAGCCGCCGTAACCGCCGCGTTCGGCCAGGTAAAGGA
>UREH01000231.1 GCA_900546835.1 uncultured Porphyromonadaceae bacterium
ACAGATCTACGACATTCCAAGTAACTTCTTTTGTGCCTGTCGTTTCGTCGATTGCAGAGTAAAATGGGTCTGCTTCTCCTTCCCGATAAAAATCATTACTGGAAGGTATCGCGAAATTGGTGGAAACACCACCATTATAAGGCTGACTGATTTTGGTGAAAGCCTTCATTAAGTCGGCAGCCTCAGCGTCTTTTACTCCTTTCGGGAGAGGATTACCTGCATGAACGGCTTTCAGTCCGATTATTTGTCCCATGTTTAATATTTTTTAAGTTTTACTTTGAGGTTTGAAAATGTGTAGGAGATCCCCTCCTCACTAATAAGAGTTTCATCGCTCACATCAAAGAACCAGCGTTCGTTGATAGGGTAGTATCCTAGTGAATCGAAAGCGAGACGAGTTAGTTCGTTCAGACGGTTGCGATCGGGGTAGCGTTGCTCTTCACGACCGATTGTCGGTGTTGTGTCCGGTACATAAATGTTTACATTTACGGTTGCCACCTGCGAATCTCCGACGACATTTGACAATGAGCCTACGACGATAAATTCTCCCGAAGGATTATTCGGGTAGTGGTCCGCATACATCATCGGCACGGTCTTCCCTAACAGCGAATCCCGGATGCGATCCCAGACGAGTTTGAATATTTCCGTAGAGGTCAGGTTCATCGCTTTTTCGATTTTAAGAATCGAGCGAACTCCGCTTTGAGTTTTTCAGCAGTAGATTCCACCCAGTTTCCCGACCCTTCGAGAACGTCGAAACCTTTAGCCTCGACATATTTCGCGTATTCCATACCGGCTACCCATACGAGATATGTTTTGTTAGCGGGAAGTTCACGGGCGACAGACCGGGCATGTTCAAGCCCTTTGGCATGAGCTTCATCGGCACCTTTGTTCCCTTTAGGATTGCCGTCCGGTCTGACACGGCGGTTATACTTGAAAGATTCAGCAATGATTCTTCCGTATTGTACCACAACATACCCGATGGAGTTGCGTAGGTTACCCGTGTGATCGGTATAACTACCGTGTTCGCGGGCGTACTTCACCACTCTTTCCCCCAACGCCGACAACCATTCTACAGCTTTTCGGTCGTACTCTTCTTTTGCTCGCGCAAATTCAAGTTCCACCTCACGCCAGTTGGTACACTTTACAGCCATAATCTCGTGTTTTCGTAACGTTGTCCGCTTTTGTAGAATCCCTGTACCGGATACGACGCCGTGTCCTTGTCTTTCGGTTTGGCCTCAGTGCGGAGCGAACGGTCGAAGATGTTGAATCCTCGGCTGTCGAATATGCGTACTTTCGTCCCGATAGGAATTGGCTGTGTATCTGCAGGCATCGTAACCTCGAAAGAGTAGAGGAAGGCATCCCCGTTTTGCCCTTTGATTTGCTGTGCTCGTCCATTCTGACGGGCATTGCATCGTCCGATGACACGCCATTCATGCGCACCTTCGATCCACGAACCATCAGGATTTTGCGAGGCGTCCTCCTCGTACCACATTTCGAGCGTATAGGGGAATCTTACCATTGGTCGGAAATGTCGGTAATTTTCGATCGAGTATCGAACTCTTCGGCAATATCGTCCAGCCCGTTTTCCTTTGCGATATGGAAAATGCGCTTTTCCAGTTTGTCCGTGTACGACAATTAATAGCCCCCGTTGCTCTCACTCGCAAGAACAATGAGATTTCGCAGAATGGCGATTGTGGCTTTTGCCACGCTAATTTTATCGGTTACCGTATAGTCTGCTTGAGTGTCTATTCCCTCGTCAATGCAGGCCTTTTCTTTGAGGAAAGGATCCACATCGTAAGGATACAGACTTGCCGATATTGCCTCGAAATTCTTCATACAACTACGATTCTCCGGTCAGCGAATAGATGCCGTTGATTTCGGTGATAACCGGAAGTGACAGCGACTGTGCTTTCGTGAACTCTACGCCG
Source organism: uncultured Porphyromonadaceae bacterium (assembly GCA_900546835.1). GTDB lineage: Bacteria > Bacteroidota > Bacteroidia > Bacteroidales > Muribaculaceae > UBA7173. The sequence continues at coordinate 1,926 of UREH01000231.1, forward strand.
TTAGAGTTGTCGGTTTCGCCCTTGCCCCACTGTGAAATGCGGATGCGTCCGTAGTTAGAGTAGGTGACACCCGGCTCTTGCCGCAGCTCGTTGTCGGCATAGGCGTTCTTGATGACGCCCAGTTTGCCCGCAGGTACGAACACGAGGTTCTTG